>DASWJN010000246.1:0-2563 GCA_036397135.1 Candidatus Methylomirabilota bacterium
GCCGGGCGCGCGCCATGGCGGCCTGGAACGTGCCGTTGATGCCGGTCGTGTTCACGGCCTCGGCGGCCGTGTCCGGCGCCGGTCTCCTCGTGCTGGCCGAGCTGTTGGCCGGGCGGGTGCCGGGCGACGGATTCCTGTGGATCGCCCTGGCAGTGCTGGTGCTCGGGATGGTGGTCTGGCTCGCCTACCTGAAGTGGTCGCCGGATCCCGCGTTCGCGCGCGCCACCGCGCCGCTGCGCGTGGGGGCGCCGGCGATCGAGCTCGTCGTCATCGGCTACGTGGCGCCGTGCGTGCTCATCGCGCTCGCGCTGGTGGTCCCGCCCTGGGCGCCGCTGCCGACGGCGCTGGCCGCGGTGCTGGCGATCGCGGGGCAGGCGCGCGCCAAGTCCGCGCTCATCGTGGCCGCCGGTCAGCGGCGCCCGGTCACCCTGGCCACGCTCACGATCCCGAGGAGGAGGTCCGCATGATCTACGGCGCCGGAGTCGACGTCGGCTCGACCCAGACCAAGGCGGTGATCGTGGACGAATCCCGCACCATCGTCGCCCGCGTGCTGATCCCGACCGGGGCCAACGTCTCGCGGGCCGGCGAGACGGCGTTCGTCGAGGCGGCCCGGCTCGCCGGCCTGGCGCGCGCGGCGGTGGGCTACGTCGTGGGCACCGGCTACGGCCGCTACAAGGTCACGTTCGGCGACGCCCAGATCACCGAGATCACCTGCCACGCCCGCGGCGCCCACTGGCTCTTCCCGGCCACCCGCACCGTGCTCGACATGGGCGGACAGGACACCAAGGCGATCAAGGTGGGTGCCGACGGCTCCGTCGTCGACTTCTCGATGAACGACAAGTGCGCGGCCGGCACCGGCCGCTTCCTGTCGGCCGCCGCCGACGTCACGGGTGTGGGCCTGGACGAGATCGGCGCGCTGTCGCTCGAGGCCACCCAGCCGGTGCGGCTGACCTCGGTCTGCACCGTGTTCGTCGAGTCCGACATCATGTCCTACCTCGCC
The DNA here is from genome assembly GCA_036397135.1 of Candidatus Methylomirabilota bacterium. Taxonomy (GTDB): domain Bacteria; phylum Methylomirabilota; class Methylomirabilia; order Rokubacteriales; family CSP1-6; genus AR5. The sequence continues at coordinate 1,001 of DASWJN010000246.1, forward strand.
CAGCGCAAGACGGTGGAGGACATCCTGGGCGGCGTCCACAAGGCCATCGCCGCCCGCACGATGGCGCTGATCCGCCGGGTCGGCGTCGAGGAGGAGATCACGTTCACCGGCGGCGTCTCCCGCAATGTCGGCATGGTCCGGGCGCTCGAGGCCGTGCTCGGCAAGCCGCTCAACGTCAGCGCCGACGGCCACTTCATGGGCGCGCTCGGCGCCGCCCTCTTCGCGCTCGAGCGCGCGCAGGCCGCGCAGCCGGCGACGGTGGAACCGGCCGTCGCGGGGAGGTCGTGACCATGCTGATTGCCGGGATCGACATCGGATCCGGGACCACGAAGGCCGTGCTGGTGGACGCCGACGGCGCGGTGCGGGGCCACGGCCTCCTCCGCACCAAGGCCGACTTCGAGAAGGTCACGGGCGAGGCGCTAGCGGCAGCCCGGCAGGACGCGGGCGCGATGGAAGGCGACGTCGCCTACGTCGCGACGACCGGGCTCGGCCGCTACGCCGTCCCCTTCCGCGACATCCAGATCACCGACCTGACGTGTGGCGCCCGGGGCGCCGCCGCGGTCTTCCCGGGGACACGCTACGTGCTGGACATCGGCGCCCAGTGCTCGCGGGCCATCAAGCTCCGCGAGGGGGGCAAGGTCAAGGAGTTCCACATGAACGAGAAGTGCGCCGCCGGCTCGGGCGGGTTCCTCGAGCGCGCGGCCAAGTACCTCGAGGTCGGCCTCGCCGACATCGGCGCACTGTCCCTGGGCGCCAGCACGCCGCAGCCGATCTCCAGCGTCTGCGCCGTACTGGCGGAATCCGAGATCATCAACCACGTCTCCGAGGGCGTGGGCGTCGAGAACATCCTGCGCGGCATCCACAACTCGCTGGCCGACCGGGCCCTGAGCCTGCTCACGCGGGTGGGCCTCGACGGCGAGGTGACGCTCATCGGCGGCGTCGCGCTGCAGGCCGGCATGGTGGCGGCGCTGCGCGACAAGCTCGGCGTGCCGGTGAACGTGCCCGACGCCCCCCAGGTCACGACCGCGCTGGGGGCGGCGCTGCTCGGCCTCCAGCGTTACCGCAAGCTGGCGGGCGCCCGGGCGGCGTGATGCTCCGGATTCGCCTCTACGGCCGCGATCGCGGCGACGTGCAGCTCGGCTGTGACGTTCTCGGCGCCCTCCTGCGCCAGGCCGGGCTCGCCGCGTGCGTCGAGGGCGGCGGCCCGGTCGACGGACACCGGGTCGACGCCGCCGTCGTCCTCGATCCCGACCTCGTCGCCCATGTCGCGGCCGCCTCGCTGACCCACGACGCCGTGGTGTATGTCAACGCCCCGGCGGAGCCGTGCGGCCGCGCACTCCACGCCGGCCGCGTGCTGGCGGCCGACGCGGCGGCGACCGCGCACCGGCACGGCCTGGGCTCCCGCGTCGCGACGGCGATGGGCGGGATCTTCGCCGGTGCCTCCGGCGTGCTGGCGAACGGGGTCATCGCCGCCGTCGCAGCCAGCCACCAGGGCGCGAGCGATGCGCACGTCGCCGCCCTCGTCGAGGGTTACGGCCTCGGCGAGGCCGCGCTCGAGAACGG
>DASWJN010000247.1:0-17799 GCA_036397135.1 Candidatus Methylomirabilota bacterium
GCGGCCCGGCTCCGCCGGGCCGTGACGAGCGTTGGGGGGGTATGGGGGGCCATGTCGGGGCCCCCCATGTCACTGAGGCATGCGGATGAGGGCGGCGGCGGAGTCGTTCTGGTGGCGCAGGCGCTCGACGAGGGCGGCCCAGGGCTCGCGCCGCAGGATGCGATTGAACTCGCTGCGATAGGTGGCGACGAAGCTCACGTGGTCGATGAGCAGGTCGTAGACTTTCCAGCGGCCCTCGCGCAGGTGCAGCCGGTAGTCGAGCGGCGTGTCGGCGGAGCGGCGCCCGAGCACCCGTGAGCGCACGGTGGCGTACGAGCCGTCGATCGCCTCGCCCACGTAGACGATCCGCTCGCCGCTGTACGCCTCGATCCGCCCGACGTAGGTGCGCTCCAGCAGGTCGGCGAAGAGGCGGACGAACTCGGCCTGCTCCTCGTGACTGCGCGCCGTCCAGTGCCGGGACAGCGCGCGGCGCGAGATCTCGTCGAAGTCGAACAGATCGCCGGCGATGCGACGGATCTCGAGCCGGCGCTGCTCCAGCACGAGGGGCCGCGTCGGGGAGGGATCGGCCGGGGTGATCTCGCCGCGCTGCATCGCCGCGATGACGCGGCTGACGGCCGCCTGCACGACCTCGCGTGGACTCCCGGCCGGCGCCGCCATCGCGCCGGCGACGAGGAACCAGACCATCAGGGCCCTGCCCATGGAGCGCGCCTCCTGCGGAAAAGGAATCCACCAGCACGTCCTGTGCCAGTGCCGGGGTAGTCCCGACGAGGCGCTCGACTGCCCCTCGCGGAGCAGGAACGCCGTACGCATAATGGACGGCACCGTCAGCCATGTCTGGGGCTCGACAGCGGCATCCGCCGCCCGCCGTCGGCGTCGATCTGGGAGGCACGTGGATTCGCACCGTCGCGCTGCGCGACGGGCGAATCCGGCGCCGGCGCGCGCGTGTCACCGGGCTACCGGAACTCTCCAAGGTTTTGCGCAGACTTTGCGGCGGACCGCGGCAGATCGGCTCGCTTGTCGTCGCCGCGCGCGGAGTCTGGACCCGGGCCGAACGGCGGGCTCTGCGCGACCGTCTCCGCCACCTCGCCGGTCGGGTCGAGGTCATCTCCGACGCCGAGGCGGCCTTGCTCGGTGCGCTCGGCGGCCGGCCGGGCGTGCTGGTGCTCGCGGGCACCGGCTCCATCGTGCTGGGCCGCGACGGCCACGGGCGCCTGGCGCGGGCGGGCGGACTCGGGCCGTTGCTGGGGGACGAGGGCTCCGCGTTCTGGCTCGGTCGCGAGTGGCTGCGCGGGCGTCCGGACGCCGCACGCCTGGCGCGCGCCCTCGGCCGCCGTGCCGATGCGGTCGCCCGCATCGCCGCGCTCGCCCCCGGCGTGCTGGCTCGCGCCCGCCGGGGCGACCGGCGCGCGCGGGCCGTCGCCGCCGCCGGCCAGGAGCAGCTGGCTGGGCTGGCTGCCGTCGTGGCCCGCCGCCTGCGTCTCGTGCCGCCGATCTCCGTCTCCTGGAGCGGGGGCCTCCTGGCCGACGACGGGTATCGAGCCGGCCTGCGTCGCGCGCTGGCGCGCCGGGTGCGATGCCGCTGGCATCCTCCCGCGGCCGACCCCGCCCTGGCGGCCGCCCGGCTGGCGGCCCAAGCGCAGGCCAGGAACACCAACGATCGCCGCCCGGGGCCTCTCGCCGGAGGCCGGCGGGAGAAGCGGCGCCGCGCGCCCCGCCGATGAGAGGGATCGTCCGGCGACTGGTGATCACCGTCTGTCCCCGCGAGGCGGGCGTCGTCGTGCTTCCGGTCGAGAGCGGCGCGCGGGCGGGCCGGCTCGACGCGCCCGCGATCGTTCAGCGTCTGCAGGCGTTGATCGCCGCGCGGGGCCTGGGCGACAGGGTTCGGGTGCGCGAGGCGTGTGCAGGCGGTTGCACGGGACCCGGCCCCAACGTGGGCGTGACGATCTACCCGTCGCCGGCGCCCGGCGCGCCGGCCGATCAGGTGGCGATCGGCTGGAAGACCTACGTCTACTCGCTGCCGGCGCTGGACTGCCTGGCCCGGGTCATCGACGACAACCTCGACGCGCCGCGCGTATCCCGGCCGAGGCCGCGGTCGGCGCGGCGGCGCGCGGTCACCGCCCGGCGGCGGCGATGAGCGGGGGCAGCTCCTTGACCCACTCGTCGATGGGCCGGCTGGCATCGACGGTGATCTCCAGCTTGCCGCTCGGCAGGCGGCGCACGCGGCCCGGGGTGGCGGGCCCCAGCGGGATCACCAGCGTCTCCCGGTGAATGCCCAGGCCGTCGGTCACCGCGAAGATCGCGTCGATCTCCTTCATGGTGACCACCTCAAGCATCGACGCCCACCTCCCGGGCGCACTGGAGGATCTGCCGCCACGTCGCGTCCTCGATGGGGACGCCGGCGGCGTGGCGCTCGCGCTCCATCCGCGCCTCCGGCTCGCCCGGGATCAGGATCTCCTGCGCCGCGGCCGCCAGCGGCGCCGAGCGTACCCAGTCCAGCAGCGCCGCCACCTGGGCGTGGAACTCCACCGGCGGCATGAAGCGGGCGGGATCGACGCACACGATCAGCGTGCCGTTGCGAAACACCGACGGCTCGCCGCTGGCGGCGCCCGCGCCCGACAGGATGCCGGCCAGGATCTCCACGGCGATCGACAGCCCGAAGCCCTTGTGGGCCCCGGCGGTGAGCAGCGAGCCGGGCGGCTCCGTGTAGTACTCCCGTGGATCGGTGGAGGGCTCGCCCCGGCCGTTGAGCATGATGCCCGACGGCACCATCTCGCCCCGGTTGAACTTCACGCGCAACTTGCCCTCGGCCCACACGCTGGTGGCGAAGTCGTGCGACATCGCCACGGTGCCGCCGGGGCCGGGAATGCCGATCGCGTGCGGGTTGGTCCCGAGGCGGCGGGCGGCGCCGCCCCATGGCGCCACGTTCAGCCCGCCGCGCGCGTTGACCCACAGCAGCCCGACCAGCCCCTCGCGCGCCGCCAGCTCGGCGTAGTCGGCGAGCCGGCCGACGTGGTTGGCCCCGCGCAGCGCCACCGCGGCCAGCCCGTGGGCGCGCGCCCGCTCGATGGCCAGCGCGATGCCCCGCCGCGCGACCACCTGGCCGAAGCCCCCGTCGCCATCGAGGACGGCGATGGTCGGCGTGTCGACGACCAGCGCCAGCTGCGGCTTGGGGTTCAGCGTGCCCGCCTTGAGCGCCGCCACGTACTGGGGAATGCGGATCACGCCGTGGGAGTCGTGGCCGCGCAGGTTGGCGCGGACGAGCATCGCCGCGATCCAGGCGGCGTCGTCGTCCGGCACGCCGCGGGCGGCGAAGACGTCGCGGGCGAGGCGCTCCAGCTCGGCGGCGGCGATCGTCGGCATGGGGCCTACACTACCCTGGGGCATGGCGAAGTGGGAGCCCGAAAAGATCCGGCTCCGCGTGACGGCCAGGTCGGTCTCGCTCCTCATCCGTCCCAGGGATGATGCTCCGCCACCACGCCGGAGCCGACGTGCCCCCGGACCGCCTCGTCGGGTATGCTCGGAGCCGCGCGCATCCACCAGGAGGGATCGTCCATGCCCGAGGCGTTGCTCGAGGGACTCACCGTGCTGGACTTCACCCGCGTCCTGGCCGGGCCGTACTGCACGCGGCTGCTGGCCGACCTGGGCGCGCGGGTGCTGAAGATCGAGCGGCCGGGCGAGGGCGATGACACGCGGCGCGGCTACACGCAGCTCGAGGAGGGCCGCACCGACCAGGCCACCTACTTCGTCCGGCTCAACGCCGGCAAGCAGAGCATCGGACTCGACCTCGGTCACCCGCGCGGTCGAGAGGTGGTGCTCGACCTGGCTCGCGCCGCCGACGTGGCGATCGAGAACTTCGTGCCCGGCGTGGCGGCCCGGCTCGGCTGCGATTACCCGTCGCTGTCGCGCGTGAAGCCCGACATCGTCTACTGCTCGATCTCCGGCTTCGGCCAGACGGGCCCGCTGCGCGACTTCCCGGCGTTCCACCACATCATCAATGCCATGTCCGGCGTCATGCACTTGGAGCGCCAGGCCGATCCGGAGCCCCGCATCGGGTATCTGCAGGCGGCCGACGTGCTGTCGGGGACCCACGCGTTCGGCGCGATCCTGGCGGGACTGGTCCGCCGCGCGCGCACCGGGCAGGGCGCGTATCTCGACGTCTCGATGCTGGAGGCGCTCATCGCGGCCGAGGACATCACGTTCGGCGCCGCGCTCAACGGCGGCGCCGTGTACCCGGGGCCGCGTCCGGGCATGATCGCCCACACGCTCGAGGGCGGCGACATGGTCACGCAGACGGTCGGCGCGCCGCAGCTCTGGTCGCGCCTGTGCTCGGCGATGAAGCGGCCGGAGCTGGCCGACGATCCCCGCTTCGGCACCCCCGCCGCGCGGCGCGAGAACTGGCCGGCCATCCGTGACATCGTGCTCGCCTGGCTCGACGGCTTCGCCACCCGCGAGGGCGCGCTGGAGGCGCTGCGGGCAGCCCGGGTGCCGGCCGCGCCGGTGCTGTCGCCGCCGGAGGTCGCGGCGCTGCCGCACCTGGAGGCGCGCCGCGCTTTCCCCGAGGTGCCGCATCCCGGCCGCGGCAAGGTTCGCGTGACCGCCACGCCGTTTCACGTCGACGGCCAGCCCGTGACCCCGGCGGCCGGCGCGCCCTACCGCATCGGCGAGCACACCCGCCAGGTGCTGGGCGAGCTGCTCGGTTACGCGCCGGCGAAGATCGACGAGCTGGCCGCCACCACGGTCATCGCAGTGGCCTGAGGAACGCTCCACTCCGCCGGGGCGCGACGAGCGTCGGGGCCCGGCGAGGGTCGGTGCGCGGCGGGGGGCCACCTCCAGGCCGGCGCGGGTCATCGAGGCGCGTCCCGGCTCCGCCGCGACGAGCGCCCGGGAGCGTCCGCGGAGATGGGGCCACCTCCAGGCCGGCGCGGGTCATCGAGGCGCGTCCCGGCTCCGCCGGGGCGCGACGAGCGCCGGGGGGTTTGGGGGCCATCTCGGGGCCCCCATGAACAAGAGGAGGCCTGGATGCTCTTCATGGTCGTCGAGCGGTTCCGCAATCAGGACGCGAGCGCCGTGTATCGGCGGTTCCGCGACAAGGGCCGGATGACGCCGGATGGTCTCGCGTTCGTGGGAAGCTGGGTGTCCGCGGACGTCGGCCGCTGCTTTCAGCTGATGGAGTGCGACGACGTCACGTTGCTGCAGCGCTGGGTGGCCGCGTGGTCCGACCTCATCGAGTTCGAGATCGTGCCGGTGGTGCCGGGCAAGGAGACCGCGGCCGCGCTCCCCCAACCGTGACACGTGGACAGGAGTTGGCGTCGCATGATGTTCGCGACGTCGAGATCTCAGGCGAACGCGCGCTCGGCGGCCGCCTCGCCGGCGCGGACGCAGTCGGCGATGCCGACGCCGCGGTAGGCGGCGCCGGCCAGCGCCAGGCCCGGCAGCGCGGCGACCGCGCGCTCGATCGTCTCGACGCGCGCGAGATGGCCGACGTGATACTGCGGCATCGAGGCGGGCCAGCGGTGCAGGCGCGTGAGGACCGGCTCGGCGGTGATGCCGAGGGCCTCGTGCAGCTCGACGCGCGCCCGCCCGACCAGTGCCGCATCGTCCTCGGCCAGGACCTCCGCGTTCAGCATCCCGCCCAGAAAGCCTCGGATCAGCACGTGGCCGTCGGGCGCGCGCCCCGGGTACTTCACGCTGGAGAACGTCCCGGCCAGCAACGCGCGGCCCTCGCGGCGCGGCACCACGAAGCCGAAGCCGTCGAGCGGGTGCGGCACGTCGGCGCGGCGATAGCCGAGCGACACGGTCGCCGCCGACGCGTAGGGGATCTCTTCCAGCAGCGTCGCCAGCGCCGGGTCGAGGTAGCGCGCCAGGCGCGCGGCCGCGTGGGCCTCGGTGGCCACGATCACGCGGTCGGCCTCGAAGCCGGCGCCCTCGTAGGTCGCCACGCGCCACCGCGCGCCCACACGCTCGAGGCCGCTGGCGCGCTGCTTGAGCACGGCGGCGCCGGGGGGCAGCCGCGCCGCCAGGGTGCCGATCAGCTCCTCCATGCCGCCGGCGAACGTGACGAACAGCGACCAGCGGGCGCCGCTGGTACCCGGCTGGGGCGCCCGGCGCAGCGCGCGCCGCAGGCCCAGGATGATCGAGCGCTCGGTGCGCTCCAGCTCGACGAAGCGCGGCATGGTGGCGGTCAGGCTGAGGTCGTCGGGATCGGCGGTGTAGATGCCGGCCACCAGCGGCTGGGCCACGCGCTCGAGCGCCTCGGCCCCCAGCCGGCGCCGCACGAACGCGCCGAGGCTCTCGTCGTCGCCGCCGCCGCCGCGGGGCAGCACGAGGTCGAGCGCCATCCGCAGCTTGCCGGGCAGCGAGAAGAGCGACGAGGTGGCGAACGGGAGCAGCGCGGTCGGCGCCAGGAGCTGGAAGCCGTCGGGCAGCGGGTGGAGCCGGCCGCGGTGCCAGACGAAGACCTTGCGGAACCGGTCGTCGGTGCGGACCAGCCGGTCCTCGATGCCGAGACGCCGGCACAGCGCCAGCGCCCACGGCTTCTCGGAAAGGAACGAATCGGGGCCGGCCTCGACGAGGAACCCGTCCACGCGCTCGCTGGCGATCGTGCCGCCCAGGCGATCTCGCGCCTCGAGCAGCGCCAGGTCGAGCCGGAGACTCCGCTCCCGGGCCAGCTCCACCGCGCGGTGGGCCGCCGCCAGCCCCGCGATGCCGCCGCCGATGACCACGAGCTTCATGAGGCCGCCTGGACGATCTCCGCCAGCATCGCGACGAACTGCGGATGCGCGTTCACCGCCGGCGCTCGGTGCAGGGTCATGCCATGCTCGACCGCGATCTGCCGGGCCTCGACGTCCAGGTCGTAGAGCACCTCCACGTGGTCGCAGACGAACCCGACGGGCGAGACGACGACGTGGCGACGGCCGTCCTTGGCCAGTGTCCGGATCACGTCGCCGATGTCCGGCTCCAGCCACGGGTCGCGCGGGCTGCCGCTGCGGCTCTGGTAGGCGAGCGACCAGCGCGCGTGGCCGGCGCGGGCGGCCACCGCCCGCGCCGCCGCGGTGAAGTCCTCGACGTAGGGCGACGCCGCGGCCATCGCGACGGGCACGCTGTGGGCCGTGAACACCAGCGGGGTCCCGGCACGCTCGCCCGCCGGCACCTGCTCCAGCGCCCGGACGACCCCGTCGGCGACCGCGGCCACGAAGCGCGGGTGCTCGAACCATGGCGGCGCCAGCACGATCTCGGGCGCGTCCGGCGTGCGCGCCCGGGCGGCGGCGACGTCGACCGCGTAACGTTCCCACGAGGCCTCGGTCCGGAACGAGGACAGGATGATGCCGAGCGCGCGGCGCCGCCCGCGCGCGGCCATCTCGGCCAGCGTCTCGTGCAGGAATGGATGCCAGTTGCGCATGCCGACGAAGACCGGCAGCGCCCGGCCCCCGGTCGCCGCCAGCGCCGCCCGCAGCCCGGCCGCCTGGGCCTCCGTCAGCTCACGCAGCGGCGACCGCCCGCCCGGCATCAGCTCGTAGTGGTGCGCGACCTCCTCCAGCCGCTCGGCCGGGATCCGCCGGCCGCGCGCGACGAGCTCGAGGAACGGCCGGATCTCGCCCGGCGCCGTCGGGCCCCCGAAGCCGATCAGCAGGACCGAATCGATCATCGCGCGCTCAGCTCGTGGACCATGTCCACCAGCGCCTGCACGTGCTCGACCGGCGTGGTCGGGTGGACGCCGTGGCCGAGGTTGAAGATGTGGCCGGGGCGGCCGGCGGCGCGGGCGAGGATCGCCTGCACGCGCTCGCGGAAGACCGCGGGCCTGGCGAGCAGCGCAGCCGGATCGAGGTTGCCCTGCACGGCCACGTCGGGGCCGACGGCGGCCCAGCCGCGGTCCAGGTCCACCCGCCAGTCCAGGCCCATCACGTCACCGCCGGCCTCGCGCATGAGCGGCAGCAGCGTGGCGGTGCCGGTGCCGAAGTGGATGACCGGGGTGCCCGGCCGCAGCGCCCGGATCACCGCGCGCGTGTGCGGGAGCACGTACACGCGGTAGTCGTCCGGCGCCAGCGCGCCGACCCAGGAGTCGAACAGCTGCACGGCCTGGGCGCCGGCGTCGATCTGGCCGTTGAGGTAGGCGGCGGTCGCGCCGGCCAGCACCTCCATCAGGCGGTGCCAAGCGGCCGGCGCCTCGTACATCAGGCGCTTGGTCCAGAGGAAATCCCGCGAGGCGCCGCCCTCCACGACGTAGGACGCCACGGTGAATGGCGCGCCCGCGAAGCCGATGAGCGCGACCGGGGGCGGCAGCGCACGGCGCACGAGACGCACCGTCTCGAACACCGAGCCGACGCTCGATTCCACGTCGATCGGCTCCAGCCGGGCCACGTCGGCCTCCGAGCGCACCGGCCGGTGGATCACCGGCCCCTCGCCGCGCGCGAACTCCAGCCCCACGCCGAGCGGCTCGACGATCAACAGGATGTCGGCGAACAGGATCGCCGCGTCCAGCGCGAAGCGCCGCACGGGCTGCAGCGTGACCTCGGCGGCCGCCTCCGGCGTGCGGCACAGCTCCAGGAAGCCGTGACGCTCGCGCATCGCCCGGTACTCGGGCAGGTAGCGGCCGGCCTGGCGCATCAGCCACACCGGCGTGACCGGCGTGGGCTCCCGCCGGGCGGCGCGCAGGATCAGCGGGGGTTCCGCGGCGGGCACGGGGGACAGGGTCGCACCCGGACACCCCTGGAATCAAGCGTCGGCGGGGTTTATGATCGCGGCCACCATGCCATTCATCTCCGGCAAGCAAGCGTTCCTCCAGATCCTCCGGCAAGAAGGCGTCTCGGTCATGTTCGGCAACCCCGGCACCACCGAGCTGCCGCTCATGGACGGCCTCGCGCGTCAGCCCGACATCCGCTACGTGCTGGCGCTGCAAGAAGCGCCGGCCATCGCGATGGCCGATGGCTACGCCCAGGCCAGCGGCGGCCTCGCCGCCGTGAACGTCCACGTCTCCCCCGGCCTCGGCAACGCGATGGGCATGCTGTACGACGCCTACAAGGCCGGCTCGCCGCTCCTGCTCACCGCCGGCCAGCACGACCAGTGCTTCACGGTGACCGAGCCGATCCTCTGGTCGGATCTGCCGCCGGTCGCCCGGCCCTACGTGAAGTGGTCGACGGAGGCGCGGCGCCTGGAGGATCTGCCGCGCATCGTGCGGCGCGCGGTGAAGACCGCGCTGGCCCATCCCACCGGGCCGGTCTTCCTCTCGCTGCCGGTGGACGTGCTGAACGCCGAGCGCGACGTCGACCTCGGCGCCTCCACGCGCGTGGCGCCGCGCCTGGTCGGCGACCGCGCCGCCATCGAGGACGCCGCCCGGCGGCTGGTCCGTGCCGAGCGGCCCCTGCTCGTGGCCGGCGACGCCGTCGCCCATTCCGACGCGCTCGGCGAGCTGATCGAGCTGGCCGAGCTGCTCGGCACCTCCGTCGTCAGCGAGGGCGTGGCCTCGACCTGCAACTTCCCCTTCTCCCACCCCCTGTCCGGAGGGACGTTCCCGCGGCTGGCGCCGCCGATCCGCGCGTTCCTCATGCGCTACGACCTGCTGTGCTCGATCGGCGCCGATCTCTTCACGCTCTCGCTGCCGTCCGACGTCGAGCCCATGCCGCACGGTCTCGAGATCATCCACATCGACGTCGACCCGTGGGAGATCGGCAAGAACTACGCGGCCGCCGTCGGCATCCAGGGAGATCCCAAGGCCACGCTGCCCGAGCTGTGCGAGGCCATCCGCCGCCTCACGGGCACGCATGGCCACCCGCAGGCGGCCCGGCGCCGCGAGGCGGCCGTGGCCGCCAACGCCGCCGAGCGGGCGGAGCTGGAGAAGACGGCGCGGCAGGCCGCGGCCCTGACCCCGATGTCGCCGCTGGCGCTCGTCCACGCGGTCGCCGAGGCCACGCCCGCCGGCGCCGTCATCATCGACGAGACGATCTCCTCGGGCGCCGGCGTCCGGACCTTCTTCGGCTGCGAGGACGCCAAGAGCTTCTTCGGCCTGCGCGGCGGCGGCATCGGCTGGGGGCTGCCGGCTGCGCTCGGCGTGAAGCTGGCGCTGCCGCAGCGGCCGGTGATCGCGCTCGTCGGCGACGGCAGCGCCATGTACACGTGCCAGGGGCTGTGGACCGCCGCCCACGACTCGATCGCCGTGGTCTACGTGATCTTCAACAACGCCTCCTACCGGATCCTCAAGCAGCGCACGCTGGGGCTGAAGGGGTTCTCGGCGGAAGACGACGTGTACGTGGGCATGGACCTCGACCGGCCGCTCATCGACCACGTGGGGCTGGCGAAGTCCTTCGGCGTTCCCGGCGAGCGGGTCGAGAAGGCGGCCGAGGTGAGGCCGGCCGTCGAGCGCGGGCTGGCCAGCGGCGGCCCGTACCTGATCGACGCGCGCATCGATCCGCACTTCAAGTAGGCGCCGCACTCTTGGGGTGGGAGTTCGCCGAGCTGCTCGGCATGCGCCCGAAGTCCATGGGTGACGGGCGGGCGCGCTTCGAGCTGGAGGTCGAGGCCAGGCACCTCAATCCCAACGGGATCCTGCACGGCGGCGTCATCTACAGCCTGGCCGACACCGCGATGGGCGCCGCCCTCGTCTCGCTGCTCGACGGCGGCGACCACTGCTCGACGCTCGAGATCAAGATGAACTACCTGGCCCCGGTGACGGGCGGCACCATCGCCGCCGAGGCGGCGGTGGTCCAGCGCACCAGGCGGATCGGCGTGCTCGAAGCCAGGGTGTTCGGCGACGGCGACCGGCTGGTCGCCCTCGCCACCGGGACGTTCTACATCCAGACCGCGAGGACCTGAGCGATGGCGATGACGTTCGGCATCCACATCGGCCACCTGGGCGGCCCGCTCGACGAGATGCGCAAGCTGTGGAAGTTCGCCGACACCACGGGCTTCGACTGGTTCTCCGTCTCCGACCACTTCCAGGAGTCGCCGCCCCGCGGCGGCGAGATCGACTGCTTCGAGGGGATCACCACGCTGACGGCCGCCGCGGTGGAAACGACGCGGGTGCGCCTGGGCGCGCTCGTCTACTGCGTCGCCTACCGCAACCCCGGCCTCCACGCCAAGTCGCTCACCACCATCGATCACCTCTCGAACGGCCGGGTGGACTGCGGGCTGGGCGCCGGCTGGCACGAGGTCGAGGCCCGGGCGTTCGGCTACGAGTGGCCGCGCATCGGCATCCGCGAGGACATGCTGGAGGAGTACGCGCAGGTCATGCGCCTGCTCTTCGACACCGAGTCGCGCCGCGCGAGCTTCCAGGGCCGGCACTTCACGCTCGACAACGCGCCGAACAACCCCAAGCCACGCCAGCCGCGCGTGCCGATCTGGATCGGCGGCCGCGGCGAGAAGCGGACGCTCCGCGCCGCCGCCCGCTTCGCCGACGGCTGGAACGCCCCCTACATCGGCCCCGACGAGTGGATCCACAAGAGCAAGGTCCTCGACCAGTGGTGCGAGACGGAGAGGCGCGATCCCCGCTCCATCCTGCGCACCGTGAACCTCGGTTTCTACCTCGGCGCCGACGCCCGGGGCGCCGAGCGTGGCGAGCGGATCTTCCGCGACCACTGGGGGCCGCGCGGCGACGAGCGCTCGGGCTGGCTGCGCGGCACCCCCAAGGACACCCTGACGATGCTGAACGCGTTCCGCGACGCCGGCTGCGCGCGCGTCAACATCGCCTTCCGCGAGGGGCCCTACGACTGGGACGCGCTGCACGCCTTCGCCGAGCAGGTGTTACCCGCGTTCGGCTCCCGCCGGCCCGAATAGCCGGAGCGCGGCGGGCGTCAGACGACGTGAGGCCCATGATGAATCGTGTGAGGTCGATCCTGTTCGCGTCGCTCCTCCTCGCCCCGCTGCCGGCGGCGGCCCAGCCCGTGGACTGCTCGAGCCTGCCAACCTCCGCCCAGCGCGCGCGCACCTGCAATCCGCAACAGGAGTGCCTGGTCCAGGTCGAGGAGCGTCTCAAGGGCGGCGCCCAGGACGCCGCCCGCCGCGACTGCCAGCGCCTGCCCACCACGGGCACGTGCTACGGCCCCGAGACCTACAACCCCCAGGCCGAGTGCCGAGAGCGCCACGGCAAGAAGAAGTAGCGTCGTTGCGCACCGGGCGGCGACGGTATACCGTCGTAGGCTCGATGGCCAGGCCTCTCACCGATCCTTTCCAGGCCCGGTGGCGCCTGCGCGCCCCGGGCGCCACCCCGTCCGCGAGGCCCGGCAGCGGCTCACGCGCGAGGGGTTGACCAGCATCGTGCCGTGATCGTGCGGAGGGAGGAAGCGCGCCGCCGGCGACTGCAACTCTGCGTCGAGAGGGCACAGTTATGACCGAGGGCAGCGGACTCATCCGGGGGCTCGAGGGCGTCGTCGCCGCCGAGACCCAGCTCTGCGACCTGGACGGCGCCAACGGCCGCCTGGCCTACCGCGGCTACGACATCGCCGATCTCGCCCGGCAGGCCTCGTTCGAGGAGGTCGTCCACCTGCTCCTGCATGGAGACCTGCCCAAGCCGGCGCAGCTCGACGGCCTGGTCGTGCAGCTGACCGCCGCACGCGCGGTCCCCCCCGAGCTCCTCCAGGCCTTTCGGCTCATGCCCACCGACACCGATCCCATGCGCGTGCTGCAGGCGGCGGTGGCCATCCTGGGGATGTCCGACCCCGACACCACCGACAACTCGCGCGCCGCCAACGTGCGCAAGGCGGTGCGGCTCACCAGCCAGCTGGCCACCGCGATCTGCGCGCACCATCGCATCCGCCAGGGCCGGGACGTGATCCCGCCGGCGGCGGGCCTCTCGCACGCCGCGAGCTTCCTCGCCATGCTCACCGGCGAGCGGCCGAACCAGGCGGCGGTCAAGGCCTTCGACGCCAGCCTCACGCTCTACGCCGAGCACGAGCTGAACGCCTCCACGTTCACGACGCGCGTGGTCACCTCCACGCAGTCGGACATGCACTCGGCGGTCGCGGCGGGCGTGGGGGCGCTCAAGGGCCCGCTCCACGGGGGCGCCGGCGAGGCGGTGATGCGCACGCTCATGGAGATCGGGGAGGTGTCGAACGTCGACGGCTTCGCCGACCGCGCCCTGGCCGAGAAACGCCGCTTCATGGGCATGGGCCATCGCGTCTACAAGGCCGGCGACCCGCGGGCGGCGATCCTGCGCGGGCTGGCGGAGGAGGCCTGCCGGCAGTCGGGCCAGTTCAAGTGGTACGAGATGGCCGTGAAGCTGCACGAGCGCATCGGCAAGGCCAAGGGGCTGATCCCCAACGTCGACTTCTACTCGGCGCCCCTGTTCTACTCGCTGGGCATCCCCGTCGACCTCTTCACGCCGGTGATCGCGGCTGGACGTATCGCCGGGTGGAGCGCCAACATCATCGAGCAGCACGACGACAACCGCCTGATCCGCCCCCGCGCGGACTACGTCGGCCCCAAGCGCCGCGCGTTCGTCGAGACCTCGAAGCGATGACCCTCCGGAACCGCCCATGCCCCTGAGCCTCACCCGCAAGCTCATCGAGTCTCACCTGGTCGCCGGCAAGGCCGTGGCCGGCGACGAGGTCGGGATCGGCGTCGACCAGGTGCTGCTGACCGACACCAACGGCACCCAGGCGTGGCTGCAGTTCGAGGCCATGGGCTTCCCGCGGGTCGTGCCGGGCCGCGCGGTGACGTACATCGACCACCAGGTCTACCAGGTCGATTCCCGCAACTCCGACGACCACCGCTATCTGCAGACCGTCTCGCGCCGGTACGGGGCGACTTTCTCCAAGCTCGGCAACGGCATCTGCCACCAGGTGCACATGGAGTCGTTCGCGATTCCCGGCCAGACGCTGCTCGGCACCGACAGCCACACGCCGCTGTGCGGGGCGGCCGGCATGCTGGCCATCGGCGCCGGCGGCCTCGACGTGGCGGTGGCGATGGGCGGCGGGCCGTACTTCTTCCGGATGCCGGCCGTCGTGCGCGTGTGGCTCACCGGCGCGCTGCAGCCGTGGGTCACGGCCAAGGACGTCATCCTGGAGCTGCTGCGGCGCCTCACCGTGCGCGGCGGAAGCGGCAAGATCTTCGAGTACGCGGGCCCCGGCCTTCCGGGCCTGCTCGCCGCCCAGCGCATGACGATCGCCAACATGGGCGCCGAGCTGGGGCTCACCACGAGCGTGTTCCCCTCCGACGAGGTGGCGCGCTCGTTCCTCACGCGCCTGGGCCGCGGCGAGGACTGGCGGCCGGCGTCGCCGGACGAGGAGGCGACGTACGACGACCAGCTCGAGCTGGACCTGGGCTCGATCGGCCCGCTGATCGCCCTGCCGGGCTCGCCCGACCGCGTGGTGCCGGTGGAGGAGGTGGCGGGCACCGCGATCGACCAGGTGATGGTCGGCTCGTGCACCAACGGCTCCTGGCACGACATGGCCTCGGTGGTCGGCGTCGTGCGCGAGCGCCGCGTCCATGCCTCGGTCTCGTTCGTCGTCTTTCCGGGCAGCCACCGCATCCTCGAGACGATGGCCCGCGAGGGGCTCCTGGCCGATCTGCTGGCGAGCGGCGCGACCGTCTCGGAACCGACGTGCGGCTCGTGTGCGGGCATCGGCCACGTGCCGGCGGCGGGCACCCGGAGCCTGCGCGCGTTCAACCGGAACTTCCCGGGGCGCAGCGGCGTGAAGGGGGACGAGGTCTACCTGTGCTCGTCCACGGTGGCGGCGGCCTCGGCGCTCACCGGCGTCATCACCGATCCGCGCACGCTGGGGCCGCAGCCGGCCGTGCACCTGCCACCGCGCTTCGCCGCCTCGGTGGCGGGGTTCGTCGCGCCCGACGGCGCCGGCGAGGTCGTGCGCGGGCCGAACATCAAGCCCGTGCCGCTGGGCGAGCCGGTGGCCGAGTCGCCGGAGCTCGCGGTGCTGCTCAAGCTCGGGGACAAGATCTCCACCGACGACATCTCCCCCGCCGGCGCCGCCGTGCTGGTCTTCCGCTCCAACGTCCCGGCCATCGCCGAGCACTGCTTCAAGTACGTCGACCCCCGCTTCGCCGAGCGCGCGCGGGCCGCCGGTCGGGGCATCCTGGTGGCCGGCGAGACCTATGGCCAGGGCTCGTCGCGCGAGGCGGCGGCGGTCGGGCCGATGTACCTGGGCGTGCGGGCGGTGCTGGCCCGGTCGTTCGCGCGCATCCACCGCGCGAACCTCGTCAACTGGGGCGTCGTGCCGCTGGTGTTCGACGACGCGGCCGCCTACGACGCCATCGAGCCGGACGATCGGCTGCGCCTCCCGGGGCTGCGGGCGGCCCTCGCCGCCGGCGACCGCGTGACGCTGGTGAACACGCGCAGCGGCGCGCGGTTCACCGCCTCCTGCCCGCTCACCCCGCGCGAGCGGGACATCCTGCTCGCCGGCGGGATCCTGGCCCACACGAGGGCGACGGCATGAGACAGCAGAAGGTCCGCGCGGTCTACATGCGGGGCGGCACCAGCCGGTGCCTCGTCTTCCACGCCGGGGACCTGCCGGCGCCCGGCCCGGCGCGCGACGCCATCCTCCTGGCCGCCCTCGGCAGCCCCGACCCCTACGGCCGCCAGCTCGACGGCCTCGGCGGCGGCATCTCGTCGCTGTCCAAGGCCTGCATCATCGGGCCCTCGACCCTGCCCGGCGCCGACGTCGACTACACGTTCGCCCAGGTCGAGGTGAAACGGGCGTTCGTCGACTACGCCGGCAACTGCGGCAACTGCTCGTCGTCGGTGGGGCCGTTCGCCATCGACGAGGGTCTGGTGGCCGCCCGCGAGGGCGAGACCGTCGTGCGCATCCACAACACCAACACGAGGAAGCTCATCGTGGCCCACGTGCCGGTCGCCGGCGGCGAGGCGGCGGTGGCCGGCGACTTCGAGCTGGCCGGGGTGCCGGGCCGCGGCGCCCGCATCGCCCTGGACTTCGTCGAGCCGGGCGGCGCCGGCACCGGCCGGCTGCTGCCGACCGGGAGAACGCGCGACGTCATCGCCGGCATCGAGGCCTCGTGCGTGGATGCGACGAACCCGGTGGTGTTCGTGCGGGCCCGCGACCTCGGCGTGACCCCCACCGCGACGCCGGCGGCCGTGGACGCCGATCACGACCTGACCGCGCGCCTGGAGAAGCTGCGGGTCGAGGCCGCCGCCCGGATGGGAATGCCCGAGAGCGCGGCGGTGCCGAAGATCGCCTTCGTGGCGCCACCGGCCGACTTCGTCGGCCTCGACGGCGTCCGCTATCCCGCCGGCGCCTTCGACGTCCTCGGGCGCGCGATCTCCATGGGCAACTGTCACCGCGCCTTCCCGCTGACCGTGGCCATGTGTCTGGCGGTGGCCGCCCGCGTCGACGGCACGCTCGTCCACGAGGTGGCGCGCACGCACCCGGGCGACGTCGTCCTGGGGCATCCGTCGGGCGTGCTTCCGCTCGACGCGGCCGTCCGGCTCGAGGACGGCGGGCCGTGGGCCGAGCGGGTCACGGTGTACCGGACGGCCCGCCGGCTGATGGAAGGCTTCGTCCGCGTTCCCTGACGGCATGAACCGCCTGTACTTCGTGCCGGACGGCAACGAGATGGTGCGGCGGCGCGCCCGGGTGCCGAAGGGACTCGTGGTGGAGGCGTGGCCCGACCTGGCGGTGGGCGGCGGGACGTTCTGGGTGGGCGAGGAGTCCAAGGCCTTGCTGGACGCGGCCGGCGAGCAGCCGATGGCGGCCACGCTCGCGCTGCCGGCCGAGGCCGTGCCCGTCTTCTACGGCCCCCAGCTCGGCGACCTCGAGTCTCTGCCGCGCGAGGAGTCGCTGCGCGCCCGCGTGCTGTCGGCGCATGGCGTGGCGGTGGCGTGGACCACGCGGGACCGCTTCGGCCGGCGGGCGACCCCCGAGCCGGCCGCGCCCGCCGACCCCGTCTTCCACCTTCGCCGCCCCGGCGGCGGCGCCGGCCACGTCTGGCGCCTGTTCCGCACGAAGCAGGAAGCGATCGCGTGGATGGACGAGGCGTACGGCCCCGACTCCGAGGCCGCCG
Organism: Candidatus Methylomirabilota bacterium; assembly: GCA_036397135.1. Taxonomy (GTDB): domain Bacteria; phylum Methylomirabilota; class Methylomirabilia; order Rokubacteriales; family CSP1-6; genus AR5. Next base: position 16,963 of record DASWJN010000247.1, read on the forward strand.
AGTGGGCGCGCGCCCTGCCGGCCGGCGACTTCGAGGCGCTCCTCCAGCGTCACGCGGGGAGAGCCTAGCGTGCGCGTGACGCGGCCCCGGGCGCGCCATCGTCACCTATGACGCCCCCGCCCACGCCCGAGCGCCTGGACGGGTTCTACCGCGCCGTGCGCGGGATCGCGCGCTTCTGGCTCTGGTTCCTGTTCAAGGCGGTGGATACCCGTCATCCCGAGCGGGTGCCGGCCGCCGGCGCCGTCCTCCTCTGCGTGAACCACCCCAACAACTTCATCGACTCGCTGGTCGTCGGCAGCGTGCTGCGGCGCAAGGTCCATTACCTGGCGACCGCGGCGATGTTCCGCAATCCGCTGCTGGCCCGCTTCCTCCTCGCCGGCGGCGCCATCCCGGTCTATCGCCGGCAGGACGATCCCGACAAGATGGACCGGAACGCCGACACGTTCAGCGCGTGCCACGCGGCCTTCGCCCGCGGCCGGCTGGTGGCCATCTACCCGGAGGGCACCACCCACGCCGAGGTGCGCGTGCAGCGGATCAAGACCGGGGCGGCCCGCATCGCGCTCGGCTACGAGAGCGAGCGCCCGGACGAGCTGGCGCTGGTCCCGGTCGGGCTGTCGTTCGAGGCGCGCAAGTCGTTTCGCAGCCGCGTGCTGGTGGCCTTCGGCGAGCCCATCCAGCCGGCCGCCTACCGGCCGGCCTACCGGGAGGATCCGGGCAAGGCGGTGGACGCGCTCACGCGGGATCTGCAGTGGGCGATGGAAGCGCAGGTCGTCAACGTCGAGCGCATCGACGACCAGCGGCTGCTGGGCGCCGTCGAGGAGCTGTACCGCGACGATC
>DASWJN010000248.1:0-7331 GCA_036397135.1 Candidatus Methylomirabilota bacterium
ATCGGCGAGGACGTGAAGGGCAAGATGTCGATCACGCTGCGCAACGTGCCGTGGGACCTGGCCCTGGACACCGTCATGGAGGCCAAGGGGCTGGTGAAGGTCGAGCGGGACGGCGTGATCCGCATCGTGAGCCAGGACCAGCTGGCCAAGGAGCGCGAGTCGCGGGCCAAGCTGGAAGAGGCGAAGGTGAAGTCCGAGACGGAGATCCGCACCAAGCTGGCCGAGGCCAAGCTCAAGGAGCAGGAGGCGCAGGCCCGTCAGCTCGCCGCCGAGCAGGCGGCCGCCGAGCAAGCCGCGCGCGGCCCTCTCAAGGAAGAGACGATCCGCCTGTCCTACGCCGATCCCGAGGAAGTTGCCAAGACGCTCGAGGGCATCCTCGGCCTGCAGGGGGGCTCAGCGCCCGCCGCGCCGACCTTCGGCCCCGGTGTGATTCCGGCGCCGCCCTTCTCGCAGCTCTTCGGTCCCGGCCAGCCGGTCCCGCCGCTACCGCCGTCGCCGTCGGTCGATGTGCTGGCCAAGGGCATCACGATCAAGGCCCACAAGCCGACGAACTCGCTCTTCATCCGGCACTACGCGGCCGACCTCGAGCGGATCAAGACGCTGATCCGTGAGAAGCTCGACATCGCGCTGCCCCAGGTCAAGATCGAGGCGAGGATGGAAATCCTGGCACGCAACGACCTCTTCGCCCTCGGTATCCAGTGGGGCGGTGGCGGCGTGGCGACCGGGAGCCAGGGCACGCTCGTGGGCCGCGGGTTCACGAGTTCTCCCGGCAACACTCTCCTCACCGGCGGTATCCCGGCCTCGGGTCTCGGCACGCCGCGGAACCCGAACCTCATGATCGGTACACAGGGCACCGGCGAGATCCTTCCGGTCAGCGCGACGACCGGATTGCCCCAGGGCGGCAACCTCATCAACCTGCCGATCGGCTCCGTTCTCCCGGGTATCGTCTCAGCCGGAACCGCCGGCATCGCGTTCGGCATCGTGGGGAGCCGCCTGAACCTGAACCTCGCGCTCGAAGCGCTCAAGAGCGAGGGCAAGACGCGTACGCTTGCCCGTCCCGAGATCGTCACGGTCGAGAACAGTAAGGCCTCGGTTGCTCTCGGGGAGGAAATCCCGTACGCGACGGTCAGCTCGGCGGGCACCCAGATCCAGTTCAAGGAGGCGGTGCTCAAGCTGGAGGTGACGCCGACCGTCGTGCGCGAGGGTGACATCAACCGCATCAAGATGACGGTCCTGGTCGAGAACAACTCCCGCGGCGTCACGGTCGACTTCGGAGGCGGCGGCAACCCGCCCGCCATCAACAAGCGGAGGGCCGAGACCCAGGTCCTCATCAAGGAGGGCGAACGGCTCGTCATCGGCGGCGTGACCAACTCCGAGACGGAAGAGAGCGTCCGCCGCGTCCCGCTCTTCGGCGACATCCCACTCCTGGGCTGGCTGTTCAAGCAGCGCGGTGACCGGAACACGAGCACGGAGCTCGTGGTGTTCATCACGCCGTCGATCATCCGGCGCGATACCACCACCGCCTCGGTCCCGAGCACCGTCGCGCCCCGGTAATGTGCGGGCCCCGCCTCCGCCTCGTCGTGGCCGGCGGCCACCGCGAGGTGGGGCGGGCCGGCCTTCGGCAATGATCATCCCGGTCAACCTCGGTGCCCAGGCCTACTCGATCGTGGTCGAGGCAGGGGCGCTCGGCACCGTCGGTGAGCGACTGCGAACGCTCGGCGTCGGCCGGCGCGCCGCGCTGATCACGGATCCCACGATCGCGCGGCTGCACGGGGGGCCCGTCGCCGCCGGTCTGGAGAAGGCCGGGTTCGCGGTGATCGTGGTCGAGGTGCCCGAGGGCGAGACGGCCAAGACACTGGCGGTGGCCGAGCGCTGCTGGGACCGCCTGCTGGCGGCGGGGCTCGATCGGACGTCGACCGTGCTCGGCCTCGGCGGAGGCGCGGTCGGTGACGTCGCAGGCTTCGTGGCCGCGACGTACATGCGTGGCATGAACTTCGTCACGCTCCCGACGACGGTGCTTGCCCAGGTCGATGCTTCCATCGGCGGGAAGACCGCCATCGACCACCCGAGGGCCAAGAACCTCATCGGCGCCTTCCACCAGCCACGGCTCGTCGTCGTCGATCCCGCCGTCGTGCAAACTTTGCCCGACCGCGACTTCCGTTCGGGACTGGCCGAGATCGTCAAGCACGGGATCGTGCTGGAGCTGGCCTATTTCGAGCAGGTCGAGCGCGAGGCTGCCTCCCTGGCCGCCCGCCGGCTGGACGTCCTCGAGCGGATCATCGGTGGCTCGTGCCGTCTGAAGGCCTCGGTCATCGAACGCGACCCGCAGGAGAAGAGCGAGCTGCGCTTCGCGCTCAACCACGGCCACACCATCGGCCACGCGCTGGAGGCCGCCACCGGCTATGCCCGCTGGACGCATGGCGAGGCCGTGTCCCTGGGCATCGTCGCCGAGGCCAGGCTGGCCCGCCGGCTGGGCCTCGCTGACGCAGCCACGGCCGGGCGGCCGGAGGCCCTGCTCGCGGCCGTCGGGCTTCCGGTCCGGGCCGCGGGCGTGGACGTCGAGGCCGTGCTCACCGCGATCACGCGCGACAAGAAGGCGCGGGATGGCCGAGTTCCCTTCGTCCTGTCGCCGCGCCTCGGCGAGTTCCGCGTGGTGTACGACGTCCCGCCCGCGGATGTCCGCGCCGCGATCGGTGAACTCGCCACCTGAGGCTCGCGCTCACCGGCGCGCGGCGTTGACAACGAAAGGACGGGCTTCTTATAGTCCCGCCATGCTTCATGTCGCTGCCGGCAAGGCGAGCCTGTGACCATGACGGTGGGAGCCACGTCCGAAGGCAAGGGGGGTCCGTGAGCGACGACCGCGGGCTCGGCGAGGCGATCCGGCGACACGAGGAACGGCTGGCACGCGATCCCGAATCGCTGGCGTTCGCGCAGCTGGCCGATCTCTATCGCAAGGCGGGGCGCACCGGCGAGGCAGTGACCGTCTGCCGCGAGGGGCTGCGTCGCTGGCCGCACTACACGACGGCGCGGCTCATCCTCGCCAAGACGCTGCTGGCGGAGGGACTGCACGACGCCGCTCTCGCCGAGCTCACGGCCATTCTCCAGACCAGCCCGAAAGACGTACAATGCCATCGTCTCGCCGCCGAGGTCCATCGGCGCGCGGGCCGTCTCGACGCCGCCGTGGCGCACCTCGAGAGGGCCGTCGGCCTCGACCCCGGCGACCGAGAGTCGAGCACGTTGCTGTCGTTGCTACGGCCCGACCCGGGGGGGCCCGCGGAGACCGGCGGACTGGCCCGGGTGCTGAGCGACGATACGTTCGCCACCCTGTCGTTCGCCGCTGTGTGCCTGGAGCAGGGGCTGGCGGACGAGGCCGCGCTGGTGCTGACACGGGTCGTCCGGCAGGCGCCTGACAACGCCGAAGCGCGCGCGGGGCTGGAAGCCGCGTTGCGGGCTCGATCACGACGAAGAGGGTAGAAAGCTCATGCAGGTATCGACCGCCGAGTTCAAGAAGGGGCTGCGCATCGTGTTCGATGGGCAGCCGTACGCCATCGTCGACTTCCAGCACGTCAAGCCGGGCAAGGGCGGCGCGTTCGTCCGCACCAAGCTCAAGCACATGCGGCAGGGCAAGGTCATCGACAACACGTTCCGCTCGGGCGAGAAGGTCGAGCTCGTCGAGTACGACGAGAAGCACATGCAGTTCCTGTACAAGGACGACCGTTACCACTTCATGGACACCGAGACGTACGAGCAAGTCTCGCTGTCGGCCGACGAGGTCGGGGAGGCCCGGGACTACCTCAAGGAGAACGTCGAGGTCGACGTCCTCTACATCGACGGCTCGCCGACGGCGGTGGAGGTGCCGAACTTCGTGGAACTGGCCATCCACCACACCGATCCCGGCGTGCGCGGCGACACCGCCCAGGGGGGGACGAAGCCGGCCACCCTCGAGACGGGCGTGGTCGTCCAGGTGCCGCTCTTCCTGAACGAAGGCGATGTCGTGAAGGTCGACACGCGGACGGGAGAGTATCTCGGACGCGTGGCGACGGCCGGCTGATGGCCAGGGCCCGGCGCCCGGCTCGGCCCGCTGCCGGCTCTGCTCCGGACGACGAGCGGGCGGTCGAGTTGACCCGCCGCCTGGCCGCCCTGTTGAGCGAGCTGGATCTCGCCGAGGTCGAGGTCGAGTCCGCCGACGTGCGAGTGCGCGTGCAACGCTCCGTGGCTGCCCCGGTACCCCTGCCACCGCCGGCGAGCCTCGCGCCCAATCCCGCGGCCTCGTCCGTGGAGCGTCCCCTCGTCGCCGACGTGGCCTCGCCGACCCTGATCACCGTGGAAGCGCCGATGGTCGGCACCTTCTATCGCGCCTCCTCACCCACCGCCGATCCGTACGTTCACGAGGGCGACGTGGTGAAGGAGGGTCAGGTGCTCTGCATCATCGAAGCGATGAAGCTCATGAACGAGATCGAGTCCAAGGTGGCCGGGCGCATCGCCCGCACCCTGGTCGAGAACGGACAGGCGGTGGAGTACGGGCAGCCCCTGTTCCTCATCGACCCTCAATCCTGAGCCCAGCCGGATGACGCGATCGCACCGCCTGCCCGCTCGCGTCGTCCCGCTGGTGCTCGTCGCCACGGTCGTCGCGGGCGCCTGGTGGGGCGAGCGCGTGGTCCGATCCCGGCCAGCGACCGGCGCGAGCCGGCTCGCCACGACGCCGGCGGCCCAGCTCACCGCCCTCACCGAGGAGGGGATCCGGCTCTACGCCACCGGACAGTTCGCGCGCGCGTGCGAGCGGTTCAGCCGGGCGCGGGAGGACGACCCGGCCAGCGCCGCCCGGCGCGAGGACGTCGCCCGCTGCTTCGAGGGCTGGGGCTGGGACACGCTGCGCCAGGGCCGCCCCGACGAAGCCATGCTGCTGTTCAGCCAGGGGCTGCACCAGAATCCCGACACTCCGGCATTGCTCCGCGGACTTGGGCTGGCGGCGGTGCACGCGGGGCGCGCCGACCAGGCGCTGGCGCCGCTGGAGGCGGCTGCACGCACCGACACCGACGCCGAGGTGCGCGTGCTGCTGGCGCATCTCTACGACCGGCGCGACGACGCCGACCGGGCCCTCGCGCACCTGCGCGCGGTGCTGGGCGGCGACCCGGACCACGAGGCGGCGCGGCGCCTGCTGGAGAAAGTGGAGCGTGAAGCACGCGCCGAGGCCGGGTTCCGGCGTGAGGTCACCCCGCACTTCGTCGTGAAGTGGCGCGCCGGCGGCGACGCCGAGGACCGCCGTCCGCTGCTGGCCGGGCTCGCCGCCGCCCGGGAACTGGTGGTGACGCAGCTGGGCGAAGCCCCGCGCGAGCGCGTGACCGTCATCCTCTACGACCCCGCCCAGTTCCAGGACGTCACCCGTGTGCACGGCTGGGTCACCGGTCTGTTCGACGGCAAGATCCGGCTGCCGGCAGCGGGGGCGCTGTCGCCCTCGTCCGAGCTGGAGCGAATCCTCGTCCACGAGTACGCACACGCCGCCATCCATGATCTGTCGCGCGGGCGGGCACCGCGCTGGCTGCACGAGGGTCTGGCCCAGGCACTCGAGGGCGCCTCCCCCGATCCGATGCTGCGGGTGCCCGGCCGGCCGACGCTCACCGGCCTGGAGGCGCTGTTGGCTGACCCGGACCCCGCTCGGGCCCGCACCGGTTATGACGTGGCCCTGTGGGTCGTCCAGGACCTGCTGGACCGCGGCGGCGCGCCGGCGATGCGTGAGCTGATGGCGCGCCTCGGACGGGGCGAGACGATCGCGGCCGCGATGCCCGAGGTGTACGGCCTGTCGCTGGCGGAGCTCGAGCACCAGTGGCGTCGAGTCCTCGGCGGCTGAGCGTGGTCTGACGCCGATGTTCCATAAAATCCTGATCGCCAACCGCGGGGAGATCGCTCTGCGGATCATCCGCACCTGCCGGGAGCTGGGTATCCGGACGGTGATCGCCCACTCGACAGCCGACGCCCACTCGCTGCCGGTGCGCCTGGCCGACGAGTCGATCTGCGTGGGGCCCGACGACGCCCGGAGCAGCTACCTCAACATCGCCTCCATCATCTCGGCCGCCGTGGTCACCGACAGCGAGGCGATTCATCCCGGCTACGGTTTCCTGGCCGAGAACCCGGCCTTCGCCGACATCTGCCGCGCCTGCGGCTTGACCTTCATCGGTCCCTCGCCGGAGGCGATCCGCCTCATGGGCGACAAGGCCCAGGCCCGCGTGATCGCCAAGCAGGCCGGCGTGCCGGTCGTGCCGGGCAGCGAGCTGCCGCTCAAGGACGAGGGCGAGGCGGTCGACAGCGCTGAGGCCGCCGGCTTCCCGGTCATCTTCAAGGCCGCTGCCGGCGGCGGCGGGCGCGGCATGCGCATCGTGCGGAGCCGGGCCGAGGCTGCCCCGGCGTTCGCCGCCTGCCAGGCGGAGGCCGGTGCGGCCTTCGGCTCCTCGGAGATCTACTGCGAGAAGTTCATCGAGGCCGCCCGCCACGTCGAGGTGCAGGTGCTCGGCGACCGCAACGGCATCCGGGTGCACCTGGGCGAGCGCGACTGCTCTGTGCAGCGGCGGCACCAGAAGCTGATCGAGGAGTCGCCGGCGCCAGCCCTGGCGGCGGAGGCGCGGGCGCGACTGCACAAGGCGGCCCTGGCCGCGGCAGCGGCGGTGAACTACGTGAGCGCCGGCACCGTCGAGTTCCTGCTCGACGCCGGGAGTGGCCACTTCTACTTCATCGAGATGAACACCCGCATCCAGGTCGAGCATCCGGTCACCGAGATGGTCACCGGCATCGACCTCATCCGCGAGCAGATCCGCATCGCGGCCGGCGAGCCGCTCGGGTACCGGCAGGACGGCGTCCGCTTCGCCGGTCACGCGATCGAGTGCCGCGTCAACGCCGAGGACCCCGTCACGTTCGCCCCCAGCGCGGGCCGGGTGACCGGGTGGATCCCGCCGGGCGGCTTCGGCGTCCGCGTGGACAGCCACCTCATGGCGCCCTACGCGGTGCCGCCGTTCTACGACTCGCTGCTGGCCAAGGTCGTCGTGCACGGGGGCGACCGCGCCGAGGCGCTGGCCCGCATGCGCCGCGCGCTCGCCGAGACGGTCGTCGAGGGCGTGAAGACCACGATTCCGTTCCACCTCAAGGTCCTGGCCGATCCGGCGTTCGTGGAAGGAAGGTTCACCAGCGTCGACGGCGCGCGCCTCACCGCGGGCTGAATGGATCCCTCGCTGTACGTCATCCTCGACCGGGGTGCGGCCCGCGGGCGCGACCTGCTCGACCTGCTGGACGCCGCGGTGGCCGGCGGTTGCCGCATGGTGCAGCTGCGCGACAAGGAATGG
>DASWJN010000249.1:0-8527 GCA_036397135.1 Candidatus Methylomirabilota bacterium
TTGTACTCGAAGCCGGGCTCGCGCAGGTGCACGTGGATGTCGATGAAGCCCGGGCACACGACCTTGCCGGCGGCGTCCACGACCGTCGCGCCGTCCGGCGCCGGCAGCTCGCGACCGAGCCGCTCGATGCGATCACCGGCGACGAGGACGTCCTGCACGCCGTCCACCGAGGCGGCGGGATCGACCACGCGCCCGTTGCGGATCAGCAGGCTCATGCCTCGCCTCCGCCCTTGCTGCCGGCCAGGAGGAAGAGCACCCCCATGCGCACGGCCACGCCCTTGGCCACCTGGTCGAGGATCACCGAGTAGGGCCCGTCGGCCACCTCCGGCGACAGCTCCACGCCGCGGTTCACCGGACCCGGGTGCATGATCAGCACGTCGGGCCGGGCGTGGGCGACCAGCTTGTCGAGCGTCAGGCCCCAGTAGCGCGAGTACTCGCGCACCGAGGGGATGAGCCCGGCGGTCATGCGCTCCTGCTGCAGGCGCAGCATCATGATCACGTCGACGTCCCGGATGGCGTCCTCCAGGCGGTAGGAGACCTTCACGCCCAGCTCCTGGACGAAGGGCGGGATGAGGGTGGGCGGCCCCGCCACCGTGACCGTCATGCCCAGCTTGCGCATGCCGTGGATGTTGGAGCGGGCAACCCGGCTGTGGGCGATGTCGCCGACGATGGCCACGCTGAGCCCCTCGAAGTGGCCCTTGTGCTCCCGGATCGTCAGCAGATCGAGCAGCGCCTGGGTCGGATGCTCGTGGGCGCCGTCCCCCGCGTTGACGACCGAGCAGGGCAGGGCCCGCGCCAGGATCTCCGCCGCCCCCGCCGAGGAGTGACGCACGACCACGACGTCCGGGCTCATGGCGGCGATGTTCTTGGCGGTGTCGATGAAGCTCTCGCCCTTGGCCGTGCTCGACCCGCTGGCCGAGAAGTTGATGACGTCGGCCGACAGCCACTTGCCGGCGATCTCGAACGAGGTGCGGGTGCGGGTGGAGCTCTCGTAGAAGAGGTTCACGATCGTCTTGCCGCGCAGCGCCGGCACCTTCTTGATCTCGCGGCCGGCGATCTCCTGGAGCGAGGCCGCCGTGTCGACCAGCATCAGGATCTCGGCGGCCTCCAGCTCCTGCATCGACACGAGGTCCTTCCGGCTCCAGCCCATGTCAGGCCTCCTCCGGCTCTTCGATGACCACGCGGTCCTCGCCGTCGTGCTCCCGCAACCGGACCGCCACGCTCTCCCGCTTGGACGTCGGCAGGTTCTTGCCGATGAAGTCGGGCCGGATCGGCAGCTCCCGGTGGCCACGATCGATCAGGATGGCCAGCTGGATCATTCCGGGCCGTCCCAGGTCGATCAGGGCGTCGAGCGCGGCCCGGATGGTGCGTCCGGTGTAGAGCACGTCGTCCACCAGCACCACCGTCTTGTTCTTGATGGAGAAGGGGATGTCGGTCCCGCGGATCACCGGGGCGCCGCGCATGTCGAGGTCGTCCCGGTAGAGGGTGATATCGAGGGTGCCCACCGGCAGCGTGGCGCCGTCGATGGCGGCGATCTTGGCGGCCAGGCGCCGGGCCAGCGTCACGCCGCGGGTGCGCAGGCCCACGAAGGCCAGGTCCTTGGCGCCGCCGTTCTTCTCGAGGATCTCGTGGGCGATGCGGGTGAGGGCCCGGTCGAGCGCGGCGTCGTCGAGCACCTGCGCTTTTTCGCGCCGGTGAGGCGGTCGGGTGGTCATCATCTCTCCTTACGGACCTCACGGGGCCCGCTTAAAGGAAGAGGGCAACGGTCGAGCGTCACTTTACCCGGGCGGTCGCGCTCCTGTCAATGGCTCGTCGCGCGCGGCCAGCAGCCCCATGAGCTGATCGAGGATCACCGGCTTGGTGACGTGGGCGTCGAAGCCGGCGGCGATGGCCTGCCGGACGTCATCGGCCTGCCCGTACCCCGTCAGCGCGATGAGGCGGGTGCCGGCCAGCGCGCCGCCCGCCCGCAGGCGGCGCGCCACTTCCATGCCGTTGATGTCGGGCAGCCCGATGTCGCACAGCACGACGTCGGGGCGGACGCGCTCGGCGAGGGTCACGGCCTCCTCGCCGCGGCCGGCCGCCTCCACCCGCGCGCCCTCGGCCTCCAGCATGAACGACAGCACGGTGCGCGTGTCGTCGTCGTCCTCGACGACGACGATCGAGCGCCGGTCCAGCCGCCCGGTCGGCCGGGCGGCGTCGCCGCGCGCCGCCGGCGGGCTCGAGGCCCGCGGCAGCTCGACCCGGAAGCAGGCGCCCTGGCCGGTGCCCTCGGAGCTGGCGCGCACGCGCCCGCCGTGCAGCTCGACCAGTCGCCGGACGAGGTCGAGGCCGATGCCCAGCCCGCCGGCCCGCATCTCCTTGCCCTGCCGGAAGGCCTCGAAGATCACCGGCACGTCCTCGGGCGCGATGCCCTGGCCGGTGTCCGCCACCTCCAGGACCGCCTGGTCGCCCTCGGCCGCGAGCCGAACGGCGATGCGGCCGCCCGGCGGGGTGAACTTGAGCGCGTTGGCGATGAGGTTGGCGGTGATCTGCTGCAGGCGGGCGGCGTCGCCCCACATCGGCAGCGGGCCGTCCGGCAGCGCGGCGGTGAGGCGCAGGCGCTTGAGCGAGGCGGCCTCCTCGAACGTCTCCACGGCCGTGCGCACCGGCGATCTCAGGTCGAGCGTCTCGAAGCGCAGCGTGAACTTGCCGTGCACGATGCGCGAGAGGTCGAGCAGGTCGTCGACCAGGCGCACCTGCTGGCGGATGTTGCGATGGATCGCCCCCAGCGCGCGGGTGGTGACCTCGTCGAGGCCGCGGTGGCGGCGCAGCACCTCGGTCCAGCCCAGGATCGGCTGCAACGGCGTGCGCAGCTCGTGGGAGAGCGCGGCGATGAAATGGTCCTTGAGCCGGCTGGCCTCCTCGGCCGCCTCCCGCGCGCGCTCCAGGTCGGCGCGGGTCCGCTCCTGATCGGTCACGTCCTTCCAGGTCACCATCACCGCCTCGATGCTGCCGTCGGGCCATCGCAACGGGTGGGCGCTCGCCCGCAGGTGGCGGCGGCCATCGAGCGGGTGATCGAACGTCACCGCCAGGTCGGTGACCGACTCGCCGGCCAGCCCGCGGGTCGACGGGTAGGCCGCCGGGGACAGCGGACGGCCCTGGAGGTCGAGCAGCGGCTGGCGGAGCACCCGCTCCTCCAGGCTCATGCCCTCACGGAAGTCGAGCATCCGCCGGCCCGCGTCGTTCACGAAGACCAGCCGGCCGTCGCCGTCCACGACGAAGATGCCCTCCTCGACCAGGTGAACGATGGCCTCCAGCCGGGCCGCCGCCCGGGCGACCTCGCGCTCCAGCCGGGCCGACTCGGTGATGTCGTGGAAGACCGCCAGCACGCCCTGCCCGGGGGCGTCGGGCTCCCCGGCCGGCAACGGGACCGCGTTCACGAGGCAGGTGAGCCGGCGGCCGTCGAGCTCCAGCGAGAGCTCGGCGCCAATCACCGCCTGGCGCTGGGCGAGCGCGCGCGCGATCGGGTGGAGCGCGGGCGGCACCGGGGCGGCGTCCGGAGTGCGGGCCCGGACCCGGGCGAAGTGCTCACCGACGGAACGGCCGACGTCGTGGTCGGCGCCGAGGATGTGGACGGCGGCGAGATTCACGTGTTCCACCACCCCGTCGGCCCCGATCAGGAGGACGGGCTCCACGAGCGCATCGAGGACGGCCCCGAGGATGCCGGGGAGGTGGAACGGACGGCGTGGATCGCTGCTCACCGCATGTGCCTGTGGCCGGAGAAGCTGAGGATAGCACGCCGGCCGCCGGCGGCCTCGTCAGGTCCGCCAGCGCTCGACCACCTGGTGGCAGGCCTCGATCGTCACGCGGCCGCGCTTGACGACCAGCGTGCGGGGCGCCAGCGTCGCCACCGCCTCTTCGGGGCTGGCGCAGTCCCAGGCGACGAGGTCGGCCTGGCAGCCTGGGGCCAGGCCGTAGTCGGGCAGGCGCAACAGCCGCGCCGGGTGCAGCGTGATGGCCGCCAGCAGCGCGCGCAGGTCCGCCGGCGTCCCCATGTGCGCCGCCAGCGCGGCCACGAACGCCATGTGCGCGAGGTCGGCGGTGCCCACCGGCGTGAAGGGGTTGCGGATGTTGTTGGAGGCCAGCGCCACCGGCACGCCGGCCCCGAGCAGCCGGCGCACCGGGGTGAGACCGCGGCGCGCGTTGCCGTCGTCCTGGCGCCCCATCAGGTAGAGGTCGGTGGCGGGCAGGCAGATCACGCCGAGGCCGGCGGCGGCGATCTCGGCGATGATCTCGTCCTGCCGGAAGCCCGGCACCGCGCCCAGCTCGGTCACGTGGCCGACGGCGACGCGCCCCTGCCAGCCGGCCCGCAGGGTCTGCGCCGCGATCTCGCGCACGTGCAGGTGCTCGGGCTCGTCGGCGAAGTCCACGTGGAAGTCGGCATCCACGCCGAAGGCTGTGGCCAGCGCGAACACGATGCGGATGTGCTCGAGGGCGTCGCGGTCGTTGTAGGGACAGCCGCCGATGAGATCGGCGCCCATCGTGAGCGCCCGGCGCAGGAGCCCCTCGGTGCCGGGCGCCTGCACGATCCCCTCCTGCGCGAAGGCGCAGAGCTGCAGGTCGAGCGCCGGCGCGTACTCCGCGCGCAGCGGCAGCATGGCCTCCATCCCGGTGAGCCCCACCAGCGGGTCGACCTCCACGTGCGTGCGCATCGCCGTGGTTCCCGCCCGCACCGCGAGGTCGAGGACGTGGCGGGCCCGCGCCTGGATGTCGTCCACGGTGAAGGCCTGCTTGGCCTCGCCGGTGAGGCGGATGGCCTCTTCCAGCGTCCCGGCGGTGGCGGTGATGCGGTCGGTCAGCAGCGCCTTGTCGAGGTGGATGTGCGATTCGACGAGACCCGGCGTCACCAGGCGGCCGCCGAGGTCGATCGTCTGGCGGGCCGGCCGGCCCGTGGGATCGATGGCGGCAATGCGCTCGCCGGCGATGGCGATGTTCACGAGATCCTCCCGGTCGGGCAGGCGCGCGCCACGCAGCAGGAGATCCGCCTCGCTCACCGCCCAAGATCCTATTACATTGGGGGCCCCGAGATGGCCCCCAAACCCTCCGACGCTCGTCGCGCCCCGGCCGTGGACCGCCTGTGGGCGCCGTTCTGCGACGCCCTCGAGCGCCCCGCGCTGGCGGCCGACGCCCGCTTCGCCACCCGCGCCGACCGGCTCGGGCGGCGTGCCGAACTGACGGCGCTGCTCGCCGAGGTCTTCCGGGCGCGCACCGTCGCCGACTGGATGACGCGCCTGGAGGCGCACGACGGCCGGCGTTCACCGATACGTGTGTTTTTGACACGTGAGCGTCATCCCGTCACATGGCTGCCAGGACGCCGCGCGGAGCCGCGGGGGGTTAGGCGTGGCAGGCGCGTTGCACGGTCGAGCGCGCGTGTCAAAGCGGATCCTGGTCGTCGACGACATGCAGTACTTGCGCGACGTCCAGGTCCTTCTGTTGACGGAAGCCGGTTACACCGCCACCGCGATCGCCACCGCCCGCGAGGCGCTCGAGCGCCTGCCCGAGGTCGTGCCCGACCTCATCCTGCTCGACCTGGCGATGCCGGGAATGGATGGCCGCCAGTTCCTGCGGCGGCTGCGGGCGACGCCCCGGTGGCAGCACGTGCCGGTGATCGTCACGACGGGGCGCGCCGCCGACGACATGGCGCGCCAGAGCGGCTGCGACGTCCTCCCCAAGCCGTTCAGCGATTCGGCCCTCCTCGACCTGGTCCGCCGCCGGCTCGGTGAGGCCGCCTGACGGCGTTCAGCCTTCCGCCAGCGCCTCCAGCGCGGCGGTGAAGCAGCCCAGCGGCGCTCGCGCGACGCCGGCCCCGACCTGGCCGACTCCCGCCCGCCGGCCGGCGATCCCCGTGTTGATCAGCGGCGTGATCCCGGTCTCGACGACCCGGCGCACGTCGATGCCGACCGGCGTGCCGCGCTCGTCGAGCGCGGGCATCCGGAAATGCGGATGCTCGCCCGCGCTGATCTCGCGCATCTCGTCGGTGACGGCCACCGCTGCGGCCGCGCCGCCGGCGCCGACGAACCGCGCCACCGCCGGCGAGGCGGCCATCGCAAAGCCGCCGAGGCCGATCGTCTCCACGACCGCGCTGTCGCCCATGTCGGGGTGGGCGTCGTCGGGCCCGAACCCGGGAAAGTAGAGGCCGACCGGCATCCCGGCGGGCGCCGTGAACCAGCGATCGCCGAGCGCGGCGACCCGGATGCCGAACTCGGTGCCGTTGCGGGTCATCGCCGTCACCAGCGTGGAGTCGGCCACGTGGCCCACCGCGTCGACCAGCGCCTTGCCGGCCGCCATCGCGACGTTCAGGAAGAACTGGTCGTTGCCGGCGATGAACTCGGCCAGCCGTGCCACCGCGTGGTGGCGGCCGCCGACGCCGGCCAGGTGGGGCATGAGCGCCCGGGCCAGCAGGGCGGAGGCCGCCACGTTGCGCTGGTGCATCTCGTCGCCCATGGCCAGCGCCTGCGCCATCAGCGGGCGCAACGCCAGCCCGCCGCCGGCCCGCAGGGCGGCGCCGAGCAGCGGCCCCGCCTCGCTCGCCAGCCAGCGCAGGCGCGCCATGACGCTGTCGTCGTTGGCGCCGAAGCGCAGGACCTTGCCGAGCCCCTCGTTGATCGTGACGTGGGCACGGTTGCCGTGCGCGCGGTTGTCGACCACGAACACCGGCATCGAGCGCGTGACGATGCCGGTCATCGGCCCCACCGCCCGCCAGTGGTGGCAGGGTTCCAGGCGCACGTGGCCGTCCTCCACCAGCCGGCGGGCGGCGTCGTCGTTGGTCGCCCAGCCCTCGTAGCGGATCGCGCACAACACCGCCGCCTGCATGGGCTCGCCCATCCGGGGCCAGGCGATCGGCGGCCCCGCGTGGAGCACGGTGCGGTCGGGCAGCTCCAGCGCCTCCCAGGCGGGCCGGCAGTCGGCCAGGACGGGCTCGCCGCCGGTGAGCCGGCCCAGGGCCCCGGCGTTGGCGCGCTCGATCGCGGCGGCCCGGACGTGCAACCTGGCGAGCAGCGCCACCAGCCGCGGGTCGCCGCCGGCCGGCGGCGTCCACGCGAGGTGAACGACCGGGACGTCGAGCTGCCGGAGGACGCGCGCGAAGAGGTCCAGTCCGAGGCTGACCACGCGCGGCGGCGTTCCGAGAAGGTCGGTCACCGTCGGCCGCCGGGGGCCGCCGCGGCGATGCGCGCGGCCAGGCGCGCGGCCTGGGCGTTGGAGTCCATGACGAGGACGCCGGCCCGCCGCAAGGTCGCCACCTGCCACGAGCGCGGCTGCGGATCGCGCTCGGTGCCCGTGACGCCGGCGACGATCGCCAGCCCGCGCCCGACCGCCGCCGCCCTTCGTCGCGCCGCCTCCAGCGCCGGCGCCAGCTCCCCGGCCGGGTCGGGATGCGCGCCGTAGCCGAGCACGACGTCGAGCAGCAGCACGGCCGTGGCGGGGTCGTCCGCCTCGCGCGCGATCCACTCGCGGCGCCCGGCGCCGTCGATCATCGGATGCGGGCGGCCGACGGTGAAGACGTCGTCGCCGAGGTCGACGATCCGGTGGCCGGCGCCGCCGCCTCGCACGCCCGGCGCCACGCCGTCCAGCCGCGCGCTCAGCAACGAGGCGGCCTCCCACGCCAGCGTGCCGCCCGAGTAGACGCCGCGCACGAAGCGCTGGCCCGGCGCCAGCGACCGCGCGTGCTCGGCCACCACCCGGTCGACCTCGGCGGCGGGAAGCGTGAACTCGATCGCGCGGGGCGATTCGCCCCGCGCCAGCGCCACGGCGGCGAGCGCCGCGTCCTCGAGCGTGGACGCCGCGTGCGGGCCGGGCGATCGGGTGGGCCGAGCCACGCCCTGCTCGAACGGGCCCCCGGCGGTGCCGGCCGGACTCCCGTCATCCGCTCCGACGGGCCCGGCGAAGCACGTGACGCTCGGCTTGCCCACCCCGCGCAGCGTTTCGGCCACGCGCGTGGCGACGGCGACGCCGGGCGGCTTGCCGAGGACGACGATCACCTCGGTGGCGGGATCGGCGCCGAGCGCGGCCAGGGCGGCCAGCGTCATGACGCCGCCGACGGCGTCGGTGAGATCGCGACTGCCGACGCCGAGCGCGTGGGAGACGCCCTCACCCTCGGCGGCGAGCCGGCAGGTGACCTCCTGCAGGCCGGTCCCGGAGGCCGCCACCAGCCCGATGCGGCCGCGCGGCACGGCGTTGGCAAAGCCGAGCGGCACGCCGGCCACGATGGCGGTGCCGCAATCGGGGCCCAGCAGGAACAGGCCGCGCTCGCGCGCGACGCGCTTGAGCTCGACCTCGGTCTCGAGCGGCACGTTGTCGCTGAAGATCATCACGTGCAGACCGGCGTCGAGCGCGCGGCGCGCCTCCGCCCCGGCGTAGGCGCCGGGCACCGAGACCAGCGCCAGCGAGGCGTCCGGCAGCGCGCGCAGCGCGGCGGCCAGCGTGCGCGGGCGCGGCGTCCCGGCGGCCGGCGCCGGCCGCCGCGCCGCCAGCGCGGCCTCGGCCGCCG
>DASWJN010000250.1:0-13208 GCA_036397135.1 Candidatus Methylomirabilota bacterium
CGGAAAGATACAGCAGAGGCTGCGAGAGTCGGCCGCGCTCGATGAGAAACAGGGTGATCAGGAGGCGGCCGACACGCCCGTTGCCGTCGAGAAACGGATGGATCGCCTCGAAGTGCTCGTGCATTAGCGCGCACTGGATCAAATCGGGAAGCCGGTCCCGTTCGTGAAGGAAGCGCTCCCACGGGATCGCGTGGCACCTCGGGTGACGGCGGTACCTCGGGCAAGACCCTGCCGTCCGGACGCCTGAACCGAAGCTCGCCGTCCGGCTGTCGATCCACGTGATAACCCTCCTCGTGGACGGCGCGGTGGTGTCGTCTGCAGAGCAGGGCGAGGTTCGACAGCGTGGTGGGGCCCCCTTGCGCCCAGTGGTGGATGTGATGGCCCTGGCCGAAGCGGACGCCACAGCCCGGGAATCGACAGCCGCGGTCCCGATGGTGCAGCGCCCGCCGTACCGCGGGAGGAATCGTGCGCGTTCGGGCACCGACCTCCAGCAGGCGGCCCTCGGCGTCGTGGGGCATCACCACCCGGCTCGCGTCGCACGCCAGGCGCTGGGACGTTCCAGCTGGAACGTGTGCGCCGTCCTCGACGACCGACTGGCCGGGCGCCTCGGGATCGGCCAGCACCGCGGCGTCGACGTGGACGACCACCTGGTAGCGCTCCCCCGGGGCGCCGGGGTCGAGGCCGTGGTGCAGGGCCGTCTCCGCGAGGAGGGCCAGCGCGTCCGCTTGCTACTGCTCCATTGTGGGCGGATCGGCCTCCGGGGCCGTCTGGCGCTGCTGCTGGGAGAGCGCCTCGCGGGCGGCGGCCAGCGCCTTCAGGAGCACCGCGCCGACCTCGGGCGCCAGCCGCCCGCGGATCCTCACGGAGCCGTCCTCGTCTTGATACACGTGCAGTGCGCGGCTGGTGTGCTGCCGGGCCGCTTTCTGCGCTTCGGCCTTGCGGTCCATGCGGCGCCAGCCCCGCACGAGCCGCGCGACGTGCTCGGCGGTGCCCGCGCGCCCGACCGCCAGCAGCTGGGCTTCGGTCTCGGCGGTTGCCACGCGCGTCAACTCCCGGACCTTGGAGTACGACAGCTCGCCGCGGGCCAGGGCCTGGGCCAGGCGCGGCAGCGCACCCAGGGCGCGCGCGACGCGGACGTGCTCGCGGGCGGGGCCCGGCTGGAGTCCTATCCGCCAGGTCAGCCAGGCGGCGCAGGAGCGGAAGCCATTGTTCCAGCCGCCACGAGTGTCGAAATCGCGGATGAGGTCGAGGAGGTGAGCGATGGCGGCGTCGAGGTGGGCCGCCAGCTCGGCGATCTCGTCACCGAGGCGCTCGAGTTCGGCGACGGGCTCCGGCGTGGCGACAACATCGAGCGTGCAGAGCGCCATGAGTGAGTCCCCTTTGCTGAGCGACTCTACACCGGGATTTCGGAGGCATCTGCGAGGCGCGCCAGGCGGCGATTGCGACCGGATCGACGATTTTCGTGACGACCCCACCGACCGGGGCGCCTGTGCGCTCCTGGGGCCCGCTGGGACGGTCGCGAGGCGGCGCTGCCGGCACGCGGTCGCCGCGCACTCGGAACGCTGTCAAGCAGAATTTTCTGGCGGCGTCAGCCCCCAGGTCGCCTCCGCGCCTCCCACTCGTCGAGCGTGCGCGGCCAGTCCGAATGCAGCAGTCGCGAGAGCGAGCGGTCGGCGAGCATCCGGCCGCCGGTCTGGCAGCGCGCGCAGTAGTTCGTCTCGTTGTCGGCGTAGACGATGCGTTGCACGGGCGCGCCGCAGTCGGGACAGGGCTTGCCGTAGCGCCCGTGCACCGCCATCTCCGGCCGGAACGCGGTGACGCCCTCGGGGAATCCCTCGCCCGCCTGGGCTCGCAGCCGCTCGATCCACTCGGTGAGCACCGCCCGGGTGGCCTCGTACAGGCGCCGGACCTCGTCGCCGACCAGCGCCTGGCTGAGCTTCACCGGCGACAGGCGGGCCCGGTGCAGGATCTCGTCGGAATACGCGTTGCCGATGCCGCTGAAGACGCGAGGGTCCGTCAACACGCGCTTGAGCGTGTGGTTCTCGGCCACGAGCGCGGCCTGAAACGTGGCCACGTCGGCGTCGAGCACCTCCAGCCCGCCGGGGTCGTGGGCGCGCAGCGCGGCCTCGCCGCGGACCAGGTCGAGCGAGGCGCGCTTCTTCGTGCCCGCCTCCGTCATGACCAGCGTGCCCGTGGAGAAGTCGAAGGCCGCCAGGCCGATCTTGCCCGGCGCCCGGGCGCCGGCCGCTCGCCAGTGCAGCCGCCCGGCGATCATGAGGTGGATCACCAGGAAGAGATCGTCCTCGAGCGCGATGACGAGGCGCTTGCCGAGGCGGCGCAGCTCGCCGACGGCCTTGCCGGCGGCGGCGCTCAGCGGCGGATCCACCGAGCGCAGCAGGAAGGGCGTGAGCAGGCGCACGCGCTCCAGGCGCGCGCCGGCGATGCGGCGCTCCAGCGCCTCGAGGTAGACGGTGACGTCGGGCAGCTCCGGCACTGCTACGGGCGGACGAGAGCGTAGAGCAGGCGGTCGCCGGTGCGCCCATCCTTGGTGACGCCGAGCCGGGCGCGGCCTTCCAGGACGTAGCCGGCCTTTTCGAGCACGCGCGCCGACGCCGGATTCCACTCGAAGACGCCGGCCTCCAGCCGGCAGATGGGAAACGTCGCGAACGCATACTCGGTCACCGCCCGCACGGCCTCGGTGGCGATGCCACGCCCCCAGAACGGCTCGCCGAGCCAGTAGCCGATCTCGGCCGAGCGGCGGAAGACATCGGTGCCCGGCTCGAGCCCGATGCCGCCGACGGCGGCGCCGTCCACGACGATGGCGAAGGTGGCGACCGGGGACTGTTCGCTCACGCGCGCGACCCACTCGCGCGCGTCGGCGGCGGTGTAGGGGTAGGGGAAGCGATCGCGCATGTTGCGCGAGACGTTGCGGTTGTCGGCGTAGCGGACCAGCGAGGGCTCGTCGTCCCGGCGAAACGGACGCAGCGTGGAGCGCGCCAGCTTCAGCTCGATGCTCACACGACCTGGACCTCGACCCGCGCGTCGAACGTCGCCTGGCCTCCCGAGAAGCCCAGCGCCCGGAAGGCGTCGACGGCCGCGTCGGGCACGGCGGGCTCGCCGGCCGTCAGGTCGTTGAGGCCGAGCCAGCCGTCCCGCATCCACACGGTGCCGGCCGGGACCCGCTCGGTCACGCGGGCGCGGGCCGGCATCGCGCCGCGCTCGTTCACGATGCGGATGGCGGCGCCGTCGGTGACGCCCCGGGCGGCCGCGTCGGCGGGGGAGATCCAGAGCACCGGCTCGGGATCGGCCTTCGCCAGGCTGGGCAACGCCTGGCCGTGGTCGTAGAAGCCGTGGAAGTGGCTGAGTGTGCGGCCTTGGCAGAGCACGAGCGGGTGGGACGAGACCGACGGCGCCTCGTGCACCGGGAGCGCCGGCAGGCCCAGCGCGGCCGCCCGCCCGGAGAGCAGCTCGATCTTGCCGGACGGCGTCGGGAATTTCAGGTCGGGATGCGCGACGTGGGAGATGCGCAACGCGCGCATGCCGCCCTCGGCGGCGAGGATGGCCGCCGTCGCGTGGCCCGTCGCCGGGTGGTCGAGGATGGCGTCGAGCGGGCCGCTGTCGCTGTCCCACGGGAAATAGTCGTCGACGGCGAGCCGGCGCGCCAGCTCGCGCAGGACCCAGGCGACGGGCCTGGCCTCGCCCGGCGGGTCGAGCACCTTCGGCATGAGGTACAGGTGCGTGTTGGTGCTCTTGCAGCCCAGCTCCTCGAGCCACGCGGTCGCCGGCAGCACCACGTCGGCGAAACGCCGCGCGGTGTCGTTGAGGAACAAATCGTACGACACGACGAGATCCTGGCGCGCCAGGCCTTCGGCCACCCGGCCGGCGTCGGCGTAGGACGAGAGCATGTTGGTGCCGAGGAGCAGCATGGCCCGCACGCGGCCGTCGAGCATCGCCTCCGTCACGAGCGGCATCTGGTTCGGGATCCAGCGTCCCGGCGGCCGCCGGTCCTCCGCCACGATGCTCGCGAGAGCCTGGCCGTGCGTGTTGCTGCCGTGGCGCGGCCCGAAGCCGCCGCCCGGGATGCCGACGTTGCCCGTGAGCGCCGGCAGGCAGCCGATCGCGCGGGCCGCGTTCCAGCCGTTCGTGCCCTTGTGAAGGCTGCTGCCCCCGAGCACGATCATGGCCGGCCGCGTCGTCGCATAGCGGCGCGCGAGGGCGACGATGCTCTCGGCCGGCACGCCGGTGATCTCCGCGGCCCAGGCCGGCGTGTGCGTGGCCACGTGGGCGGCGAGGACGTCGAAGCCGGCGGTGTGGCGGGCGACGAAGTCGCGGTCCCACAGGCTCTCGCCGACGATCACGTGCATCATCGCGAGCGCCAGCGCGGCGTCGCTGCCCGGGCGCACGACGAGCGTCTCGTCGGACTGGGCGGCGGCCTCCGTGCGCCGGACGTCGATGGTGACCACGCGGGCGCCGCGCCGGCGCGCCGCCGTCACGTGGCGGGCGGTGTTGGGCTGCGAGGCGAGGTTGGCGCCCCACAGCAGGATGAGGCTGGCGTGGGCGCCCATGTCCTCCTTGGTGTTGGTCTCGAGGATGCCGGTCATCCCGAGCCCGTAGGCGCCGAGCCCCCAGCAGATCATCGTGCCGCTCCAGGACTGGCAGCCCCACAGGTTGGCGAAGCGCCGGGCCAGGTGGCCGGACAGCCGGGTGCCGTAGTTGGTGGCCGCCAGCCCGTGCCCCGTCCAGATGCCGACCGCCTCGCCCCCCACGGCCCGCATGCGCCCGGCGATCAGGTCGAGCGCCTCGTCCCACGGCGCCTCGCGGAAGCCGTCCCCGCGGCGCGCGCGCACGAGCGGATGCAGCAGGCGAAGCGGATTGCCGATGATCTCGTGCGAGGCCTGGCCGCGCACGCAGAGGAACCCCTGGCTGTCGGGGTTGTCGGGGTCGCCCCGGACGCCGAGCAGGCGGCCGTCCTCCACGTCGACCAGCATCCCGCACAGGGTCGGGTGGCAGTTCATCGGGCACATCGTGCGCGCGGTCCGCCGGCCGGGTGAGGTCATGCCGGGCGCCCGTGTCGAGTGGAGCGGACGATGTTGGCCACCACGGCGACCAGCTCGGCCGGCTCCACCGGCTTGGGCACGTGCATCTGGAAGCCGGCGGCCAGCGCGTCCAGACGGTCCTGCCGGCCGCCGTGCGCGGTGATGGCCACCGCCGGCACGGCGCCGCCGTCCTCGGCGGGCAGCGCCCGTACGCGGCGGATGAACGCGTAGCCGTCGGCGTCGGGCATCTCCAGGTCGGAGACGATGACGTGGGGGCGCCAGGCGGCGAGGATCTCCAGCGCCTCGGAGGCCCGGTGGGCGCCGCGCACGTCGGCTCCCCCCAGCGTCAGGATGCCGGCGAACAGCTCCAGGGTGTCGCGGTCGTCCTCGACGACCAGCGCGCGGACGTCGGCCAGCGAGGCGAGCGGTCCGCTGGCGGCCGGCGCCTCGAGCGGTGCGCCCTCGCCGGTGTCGTCCGCGCGGGCGAGCAGCGGCAGGCGGACCCGGAACGTCGATCCCTGGCCCACGCCGGCGCTCTCGGCCGCGACCGTTCCGCCGTGCAGCTCGGTCAGGTTCCGGACGAGGGCCAGCCCGATGCCGAGGCCGCCGTGGCTGCGCGTGCTCGAGCTGTCGGCCTGCCGGAAGCGGTCGAACACGAACGGCAGCAGCTCCGGCGCGATGCCCTGGCCCGTGTCGGACACGGCGATCTCGACGTGCGAGGCGGTGCGCCTGAGGCCTACCTCGATCCGGCCGCCGGCGCCCGTGAACTTGATCGCGTTCGCGAGCAGGTTCCAGACGACCTGCTGGAGCCGGTCGGGATCGCCGTAGACGGGACCCGCCTGGGGCTCGAGCCCCAGCGCCAGCTCGACGGACTTCGCGCGGGCGGCCGGCCGCACGGCGTCGAGCGCCGCCTCCACCACGGTGATGGGATCGACCAGGCGTACCTCCAGCCGGAGCTTCCCGGTGACGATCCGCGAGATGTCGAGCAGGTCCTCGATGAGCTGGCTCTGGGCGCGGGCGTTGCGCTCGATGGCCTCCAGCGCGCGGGTGCGGGTGGCGGCGTCGAGCGGGGCGGTGCGCAGCGTCACCGCCCAGCCCAGCACGGCGTTGAGCGGCGTCCGCAGCTCGTGGGACAGCGTGGCCAGGAACTCGTCCTTGAGGCGGTTGGCCGTCTCGGCCTCCTCGCGGGCGCGTTGCTCGCGGGCCAGCAGGTGAGCGTTGCGGATGGCGATGGCGGCGTGGTCGGCGAGCTGGCGCAGGATGGCCTCGTCGTGGTCGGTGAAGGTCCGGGCCGAGCGGTTGTCGACGTAGAGCAGCCC
Organism: Candidatus Methylomirabilota bacterium; assembly: GCA_036397135.1. Lineage (GTDB taxonomy): Bacteria > Methylomirabilota > Methylomirabilia > Rokubacteriales > CSP1-6 > AR5. Next base: position 6,356 of record DASWJN010000250.1, read on the forward strand.
CTCGATGCGGGTGCCGAGCGCGATGGGCACCACCAGCAGGGTGACGATCCGCTCGCGCCTGACGGCGGCCACGTACACGGGGTCGGCGGCGAAGCGCGGATCGTGGGCGGCGTCGTCGCTGCGGACCGGCCGCCCGGTCTCCAGCACGAGGCCGCCGGCGCCGCGGCCCGGTACGACGACGCGGCGCTCGCCGTCGTCGGGGCGGTCCCCCGCGCGATGGCGGAACACGATGGCGCCGGTGTCGGCCTCGCGCAGCGCGATCGCCGACAGGTCGCTGCGGCACAGTTCGCGCGCTCCCTCGGCGACCGTCTGGAGAATCGCGTCCAGCTCGAGCGAGGCGGTGATCGAGCGGGCCAGCTCGCCGAGCAACGCCGCCCGGCGGGCCTCGGCCTCCGCCACGGCCCGCGTGGTCTGCTCGCGCGCGAGCAGCCGCTCGCGCTCGAGCGCCAGGGCGATCCGGTGGCCGACGGAGTCCAGCGTCTCGCGCAGGGCCTCGTCGAGCGGGTGCTCCACCGGGCCGTCGAGCTGCAGCACTCCCAGCACGTCGCCGTGCGCCCGGATCGGCAGCGCCAGGGCATCCCCGCCGTGGACGAGCGCGCCGGCCTCCCACGCGCGGAAGGCCGGCTCGTCGCCGGCCGTGAGCGCCGTGCCCGAGGCCAGCTTGTGCCAGCGCCCGGGCTCGCGCTCCCACACGGCGGCGCAGCCGGGGTGGCCCCCCGCCTCCTCGGCCGCCCACAGCACCCCGGCCCGCCAGCCGAGCGCCTCGCCGAGCGCGCGGAGCACGTGTGGTCCCGCGTCGGCGATGGTCGTGATCCGGGACAGCGCGGCGGCGGCGCCGCGCTCGGCGGCGCGACGCTGCGCGACGTGGCGCGGTCCGGCGGTGTCCTGGGGGGCGTCAGAAGAGCGATCCGGCAACCGGTCGCGCATGTACGGCTCAAGGATAACAGACGCGCCTTGACACGAGCGCGATGGCGATGGTACCAACACGGCTGCCGTGAACTTCGACACGATCCAGGCGCTGACCTTCGACGTGTTCGGGACCGTCGTCGACTGGCGGAGCAGCATCATCCGCGAGGGCGAGGCGCTCGGCCGCGCCCGCGGCCTGCGCGTGGACTGGGCCCGCTTCGCCGACGCCTGGCGGGGACTCTACCAGCCCCAGCTCGAGCGGGTGCGCAGTGGACAGGCGCCGTGGACGCCCCTGGACGACCTGCATCGCCAGGCGCTCGATCGGCTGCTCGTCGAGTTCGGGATCACGGGCCTCACCGAGGCCGAGATCGTGCATTTGAACCGCGCCTGGCACCGCCTCGATCCGTGGCCCGACACGGTGGCGGGCCTCCAGCGGCTCAAGCCCCGCTTCATCCTGGCCACGCTCTCGAACGGCAACGTGGCGCTGATCGTGAACATGGCCCGCCGCGCCGGGCTGCCCTGGGACGCGGTGCTGGGCGCGGAGGTGGCGCGTCACTACAAGCCCCAGCCCGAGGCCTACCTGACCACCGCGGCCATGCTGGGGCTCCGGCCCGAGCAGTGCCTGATGGTGGCCGCCCACAACGGCGACCTCGCCGCCGCCTCCGCCCTCGGCCTGCGCACCGCGTTCGTCGCGCGCCCGACCGAGCACGGCCCCGGCCAGACGACCGACCTCAAGCCCGCCCGCGACTGGGACGTCGTCGCCGACAGCTTCGTCGATCTGGCCGCCCGCCTCGGCTGCTGACGCTCGCGTAAAATCAGTCCACCAGGGTATGGACGCCTACCGCGCCATCGTGGACAAGCGCGACCAGCGGGCCTTTCTGCCCCGGCCCCTCCCCGACGCCGCCCTGCGGCGGATCCTCCAGGCCGGCCGCATGACGGGCAGCTCGAAGAACCGCGAGCCCAACCGCTTCGTGGTCGTGCGGGAGCGCGAGCGGGTGGCGGCCATCGCCGCGCTCGGCCCCCAGGCGCGCTGGCTGGCGAGCGCGGCGGTGGTCATCGCGCTCGTGCAGACCGAGCGGCACGAGTACGACGCCGGGCGCTGCGCGCAGAACATGATGGTGGCGGCCTGGGGGGAGGGGATCGGCTCCTGCCCCGCCCACGTGCCGGAAGGCGAGCTGGGGGCGCTCCTCGGCGTGCCGGCCGGCCTGCACGTCAACCGCGTCGTCGGCCTCGGCTACGTCGATCCCGACCGGGCCGGCCCCCCGCGCTCGGTCGGCCGCCCCCGCCGGCCGCTCGAAGAGCTGACCCACTGGGAGCAGTGGTAGTGCGATGAACGAGATCGTCCCACCCGTTGCCCGGAAGATCCCCCGGATCGACCTCGTCCACGGCGACGTTCGCCAGGACGACTACTACTGGCTCCGCGACAAGGACTCCCCCGAGGTCACCGCCTATCTCGAGGCCGAGAACGCGTACACCGACGCCCTCCTCGAGGGCAGCGCGGCGTTTCGGGAGGCGCTCTACCGCGAGATGCTCGCCCGCATCAAGGAGGACGACCAGAGCGTGCCGTACCGCTACGGCGGCTGGCTCTACTACGCCCGTACCGAGACGGGCAAGCAGTACCCGATCTACTGCCGAAAGGCGGCCCCCGAGGATCCCGAGCAGGTCGTGCTCGACCTGAACGCGCTGGCGGAGGGCCACCCCTTCCTCGCGCTGGGGGCCTACGCGGTGAGCGACGACGGCCGCTGGCTGGCCTACAGCCTCGACTACACCGGCTTCCGCGACTACACGCTCTACGTCAAGGACCTGGCCACCGGCACGCTCGCGCCCGAGCAGGTGGAGCGCGTCTCCTCGGTCGCGTGGGCGGCCGACTCGACGACGTTCTTCTACGTGCTCGAGGACGACGCCAAGCGGCCCTACCGCCTGTTTCGCCACCGGCTCGGCCTGCCGGTGACGGGCGACCCGCTGCTCTACGAGGAGGCGGACCCGCTGTTCCGTCTCGGCGTCTGGCGCTCGCGCAGCAAGGCGCTGCTGTTCGCCGGCTCCGGCAGCTTCACGACGACCGAGGTGCGCTGGCTGCCGGCCGGCGCGCCGACCGGCGACTGGCGGCTGCTGCTCCCGCGCGAGAAGGAGCACGAGTACTCGGTGGACCACGGCGTCGGGGCGGACGGCGATCTCTTCTACATCCGCACCAACGCGGGCGGGCGCCGCAACTTCCGGCTGGTGACGGCGCCGGTGAGCGACCCGCGCCCCGAGCGCTGGCAGGAGCTGATCGCCCATCGCGACGACGTCATGCTGGAGGACGTCGACGTCTTCGCCGGCCAGTACGTGGTCCACGAGCGGGAGGACGGCCTGCTGCGGCTGCGGGTGACCGAGCTGGGCAGCGGGACGACACACCACGTCGCGTTCCCCGAGCCGGCCTACGAGGTCTCGGGCGACGTGAACGCCGAGTTCGCCCTGCCCGCGTATCGCCTCCGCTACCAGTCCTTCATCACGCCCGCCTCCGTCTTCGACTACGAGGTGGCCACCCGGCGACTCGTGCTCCTCAAGCAGACGCCCGTCCTCGGCGACTGGGACCCGGCCCGCTACCGCTCCGAGCGCATCCACGCGGTCGCCCCCGACGGCACCCGCGTGCCCATCTCGCTCGTCTATCGCGCCGGCACGCCGCGCGATGGCTCGTGCCCGATGCTGCTGACCGGCTACGGCGCCTACGGGATCCCGTACCCGGTGACGTTCTCGTCGAGCCGGCTGAGCCTGCTCGACCGCGGCCTCACGGTGGGCATCGCCCACGTCCGCGGCGGCGGCGAGCTGGGCAAGCGCTGGCACGACGAGGGGCGGATGCTGAACAAGCGCAACACGTTCACCGACTTCATCGCCGCCGCCGACGCGCTGGCGGCCCGGGGCTACACCGCGCCCGACCGCCTGGTGATCGAGGGCGGCAGCGCCGGCGGCCTGCTGATCGGCGCTGCGCTGAACATGCGGCCCGACCTCTGCCACGCCGCGCTCCTGCGCGTGCCGTTCCTCGACGTGATCACCACGATGCTGGACGAGACGCTGCCGCTGACCGTCGGCGAGTTCGAGGAGTGGGGCAACCCCAAGATCCGCGAGCACTACGAGTACATGAAGACGTACTGCCCCTACACCAACCTGGCCCGGCGGCCCTACCCGGCCATCCTGGTGCGCACGTCGCTGAACGACAGCCAGGTGATGTACTGGGAGCCGGCCAAGTGGGTGGCGGAGCTGCGGGCGCTGAACGACGGCCACCCGCCGCTGCTCTTCAAGATCAACATGGCGGCCGGCCACGGCGGCTCCTCCGGCCGCTACGACGCTCTGCGCGAGCTGGCCTTCGACTACGCGTGGCTGCTGCGCGTGCTCGGCCGCGCGGATTCATGATCCGCGTGATAGCCCGGTGACAGCGCAGGGCGGGCGCGGGGGCCGTGGGCGCGCCGGCATGGCTCGCCTGTCACCGTAACTCGCTCCGGGCCCGGCACGCTCGATCCCCCCATCCCCCTGAAGGGGGCTGGCGCGTGGTCAGTCGAATCGTTGGCGGCTCGCGCGCCGGGCCCTGCGCTCGAACGGTGACGACGGCTCGCCATGACGGCGCGCCCACGGCCCCCGCGCCCGCCCTGCGCCGTCACCACGTTTCACGTGATTCATCGGAACTCTTCCGCGAATCCGGTGACGCTGGGGGTGGACCCGAGGCCCGCGGCGGCCGGGGTCAGCGGGCGGGGGCGGGGGCGGCGCGGGAGATGCGGCGGGCGCCGGTGTCGATCCGGAGGGCGACGATGGCGGCGGCCAGCAGGAACGCGCAGGCCAGCGTGTAGGCGGCGCCGTAGCCGCCGGTGGCCTCGAACAGCGCGCCGGCCAGCCAGGAGCCGAGGGCGGAGCCGGTCTGGTGCACGAGGAAGATCCAGCCGAACACCGAGGCGACCGAGAAGCGTCCCCAGATGTCCGCGGTCAGGGCCGACGTCATGGAGCCGGTGCCGGCCATCGTGATGCCGCCGAGGACGGCCACGGCGATGATCGCCGCCGGGTTGTCGCGGATGAGGAAGAAGCCGGCGAAGATCAGGATCCGGCCGGCGTAGATCGCCGACAGCACCGGGCGGCGGCCGAACCGGTCGGAGAGCATGCCGAGCATCACCGTGAAGCCGATGCTCGAGCCGCCGAGCACGCCCAGCACCCACGAGGCGAACATCGGCGTGTAGCCGTGGTCGGTCAGCATGGGGATGCCGTGGGCGGAGAGCAGGCTCATCGAGAAGCCGCAGGTGAAGAACGATCCGCCCAGCTGCCAGAACGCGAGGGTCTGCACCGCCGTCGTGATGCTCACCCGCTCCGCCGCCGCGGCGGCGCCGGTGATCGTGACGGCGGCGCCGTCGGCGGCCAGCCCCATCGACTCCGGCGAGTCGCGGATCACCCACAGGCACAGCGGCAGCATCAGCACGAGCACGCCCGCGCCGATCAGGATGTAGGTGGCGCGCCAGCCCTGCGTGATGATGAGCCAGGTCACGGCCGGCACCAGCAGGCTCATGCCGGTCATCGAGGCGCTGCCGAGCACGGACAGCGCGGTGCCCCGCCGCTTGCTGAACCAGCGCGCGACCACGCCCGACGCGATCACCGGGCCGGTGGCCGCCAGCCCGAGGGGGACGAGCACGCCGTAGACAACCGCGAACTCCCAGAAGTTGCGCACCAGCGCCGTCAGCACCAGCGAGGCGACGAGCAGCAGCGTGCCGGCCGAGGCGCTGAGCCGCACGCCGAACCGGTCGGCGGCCATGCCGGACAGGGGCATGAAGACGCCGTAGAGCAGCAGGCTCACGGCGATCACGAGGGAGAAGCTGGCGCGGTCGAGGTCGAGATCGGCCACGATCGGCTTGAGGAAGGGGCCGACGGCGTGGCGGATGCCCGTCGAGGTGAACGTCATGACCGAGAAGGCTGCGACGACCCACCAGCCGTAGAAGACCGAGCGACGCCCCATGGACGCCCTGACTATACGATAATTCGGGCCGGGAGGCCCGCTCATGAAGATCGCGAAGCTGGAGCACCTGCACGCCGACGCCGGCCAGCGCAACTTCGACTTCCTCAAGCTCACCGCCGACGACGGGCTGGTCGGCTGGAGCGAGTACAACGAGTCGTTCGGCGGCCTCGGCGTCTCGGCGGTGATCGATGGCCTGGCCTCGCTCGTGGTCGGCAAGGACCCGCGCGCCTACGAGGCGATCGTCGCCAACCTCTACGCCGTCCGCCGGCAGGCGGCCGGCGGCGTCGTCCAGCAGGCCATCGGCGCCGTCGAGAACGCGCTGCTCGACCTCAGGCCAAGGCCCTCGGCGTGCCCGTCTACGAGTTGCTGGGCGGCCCGGTGCGCGACCGCATCCGGCTCTACTGGTCGCACTGCGGCACCTATCGGCTGGCGTGGTCGAAGGAGATGCAGATCCCGCCGCTGCGGAGCCTGCAAGATTGCGTGAACGCCGGCAAGGAGGTCGTGAGCCGCGGCTACACCGCGCTCAAGACCAACGTGTTCGTGCTGGGCGACGATCCCTACCTGCACTCGCCGGGCTTCGCGCGCCGCGGCCCCGGCTACCCCGCGCTGAACGCCGAGCGCCACGTGCTGCGGGCCGTCCGCGAGCAGCTGGCCGCCTTCCGGGAGGGCGCCGGACCCGACGTCGACATCCTGGTGGACCTGAACTTCAACTTCAAGACGGAAGGCTTCCTCCAGGTGGCCCGGGCCGTCGAGCCGTTCGACATCTTCTGGATCGAGATCGACACCCGCGATCCCAAAGCGCTGCACTACATCCGCTCGCGCACGACGATCCCGGTCGCCTCGTGCGAGTGCCTGTTCGGGCGGCGCGACTACCGGCCGTTCTTCGAGGCCCAGTCGGTGGACGTGGCGATCGTCGACACGCCCTGGAACGGCGTGGCGGAGTCGGCGAAGATCGCGGCCATGGCCGACGCCTACGAG
>DASWJN010000251.1:0-3895 GCA_036397135.1 Candidatus Methylomirabilota bacterium
TGAGCTTGTCGGGGATGTTCAGCTCGGGCGGATCGGGAAAGCCCCACAGCGTGCGCAGCCGTGCGTGCAGCCACTCGGCCGTCGCCTCCGCGCACTCGATGGCGAGCGCCTGCAGGGCGTGCGAGCGCAGGTACTCGCCCCGCTCCTTCCAGGCGGCCGCCCGCTCGCGCACGCCGGCCCCGCACGTCACCACGAACAGCGCCACGGCGTCGTCGCGGTCGTCGCGCACGTAGTCGGTCAGGCAGAGCCGCTTGCCGTCGGGCTGGCGCGGGAACGTGAAGGCGGCCACCGGCTCGCCGCCGGGCGCCAGGAGCGTCAGCGTCTCGCCGGCGGCCCGCGCGCGGAACCACTGGTACACGGCGTGGGCGTGCAACAGCCCGTCACGCGCCGCCTCGACCTTCAGCGCCTCGACGACCTCGTGCAGCTCCCGGGCCTTGGCGTCCCCCTCGTCCAGCAGCCGCACGACCGGCCCCCGCAGCCCCAGGTGCTTGCCATAGAGCATCTGGAGATTCACGTACGGATAGACGTGCGTGAGCGGGATGCTGCGCAGGACGTGCCGATCGACGTCGGGTGGAGCCGGCACCTCCACCCGCGGCGCGCGGGCGGGCGGGGCCACCGGCGCGACGGGCGCCGCCGGCGGGACCTCCACGCCCCCTTGCGCGAGCGCCGCCTGCTCGGCCCGCACGCGCTCGACCAGCGCGTCGCGGGAGAGGGCCGAGAAGAGCTGGTTGGCAAGATCGAGGCCGTCCATGGCGTCCCTGGCGTAGAGCGTGATCCCGCCATACTCGGCCGCGATGCGGGTGGCCGTGAATTTCCGCGTCAGCGCGGCGCCGCCGACGAAGAGCGGGATGTCGACCCCGGCCACCCGGAGGTCCTGGGCGGTGACCACCATTTGCTGGGCCGACTTGACCAGCAGGCCCGACAGGCCGAAGGCGTCGGGCTTGTGCGTTCGATACGCCGCGATGAGGTCCTCGGGCGGGACCTTGATGCCCAGGTTGATGACGCGATACCCGTTGTTGGACAGGATGATGTCCACGAGGTTCTTGCCGATGTCGTGGACGTCGCCCTTGACCGTGGCCAGCACGATGCTGGCGCGGCTGGCGCTCTCGTTCTTCTCCATGTGCGGCTCCAGGTGGGCGACGGCGGCCTTCATCGCCTCCGCCGACTGGAGCACCTCGGCCACGATCAGCTGGTTGTCGTTGAAGAGCCGGCCGACCTCGTCCATGCCCCGCATCAGCGGGCCGTTGATGATGTCGAGCGGCGCCGCCTCCCCGAGCTTCTCGTCCAGGTCCGCGATCAATCCGTCCCGGCTGCCCTCGACGATGTAGCGGGCGAGCCGCTCGTCGAGCGACAGCGTGCTCTTCGCCGCGGGCGCCTGCCGGCGCTCGCGGAAGTGGGCGGCGAAGGCCGCCACCGGATCCGCGCCGCGCCAGTAGACGAGGTCCTCGGCCAGCCGCCGCTCCTCCTCGGGGATCGACGGGTAGCGCTCGAGCCGCTCGGTGTTGATGATGGCGTAGTCCAGGCCGGCCTTCACGCAGTGATAGAGAAACACGCCATTGAGGACCTCGCGGCCGGCCGGGGGCAGCCCGAAGGAGACGTTGGAGATGCCCAGGAGGGTCCGGCACTCGGGGAAGCGCTGCTTGATGGCCCGCAGCCCCTCGATCGTCTCCACCGCCGAGCCGATGTAGTTCGCGTCACCGGTCCCGACCGGAAACACCAGCGGATCGAAGATCAGGTCTCTCGCGGGTATTCCGAACTTCTCCGTCAGCAGGCGATAGGACCGCTCGGCGATCGCCAGCTTCCGCGCGCGGGTGACCGCCATGCCCTGCTGCTTGTCCTCGTCGATGCAGCCGACCACGACGGCGCCGCCGTAGCGCCGGAGCAGGGGCGCGACCTTCGCGAAGCGCTCCACGCCGTCCTCCAGGTTGATCGAGTTCACGATCGCCTTGCCCTGGCAGTGGCGCAGGGCGATCTCGAGGACGGCGGCGTCGGTGGAGTCGATCATCAGCGGGACCTTGACCCGCCGGGTCAGCTCCGGCATGAAGCGGTCCATGTCGGCGGCCTCGTCGCGGTCGGGGTTGGCCAGGCAGACGTCGAGCACCTGGGCACCGGCCTTGACCTGGGCCCAGCCGACCTCCGCCGCGTCGTCGAAGCGCTCGGCGACCGCCAGCGCCTTGAACTTCCGCGAGCCGATCACGTTGGTCCGCTCGCCGACGAACACGGGCCGGTTGTCGTCGGTGGGATGGAGCGCCTCGATCCCGCTCACCGCGGGCGCCAGCGGCCCGGCCGGCACCCGCGGCGCGCGGCCGCGCGCCAGCGCCGCGAGGGCGGCGATGTGCGCGGGCGTCGTGCCGCAGCAGCCGCCCACCATGTTGACCCAGCCCTCGTCGAGGAACCGCCGGAGCTTGAAGGCCAGGCTGGCCGGGGTCTCGCCGTACTGCCCGCGCTCGTCGGGCAGGCCGGCGTTGGGATACACGCTCACGAAGCCGGGCGCGAGCGCCGCCAGCGAGCGGAGGTGGTCGGTCATGAACTCCGGCCCCGTCGCGCAGTTCAGGCCGAGGGAGAACGGCTCGAGGTGCTCGAGCGAGACCGCGAGGGCCTCCACGCCCTGGCCGGCCAGCATGGCGCCCATCGGCTCGATGGTCGCGCTGACCATCAGCGGCAGCGTCACGCCGGCCTCCTGCATCGCCTCCCGCACGCCGATGGCGGCGGCCTTGACGTTGAGCGTGTCCTGGCAGGTCTCCAGCAGGAGGGCGTCCACGCCCCCGGCGATCAGCCCCGCCGCCTGCACCTGGTAGCCGGCCCGCACCTCGTCGAACGTCACGTTGCGGGTGACGCTGATCGAGCGGGTGGAGGGGCCCATGGCGCCCAGCACGAAGCCCTCGCCGGCCGCCTCGCGGGCCAGGCGGGCGGCCGCCCGGGTGATCTCCCAGGCGCGGTCGGCGAGCCCGTACTCGCCCAGCACGTACGGCGCGCAGCCGAACGTGTTGGTCGACACCACGTCGGCGCCGGCGTCGAGATAGGCGCGGTGGATGGCGCGCACGACGTCGGGCCGCGTGAGATTGAGGTGCTCGTTGCAGCCCTCCAGGGCGTCGCCGCCGAAGTCGGCGGCCGCCAGGTCGGCGGCCTGGAGCATCGTGCCCATGGCGCCGTCGAGGACGAGAATGCGCTGGTGGAGCGCCGCGCGCAGGCGGGACATGGAGGTATAGTAGCGCATGACCATGACCGATCCTGCGCCCGTTCCCGCGCCGTCGCTCGAGGGCGTCCGCGTCGTCGATCTCTCCCGCGTGCTGGCCGGCCCGTTCTGCGGCATGCTCCTGTCCGACCTCGGCGCCGACGTGATCAAGGTGGAGGACACCGGGGCCGGCGACGAGTCGCGGACGTGGCCGCCGCACAAGGACGGCGAGTCGGCCGCCTTCCTCGTCATCAACCGCAACAAGCGCGACATGACGCTGGACCTCAAGGCCCCCGAGGGCGTGGAGACCCTCCGGCGGCTGGTGGCGAAGGCCGACGTGCTCATCGAAAACTTCCGCACGGGGACCATGGAGTCGTTCGGGCTCGGCTACGACGCGCTGGCCGCGCTCAACCCCCGGCTCGTCTACTGCTCGGTGTCGGCGTTCGGCCGCACCGGGCCGCGCAAGGACGGGGCCGGCTACGAGGCGCTCATGCAGGCCTTCAGCGGCATCATGTCGATCACCGGCGAGCCCGACGGGGCGCCGGTCCGGGCCGGCGTGTCGTTCCTCGACCTCACCACCGGCATCTTCTGCGCCTTCGGCATCGTCAACGCGCTCCTGCACCGCACGCGCACGGGCCTCGGCCAGCGGGTGGACGGCTCGCTGCTGGAGACGGCGGTGACGCTGCTCAACTACCACGCCGAGGGCTACCTGCTCACCGG
>DASWJN010000252.1:0-1756 GCA_036397135.1 Candidatus Methylomirabilota bacterium
AGGAGGGCTCCGCATGACGATGAAGACCACGCGCGAGGTCAAGGGCGTCGGGCTCTCCATCCCGCGCCCGGATGGACCCGAGAAGGTCACGGGTGAGACCCGGTACGTCGCGGACCTCACGCCACACGGTCTGCTGCACGCGAAGCTGCTGCGGAGCCCCTACGCCCACGCCCGCATCGTCCGGATCGACGCGAGCCGGGCGCGGGCGCTCGGGGGCGTGCGGGCCGTCCTGACCGCCGCGGACGTCCCGACGCTCAAGCGAAAGGCGCCGACCCGCGCCCACGCCGTGCTGGCGATCGATCGCGTGGTCTTCGTCGGTCAGCCGCTCGCGGCCGTGGCCGCCGACGAGCCGGCGATCGCCGAGGAGGCGCTCGACCTGATCGAGGTCGAGTACGACGTGCTGCCCGCGGCCGTCGACCCGCTCCAGTCGATGCAGGCGGGCGCCCCGCCGGTCGCCGACACGGGGACCGAGGCGGACACCAGCGAGGCGCTGGCGCACTCGGGCGTGGCGGCCACCAAGACCGACGCCGGGCCGGCCCGAGCCGTCAACGTGGCGCAAGAGACGCGCCTCACCCGGGGCGACGTGGCCCGGGGGTTCGCCGCGTCCGATCTGGTGATCGAGCACACCTACCGCGTGCCGATGGTCCACCAGGGCTACCTCGAGCCGCACGCCGTGCTGGCCCAGTGGGACCGCGGCGGTGTGCTCACGATCTGGACCAGCACGCAGGGCTCCTTCAACACGCGCTCCGAGGTCGCCGACGTGCTCGGGCTGCCGGAGAACCGGGTGCGGGTGATCCCGATGGAGTGCGGCGGCGGCTTTGGCGGCAAGATCCGGGCGCTGTGCGAGCCCATCACCGCGCTGCTCGCCCGCGCCGCCGGCCGGCCGGTCCGCTACGTGATGACCCGGCGTGAGGAGCTCGAGGCCGGCATGCCGGCGCCGCAGATGATCATCCGGCTGAAGACGGGGGTCACGCGCGACGGCACGCTGATGGCGCTGGAGGCGGACACGATCCTGGAGTCGGGGGCCTTCGCGGGCGCGGTGCTGACGATGAACGGGGTGTTCCTGGGCAGCCTGTACCGGTGGCCCAGCTTCGACATCCGCGGCTTCGAGGTGCTGACGCACAAGCCGAGCATCGCCGCCTACCGGGCGCCCACCGCCCCGCACACGATCTTCGCGCTGGACTCGCAGATGGAGCAGATCGCCCGGACGCTGGGCCTCGACCCCGTCGAGTTCCGGCTCCGCCACGTGATCCGCGAGGGCGACCCGATGGCCAACGGCCAGCCCTGGCAGAGCCACGGGGCCCGGGAGGTGCTGCGGCGGATCGGCGAGCACCCGCTGTGGCGGAGCCGCGCGGAGTGGGCCGCCAGCGGCGGCACGGACGGGCGCGGGCTGCGCGGGGTCGGGCTGGCGCTGGGCGGCTGGGTCCCGGGGCTCCAGCCGACCGGGGCCACGGTCCGGCTCAACCCCGACGGCTCGCTCGGCGTGCTCACGGGCCAGGTCGACATCGCCGGCACGAACATCGCGCTGGCGCAGATCGCCGCGTCGGCCTACGGGGTCGACGTCGACCAGGTCCGCATCACGACGGGCGATACCGACACGGCGCCGGTCACCGGGCTCAGCGCGGGGAGCAAGACGATCTACACGGTCGGCGCGGCGGTGCTCGAGGCGGCGCGGGACGCCCGCCGGCAGACCCTGGAGAGCGCCGCGGCCGAGATGGAAGCGTCGATTCACGACCTCGAGATCGAGGACGGGCGT
>DASWJN010000253.1:0-5811 GCA_036397135.1 Candidatus Methylomirabilota bacterium
CCCCCCGCCGGTGCTGGCCGCGCTCGACGGCTGGGCCGCCGGCGGCGACTGCACGGTGCTCGGGGCCAAGCGGACGGCTGCCGCGCCGCTGGCGATCCTGGCCAACGGCACGCTCGCCCACAGCCTCGACTTCGACGACACCCACGCCCTGTCGATCACCCACGCCTCCGCGGTCGTGGTGCCCGTCGCGCTGGCGCTCGGTGAAGCGGGTGGCCTCGACGGCCGCGCCGTGATCACGGCCGCCGTCGCCGGGTACGAGGCCATCACGCGGCTGGGTATGGCCGCCCCCGGCGCCTTCCACGCCCGCGGCTGGCACGCGACGGGGGTGTGCGGGCCCTTCGCCGCTGCACTCGTGGCCGGCCGCCTCGAAGGCCTCGACGCCGGGCGCCTGACCGCCGCGCTGGGCATCGCGGGCAGCTTCGCCTCGGGGGTGATGGAGTACCTGGAAGACGGCTCCTGGGTCAAGCGCGCGCACGCCGGCTGGGCGGGTCACGCCGGGGCCGTCGCGGCGGCCTTCGCTCGTGGGGGCTTCACGGGGCCGGCGAGCGTCCTCGAAGGGCGCTTCGGCTTCTATCACGCCTTCCTCGGCACCGAGCCCGACCCGGCACCCTTCGCGACGCTCGGCCGCACGTGGGAGACGCCGGGAATCGGGTTCAAGCCGTACCCGTGCTGCCATCTCGTGCACGCCTACCTCGACTGCGCGCTCGAGCTGCGGCACGCGCACACGCTGGCGCCCGAGAGCATCGCCGCCGTCGAATGCCTGGTTCCGGCCGGCGAGGTGCCGATCGTCTGCGAGCCCCGGTCGGCCAAGCTGCGGCCGCGGACAGCCTATGACGCCCAGTTCAGCCTGCCGTTCTCGGTGGCTTCCGCCCTGCTCGACGGGCGCGTCGGGCTCGATACATTCGCAGCGGAGCGGCTGGCAGAGCCACGCCGACTGGCACTGGCTGAACTGGTGACTCACGCGATCGACCCGAACGCTATATTTCCGAAGGGCTTTCCTGGCTGGGTTCGCGTGCGGCTCCGGGACGGCCGGACGCTGGAGGCCCGCGCACCGGACGGGCGGGGGAGCGTGGCGCGCCCGCTGCCGGCCGGGGCCATCGTGGACAAGTTCCGGGACAACGCCGGCCGCGCGCTGCCGGCGGCACGGGTCGCCGAGATCGAGCACGCGGCGCTGCGCCTGGACGCGATCTCCGACGTGAGGGCGTTCCTGGCGCTGTGTCGCGGCTGACGCGCGCGGTCAGTACGTTTCCTCCCGCCGCACCGTCCCCTCCGGTACAATGAGTCCATGCGACTCACCAGGGTCCTCGTGATGGCCGGGTTGGGGTTGCTCGTTGCGCTTCCCGCCGCCGCCCAGCAGGTGGAAATCGAAGCCAGGCCGCCCACGGAGCGTCCGGCGCGGGTGGTGCCGCCGCCGCTGCACTACGAGACCACGCGGCCGCCGGACAACGACTTCTATCCGCAGGGCACCAGGGTCGAGCACGATCCCGCGTTCATCGAGCCGCTGGCGGGCAGCTACGAGACACCGAGCGGCTCCGGCCGGTTCGGGCTCTCGGGCTGGACGGCGCCCAATCCGCCGGTCGGCTCGCCGGTGGGCGGCTGGCGCGACGTCAGCGGCTGGTTCGCGATCGGCTTCTCGGTGACGTGGGACGGCCCGCCCGCCCGCAAGGCCCGCCCGCGCTAGCCCGGCGATGATCGCTCCCCGCTGGCCGCACGGCGCCCGGGCGGCCTGCGCTTTCACGTTCGATCTCGACGCCGAGACGCTGTGGCTCGCCCGCGGCGTCACCGAGCCGGTGGCACTCTCCCAGGGCGCCTTCGGCGTGCGCGAGGCACTGCCCCGCATCCTCGATCTGCTCCGCCAGGCCGACATCCAGGCCTCGTTCTTCGTGCCGGCCTGGGTGGCGGAGCATCATCCCGACGCGGTGATGGCAATCGTGGCCGGCGGTCACGAGGTCGGCTGCCACGGCGACGTGCACGAGCGGGTGAGCGACCTCGACGCGGGCCAGGAGGAGAAGGTCCTTCTCCGCAGCCTCGACGTGCTCGCGCGCCAGGTCGGTCACCGGCCGGTGGGGTACCGGGCGCCCGCCTGGCAGTTCTCGGACCGGACGCTCGGGCTGCTCGCGCGCCACGGCTTCGAGTACTCGTCGAACATGATGGACCGGCTGCGCCCCTACCTGCACGCGCCGGTGGAGGGCCGGCGGCTCGTGGAGATCCCCGTGTCGTGGGTGCTCGACGACGCGCCGTTCTTCCTGTTCGCGGGGCAGCGGGCCATCCAGCCGCCGGGGCCCGTCCTCCAGGGCTGGCTCACCGAGCTGGACGGCATCACCGAGGTCGGCGGCGTCACCAACTTCACGTTCCACCCGCAGATCATCGGCCGGCCCTCGCGCTTCGCCTGCCTGCGCGAGCTGGTCGAGCACGCGCGCCACACCCCCAAGCTGTGGCTGGCGCGGCTGGATCAGATCGCCGCCCACGCGCGGGCGGAGGCCGCCTGATGCCGCTCCTGCGCGGCAACCTCCACGCCCACACGACGTTCTCGGACGGCGTGCGCTCGCCGGCGGCGCTGGTGGCCGAGTACGAGTCGCGCGGCTACGACTTCCTGGCCATCACCGATCACGACGACCACGCCAACTGGGTCGAGCCGGGGTACCGGCAGGCGCTGGAGCGCCTGCGCACCGACCTGCTGCTCTTCCGCGGCGTGGAGCTGAACTTCGATCCGCTCTCGCAGCACGTCGGCAAGGTGGTCGGGGATACCGAGGAATTGTGGATCCTGAACCATCCGGCCCGCTACAAGCTGAGCGTGGCGCAGACGGTCGACCGCGTCGCCTTCATCCGCGAGTCCGGCTGGCCGCTCCACGCCGTCGAGGTCACCGAGACGGGGTTGTACCGCCCGCTCTACGACACCGCGGCCATCCCGCTCGTGAAGATCGCCACCGACGATGCGCACCGCCCGCCACACTTCGGGCGGGCCTGGATCGAGGTCGACGCTCCCCGCAACCGTGACGCCATCATCCGGGCGGTCCGGGCGGGCGAGGTCCGGCTGGGGTTCAGCGACCGCTGACCGGCCGCCGCCGGCGGTGGCGGGGCCAGGTCGTCAGAGCGTCGTCACGTCCCCGAGGCGGGTAATCCCGTGCACGCAGGGGTAATCGAGTTCACTGGCGAGGCACGGGGCTGGCGACGAAATTGATCGTCGGCGACTCGAGGAACGCGCTGAGGCTCAGCGGGGCCCGCGGCGCCGGCGGGAACACGAGCGGCTGCAGGCGATACCCGTGCGAGGCCAGCGAGAGGAACAGGGCGGTCCGTCCCCGACCGCCTGGCCAGCTCTCGAGGAGCACCACCGGCCGCACGCGGTCGAGCAGACCCCGGGCGCCCTCCAGCACCGCCAGCTCATTGCCCTCGACGTCGATCTTGACCAGGTCGGGGACGAGCTGCCGCTCCTCGGCGAAGGCGTCGAGCGTCACCTGGGGAACGAGACGGGTCGTGACGTCGAGCCGTCCGCACCAGGCGTCCTTCACCTCATCGGCCACGGTGCCCAGATAAGTCCGATCGCCGGGGATGGCCAGCTCGACGGTACCCGAACGCGCGCCGACGGCGGCCGCGTGAAGCTCGGGGCGCAGTCCGTTACGCTCGCAGCACGCGATGAAGAACGGGTGGCAGGCGGGATTCGGCTCGAACGAGACGACATGCACGCCGTGCGCGAGCAGCTTGAGGGAATGCAGCCCGTACGAGGCGCCCACGTCGAAGAACACCCGCGGCGGCTGCAGGCCGCTCACTGCGGCCTCGTAGAAGTGATGCAGCTCGGGATCGTGGCCGTGGAAGGCGATCGCGGCGATCCACGCCATCCTGAACCGCCGATGGAGCGGCAGCACGAGCCGGCGTCCGCCGAACTCGACGGTCCAGGGGCCCTCGACGAGGCACGTCTCGTCGTAGCAGAGGTAGTAGAACCGGCGCCTGGCCGCGGGGCCCAGGCGGCGATGCAGGTGGTTCACCGCGCGCAGGCCGGCGGGCGTTCGCACGATCCGGCGCAACGACGCCCCCAGCGCCGACCCGGTGAGGCTGCGCGCCGACCGGACGGCGGCCGCGGCGCCCCGCGCGACGGTGAACCGGGGCAGGCCCGAAGCGGTTGCGATGTCGCTCACGACCGGGTTGGGCAGCAAGCCGGATGCCAGGGCTGGGGCCGGCCTCATCGATTCACCGCGGTCTTCCTCCTGGCGGTGCTGACCGTCGCGGGCTGTCTGGGGCCGATGGCCGATCGCTATCCGCCCGACCCACAGTCGCCCGCGCGGGTGGTCTGGGTCGTCGACCACGGATGGCACACCAGCCTGGTCGTGCGCGCCGCCGACGTCGCCGGTGACGGCTGGCCGGAACGCGTGGATTTCGCGTCGGCGCGGTTCCTGGAGGTCGCCTGGGGCGACCGCGACTTCTACACCGCGCCGCGCGGCACGCTCGCGCTGGCGCTCAGGGCGGCGGTGGCGTCGCGGGGCTCGGTGCTGCACGTGGCGGGGTTCAGCGAGGCGGTCGCGCGGTACTTCCCCGAACGCGAGATCGTCGAGGTGGCGCTGTCGCTCCGGGGCTTCGACGCGCTCGTGCAGTTCGTCGACGATGCCCACGCGCGCGGCGGCGCGCGGCGGGCGCCGCGACTGCAGCCGGGGCTGTACGGCGACAGTGGATTCTATCCGGCCCGCGCCCGCTACAGCCTGCTGAACACGTGCAACACCTGGATCGCCTCCGCGCTGCGCGCGGCCGGCTTGCCCATCACGCCCCTGTGGGCCGCCACCACCGGCGGCGTTCTGGTCCAGGTCCGGCCGCTCGGCCGCGTGCTCCAGCCGGGCGCCGGCCGCGTTCCGGCCGGCCCGGCGGCGGCCCTGTGATAGCCTTGGCGGGCGATGGAGCGGACGATACGGATCGGCCACAGCCCCGACCCCGACGACGCATTCATGTTCTACGCGCTGACGGCGGGCAAGGTGCGCATCCCCGGCGTGCGCATCGAGCACGTGCTGGAGGACATCGAGACGCTCAACCGCCGCTCGCGCACCGGTGCGCTGGAGGTCACGGCCGTCTCGTTCGCGACGTACCTGCTCGTCGCCGAGCAGTACCGGATGATGGATCCCGGCGCCTCGATGGGGAAGGGGTACGGGCCGATCCTGGTTGCGCGGGCGCCGGTCCCCGTGGCCGAGCTGGAGCAGCGCGTCGTCGCCATCCCCGGCAAGCACACGACCGCCGCGCTCCTGCTGCGGCTCTACGTCGGCGACCCGCCGCTCATCGAGGTGGCGTTCGACAAGATCCCGCAGGCGGTCCTGGAAGGCCAGGCCGACCTGGGGCTGCTGATCCACGAAGGCCAGATCACCCATCAGGCGATGGGGCTCACGAAGGTCCTCGACCTCGGCGAGTCCTGGCAGCGTGCCACCGGCCTGCCGCTGCCCCTGGGCGTGAACGTGATGCGCCGCGACCTCGGCGAGGATCTGCACCGCGCGCTGTCGCAGGCCCTGCGCGACTCGATCGCCTGGGCCCACGCCAACGTCGACGAGGCGATCGAGTACGCAATGCGCTACGGCCGCGGCATCGACAAGGAAACCTGCCGCCGCTTCGTCCTCATGTACGTCAACGACTTCACCCTGTCGCTGGGCACCGAAGGCCGCGCCGCCATCGATCGTCTCTTCGCGCTGGCCCACCAGAAGGGCCTGATCCCCGCCGTCCCGCCCATCGACCCGGTGTAGCACTCACTGTCCCGACGCCGCGCCCGTATCCGGTGCAGATCGTGACCGCCGAGCGGGAAGGGCGGGGGTGGCCCTGGTGGGGTCTCCGGGACCGTTCCCC
>DASWJN010000254.1:0-9964 GCA_036397135.1 Candidatus Methylomirabilota bacterium
CGCCGACGGCCGGCCGTTCACGCTGCGGCCGCCGGGGACGGCGCCCGAGGTGCCCGCCCGGGACTTCGCGCGCGGCCACTCGGCCTACGTCGACCCGCCCGCCGGCGGCCGCGACGTCGAGCTGCGGGTGCGCGAGGGCAGCCAGCGGCTGCAGGTGATGCAGCCGTGGCCGGCCTGGGACGGCCGCGACTTCCTCGACATGCCGGTGCTGATGAAGACCAAGGGCAAGACCACGACCGACCACATCTCGCCGGCCGGCTCCTGGCTCCGCTTCCGCGGCCACCTCGACCGGTTCAGCGACAACATGTTCATGGGGGCGACGAACGCATGGTCGGGCGAGGCCGGCAAGGGCCGGAACGTCCTCACCGGGCAGACCGGGCAGTCGATCGCCGCCATCGCCCGTGACTATCAGTCGAAGGGCGTCGGATGGGTCGTCGTCGGGGACCACAACTACGGCGAGGGCAGCAGCCGCGAGCACGCGGCGCTGTCACCGCGGCTGCTCGGCGGCGCCGCCGTCATCGCCCGCAGCTTCGCGCGCATCCACGAGTCGAATCTGAAGAAGCAGGGCCTGCTGGCGCTTACGTTCCAGGACGCGGCCGACTACGACCGCATCCGCGAGGACGACCGGCTGAGCCTGGTGGGTCTCACGGCGATGGCGCCCGGCCTGCCCGTGCGCTGCGTGATCAGACACGCCGACGGCACGACCGACACCCTGTTGCTCTCCCACTCGTTCGGCGCGTCTCAGCTCGACTGGTTCAGGGCCGGGTCAGCGCTGAACGTGGTCCAGCGCGGCTAACGGGTCGTCGAGCAGCCCTCGCTACCGCCACCGTATTGCAGGCCGAGCCAGCTGCGATGAGCGTAGGGATGGTCCTCGTCGAACGGCAGGCCTGCCGCCGTCGCCGCCAGCCATTGCCACGAGGGCTGAAGAAAGGCCGCGGCGTCCGCTCCGAGAAGGCGCCACGCCGCGGGCGCGAGGACTTGCTGCACCGCCTCGATGCTCGCGGTGACGGTCGCGTGGGTGGCCGGTGCCGGGGCCGGCCGGTCCAGGGCGGCGACCAGCACAGCGAGCGCCGGCAGGTCAGGATGGAACGGGTGCTCGGCGCGCAGGCGCTCGAGGCCGATCTCGGCGCGACTGCGGTCCTGCCCGACGAGACCCCTGGCGACCTCGTGGACCAGGAACGCGTCCTGACCATCGAGGAAGAGGTCAAGCTGTCGCCGTTCGGTGGATTGACCAGTGGTCATCGCTCGCCCGCGAATAGCGTGTATCGATCTTTGGGCATTGGCGCGGAGTCGGCACGCCCAGTATCAAAGGGCATGGATTCCGGTGAGGCTCCGATCATGAAGCTGCAATTCGACCGAGGTACCCTCTTGCTGACTGGTCCACCCAGGGACCTCAACCTCGCCGAGGCGCCGGGCGTTCTCTGGGACCCGCGCGTCCACGCCCATCGGGCTCCCGCCAGCCGGTACCCCGCCCTCAAGCGCTGGCTCCTCGAGGGCGGTACCCAATTCCAGGACCTCAGCCCGCCTCTCCGACCGATGCAGGAGGCGTGGTCAGACGTCGAGCTCCGACCCTACCAGGAGGCGGCCTTGTCCGCCTGGGAGCTGGGGCACCGGCGCGGCGTCGTCGCCCTCCCGACCGGGAGCGGCAAGACCCGGCTCGCCCTTGCTGCCATGGGCCGGACGGGTCTGAGCGCGCTGTGTCTCGTCCCGACCCGTGTCTTGCTCGATCAATGGCTTCGGGAGATCAGGGTCGTGTACCGGGGCGCTGTCGGGTGCTATGGCGATGGCGTACGGCAGCGGGCGCCGCTGACGGTCGCCACCTTCGAGAGCGCGTACCGGCACATGGACCAGCTCGGGGATCGCTTCGAGCTCCTCATCGTCGACGAGGTCCATCACTTCGGGGGTGGCCTTCGGGACGAGGCCCTCGAGATGACGGTCGCGAAGGCTCGCCTCGGTCTCACGGCGACACCGCCGCGTGACGCCGGCGCCGCGGCCTGTCTCGCCGAGCTCGTGGGACCGACCGTCTTCGAGCTCGCCGTCGCTGACCTCGCCGGGGGGTTTCTCGCCAGCTTCGACGCGATCACGCTGTACCTCGACCTCACTCCCGAGGAACGTTCCGCATACACGAGCCTGGCTGCGGTGTTCAACGGTGTCTACGCCGACTTCCGGCGGCTGGCGCCCGCTGCCGGCTGGGCCGACTTCACACACCACTCCGCCCGTACTGTCGAGGGCCGCCGTGCCCTCTCGGCGTGGCGTCAGATGCGACGGCTTCTTGGTTTCACGCATGGGAAGCGGCGAGCACTGGCATCGCTGCTGGAACGCCACTGGCATTCCAGAATGCTGATCTTCACCGCGGACAACGAGACGGCCTACGCGATTGCGCGCGAGCACCTCGTCATGCCTCTGACGTGTGACATCGGCCGTCAGGAACGCGATGAGGTGCTCGGGCGCTTCCGCCGCGGCGACATCCGGACGCTCGTGTCAGCCCGCGTGCTCAACGAAGGGCTCGACGTTCCCGACGCTGACGTCGCCGTGGTCGTGGGTGGTGCTCTCGGGGAGCGCGAGCACGTCCAGAGAGTCGGCCGATTGCTGCGGCCGGGCGAGGGCAAGCGCGCGGGGGTGTACGAGCTCGTGACGCGCAACACCATCGAAGTTGGGCAGGCGCGCAGGAGACGTCAGGGCCTTGTTGCCCGACCATCTGCTCGGCTATAGCGTGGCCGGCGCCGTCGTCGTCCCCCACTTCCTCGGGGAACACGACCATCCCTGGCTGCGCTCGCTCCTCGAAGAGCACGAGCGGTTCATCGGGCGGCCCCAACGCGAGCTGGATGCCCGGCTGCGCGAGCCCCTCCCCTGCGAGAGCCCTCCAGGAAAGCGCAGACTGGCCACCCAGGTTCTCGCAAAACTCCGGACCAGTCTTCGCCAGACACCCGTGCCGCCCAGACGGGCGCGGGCGCTTGTCTTCGGGGAGGCGGCGCGGAAACTGGCCCCTCCCGAGATTGTCCTGTCCACGGTCGCCGCTTCCTTGGGGGTGACGCCAGAGATCTTGCATGATTCGTTGTTCGGCGACCTGCCCGGTGAGCGGCTCGTCGGCGCGCCCGCAGAGCCCTTGTCGGCTCTGGAGTTGGCGCTGCGGAGCAACCTCGCGCTGATCCAGGCACTCCTCTGCCGCGCCACCACCGTCAGGATCGAAGTCGAGGGAAACACGCGGATCCTCGTCCGCCACGCGAAGTGGCGAGGCCTGATCTGCACCGTCGCCGACCGGGCTGGTCCTACCGACGCCACCCTGGAACTCTCGGGACCGTTCGCGCTCTTTCGTCATACGCGGCTCTACGGGCGAGCGCTCGGTGAGCTCGTCCCTTTGTTGGCGTGGTGTCCACGCTTCCGCCTGTGGGCGGACTGCGTCGTCCATGGGCGTCGCCTCACCCTGCAGCTCGCGACGGGTGATCCAG
Organism: Candidatus Methylomirabilota bacterium; assembly: GCA_036397135.1. GTDB lineage: Bacteria > Methylomirabilota > Methylomirabilia > Rokubacteriales > CSP1-6 > AR5. Next base: position 3,450 of record DASWJN010000254.1, read on the forward strand.
TCTTTCCGGCCAGCGCGCCGCGCCGATACGACAGCCACCTCGAGGAGCGCTTCGCCCGGGAGTTCCGACGCCTCGCGCCGGAGTGGGATGTCATTCGTGAGCCAGAGCCGCTCACCGCGAGCGGCACGCTGATCTTCCCCGACTTCGCCCTCCAGCACCGCTCCGATGCGGCGCGCCGGTGGTTCCTGGAGATCGTCGGCTTCTGGACACCCGACTACGTGGCACGAAAGCTCGCGCTGTATCGGAGCGCTCGCTTGTCCAATCTGATCCTCTGCATCGATGAGGGGCGCAACTGTGCCGAGGCCGATGTTCCTCCCGAGGCGCTGATCGTCAGGTTTCGGCGTCGGGTGGATGCGACTGCCGTACTGCGCGTGGTCCAGAGCACGCCCCGTCCTCCTGGCCGTTACGCTTGACGTAACTCATATCGCTGGTTACTCTCGCAATGATCGTCAGCTATCGTGACAAACGATCCAGAGCGTTTGCCGGTGGCAAGCGGGTCAGGGCGTTCTCTGGAATCGAACGGTCCGCGGGGATGAAGCTCGACCGGCTCGAGGCGGCCACATCGCTGAAGGACCTTGCCGTCTTGCCCGGCAACCGTTTCGAGGCACTGCGAGGGGATCGAAAAGGCCAGTACAGCATACGGATCAACGAGCAGTGGCGCATCTGTTTCGAATGGCCGGAAGGTTCGGCCGGCCCGATCATGGTGGAGATCGTCGACTATAGACGGAGAGACCCATGGCACGACTCGCGATTCACCCGGGCGAGCATCTCGCCGAGGAACTGAAGGCGCTCGACATGAGCGCCGCGGAGCTCGCGCGCGAGTTGGAGGTGCCGACCAACCGCATCACCGGGATCCTGAATGGCCAGCGCGCCATTACTGGCGACACCGCCCTGCGCCTCGGCCATTTCTTCGGGACCAGCCCCGAATTCTGGCTCAACCTCCAGGGCGTCTACGAGCTGCGGTTGGCCGAGCAGAGGGCGGGGAGGACCATCAAAGCGTTGCCCAGGCTCAAACGCCGGAAAGCGAGGCCTGAGCGCCAGTCCGCCCACGCATAGTTGCCCACTGAGGAGCCCGCAGTTCGAAGGTGCCCCGCTCAGGGCCCATGTCAAACAGCTGCCGGGGGCTACCGGCCGGTGAGTCCGGGCTGCTCGGGGGTCTTCCAGGCGAGGAAGCCGTCGCGGTCGGTGATGGTGAGGGCGGGGGCGCCTTCCCGGGTGAGGGCCAGCTCCGCCCGGTTCTTGCCGTTGCTGTCGTAGAAGGTGAGGGCGGGGGCGCCGTGCGGCAGCGTGACCAGTCCCGCCCGGACGCGGCCGCCCTGCTCGTTGAGCACCACGACGGCGGCGCCGTTCTCGGTGCCGACGGACAGGCGCGGCATGCTGTCGGCGTCCTTGAAGCGCAGCGCCACCGACTGCTCGCCGTCCACCACCAGCTCGGCGCGCACGCGGCCGGCCGCGTCGCGCAGGACGAAGCGCTCGGCCTCGACGATCCGCGGGGCCGGTTTCTGGCCCATGAGCGCCACCGCCACCATGCCGAGGACCGAGAGGGTCGCCAGGCGTCGCCACCGGCGCTGGGCACGCTCCAGCCGCTCCACGCGTCGCGCGAGCGTGAGATCGATCACCTCGGTCATCAGGGCCCTCCCCGCCGCAGTGCGCGACGTCGTGCCGCACGCGCTGAGCAAAAGGAGGGCCAGGCGTGGAATGACGCAACGATGGGTACCTCGCGGCCGTGGCCGCCCGGCTGTGTCGTGACCGATGTCAGGCGGACACCGGCCCATGCATCCCCGACACTGATCCTTCTCGTCGTCACGCCGGGGGCGCGTAGGCGGGAAAGACGCGGCGCACGAGGTCGGGGGCGTTGATCGCCAGCATGCCGGTGACGAGCCGGCGGGCGGCGCCCCGGATCGCCACGAACGTGATGACGGCGCTGGCCAGGAGCCGCCCGTCGCCGTCGCAGGCCACGACCTCGGTATCCCAGTATCGGAGGTCGCCCGCGTGTGCTCGCGCCGAGGCCCGCGCCCCGGTCACCGTGATCGCGCCGGTGGCGCCGCCCGCCGCGTGGACCGTCACTTTCAGGTTTGTCGTCATCCCCGATTCCCCGGTGGCCAGGGCGCCCAGCCAGAACGCGGCCTCGTCCAGCAGCGTCGTGATCGCCGCCGCCGCCAGCGTCCCGTCGGTCGCCACGAAGCCCGGCCGCGGCCGCCAACTCCCACCCACGGTGACGTCGTCCGCGCGCAACTGCACGCCCAGCCCGAGGGGGTTGTCGGTACCGCAGGCGAAGCACCCGCGCGAGACCGGCAGCGCCATCGCGTCGGCGGCGGGCGGCGGTGCCAGCGTGGCGGGCGGCGGGCCGGCTTCCCCGATGCGGCCCGCCACGAGCAGCGTGTCGGCCTCCGACAGCTCGAGGTCGCTGGCGCCGGGCGCGCCGCGGACGCGCAGGCGGAGCGGAACGCCCAGGGGCACGCGGCGGAGGTAGTGGCCGTGGACGTCGCGCGTGCCCGGACGCCCGCCCACGAGGTCGAACGCCGCGAGGACGACACCGCCGTGGGCCGCGCCGGGAAGCCCCTGGAACGCGGGATCGAGCGTCAGCACGCGCTCCTCGCCGCCCCCGGCGAGGCCGCGGCGCAGGACGTCGAGCGTCAGCATGCGATAATCATGCGCAGTGGCGTCCATTCTAGCGCCCACGCCGTTCGTCCGGGCGACCGTCACCAACTTCTTCTTCTTCCTGAGCCTCAACGGCTTCGTCCTGCTGCCGCTCTACATCCAGCAGCTCGGCGGCACCGAGATCGAGATCGGGCTGGTGATGGGCATCTACAGCGGCGTGGGCATCCTGTGCCAGCCGCTGATCGGCCCGTGGGTGGACGTCATCGGGCGCCGGCCGTTCATGCTGGTGGGCATCGGGCTCAACCTGGCGGCGGCGCTGCTGGCGGTCGCCCCCGGCGGCGTCCCGCTGCTGGCGGTGGTGCGCGCGCTGCAGGGGATCGGCTTCTCCCTGTTCTTCGTGGCGAGCTTCTCCTACGTCGTCGACCTCATCCCGCCGGCCGAGCGCGGCTGGGCGCTCGGGATCTATGGGATCGCGGGCTTCGTGTCCACGGCCGTCGCGCCGCTGGTGGGCGAGTGGGTGATCCGCACCGCCGGCTTCCGCGCGCTCTTCCTGCTGTCGGCGGCGCTCGCGCTCATCCCCGCCGCGCTGGTCTGGCCGCTGCCGGAGACGCCGCGGTCCACCGGATTGCCGGCCCGGCTGGCGCCGGGCGCGGCGCGGGCGGCGGTGGTGGACGTCCTGCACCGGCACATGCTGGTGACGATGTTCTTCGGCCTGGGCTCGGGCGTGATCTTCGCCTTCCTGCCCACGTTCGCCGAGGACCTCGGCGTGACCACGCTGTCGCTCTTCTACACGGCCTACGCGCTGTCGGCGATCGTCGTGCGCCTCGCCGGCGGCCGGCTGATCGACACGCGCGGTCGGCGCGCGGTGATCGTGCCGTCGATGTTCGTGCAGGCCGCCGCCACCGGGCTGCTGGCGCTGCTCGGCGTGCTGGTCACCCGCTCCAGCGCCGTCCCGGTGCTGCCGGGGCTGTTCGTGGCCGGCCTCCTGTCCGGCGGCGCCCACGGCTTCCTCTATCCCGGCCTGGCCGCGCTGGTGACCGACGCCACCCCGCCGGAGCGCCGCGCGTCGGTCGTCGGCGTATTCAGCGCGATGTTCCTGGTCGGTCAGACGGCCGGCGCGTTCGCGTTCGGTTACGTGGCCAACGCCCTCGGCTACGGCAGCATGTGGGCCGCGCTCACGGCGCTGCTGCTGCTGGGCGGCCTCGTCTCGCTCCGCTTGGCCGCGCCCGCGCGGTGAAATGCGGCGGCCGGCGCCCCCGCGGTCGCGCAGTATACTGACCGCCGTGAGAGGCCGCGAGTCCCAGGGGGGTGCCGCGCATGACGTCCACGGCCCGGATCGGAACGGTGGCGCTGGTGACGCTGATGATGGCGGGCGCGCCCGGCCGGGCCGATCTGGCCCCCGGCCGCGGGTCCGAGGTCGTGCCGCGGCCGATCGGGCCGCAGGAGGCCGAGGTCGTCGGGGTCCTGATCGATCCCCGCACGCAGACACCCACGGTCGTGCTGCAGGGCAAGCGCGACGGCCGGCAGCTCGCGATGACGATCGGGCCCGCCGAGGCGACGGGGATCGCCGTGCCCTTGCAGGGCGTCACCCCGCGGCGCCCGCTGACCCACGACCTGTTCCTCACGCTGTTCGGACGGCTCAACGTGTCGCTCACCCGGGTCGTCATCACCGACCTGCGCAACGACATCTACTACGCCACCGTGCACCTGAGCGGCGGCGGCGGCGGCGAGCTGACGCTGGACTCGCGCCCGTCCGACGCCATCGCGCTGGCGATTCGCGCGAAGGCCCCCGTCCTGGTCGAGGACCGGGTCTTCGACAAGGGCGGCCGCGACGCCCCGCCCGCCCGCCGCCCCCACATCTGATGGCGCGCCTGCCCGCCGACGACCTCCAGTGGGCGCTGCAGCGCCGGCTGGAAGACGTCTTCGCCAAGCTCGGCGAGAAGTTCGGCGATCTGACCGGCCGGGTGGAGACCGATATCCATCCCAGCGTGTCGTTCGAGGAGGTCGGCGGGCTCGGCCCCGCCAAGATCCTGCTGCGCGGGTTCGGGCTGGCCCTCACGAATCCCGAGTCGTACGCGCGGTGGGGCATCACCCCGCCCAAGGGCGTCCTGCTCTACGGCGCTCCCGGCACCGGCAAGTCGAAGCTGGCCAAGGCCCTGGCCACCGCGGCCGGGGCCATCTTCTATCACGTCAAGCTCCTCAACCTGACGTCGAAGTTCGGCGCCAACACCGGCGAGCTGTTGCAGGAGATCCTCCGGATCGCCGGCGGCGAGGGGCGGGCCGTGCTCTTCCTCGACGAGGCGGAGGCGCTGTCGCTCGAGCACCTGCTGCCGCCGCCGGCCGCCCGCGAGGCGAGCGCCCGCCTGGTGGCGGCGCTGTGCGAGAAGCTGGACGCCCTGCAACCGAACGGCCGCGTGCTCGTCGTCGGCGCCACCAGCCGCACCGACGCGGTCGACGCCGAGCTGGTCGCCCCCGGCCGCCTCGATCACCTGGTCGAGGTTCCGTTGCCGGACGCCGACGCCCAGCACGAGATCCTCGAGCTGATCAAGGCGCGCACCGAGCGTCACGCGGGTCGGGCGCTGTTCGAGCCCATCGACGACCGCAAGGTGCTGCCGGTGATGGGCGGCATGAGCGGCGCCGACATCTCGGAGATCATCCGCCGCGCGCTGGAGACCAAGGTCCACCGCAGCGCCGGGGGGGCCGAGCCCGGCCCCGTCTCGACCGAGGACCTGCTGGTCTCGATCGACGCCTACAAGCGGGTGCGAGGCGTGGTCGAGAAGATCCGCTACGGCCAGTATCTGTAGGTGTGATCGCCTCCGCGAAGGTGCGCGTGCGGTACCAGGAAACCGACTGCATGAAGGTCGTCTACTACGGCAACTACCTGACCTACTTCGAGGTGGGGCGGGTGGAGTTCCTGCGCCAGCAGGGGTTGCCAATGTCGCAGGTGGACCAGCAGGTCCACCTGCCGGTGGTGGAGGCGACGGTGCGTTACGTGCGCCCCGCCCGCCTCGACGATCTCCTCGACGTGCGCTGCTGGGTCAGCGAGCGCAAGCGGGCCAGCTTCCGGTTCGCCTACGAGATCGTCAACGAGGCCGGCCAGGCCGTCGCGACCGGCTCGACGCTGCACGCCTGCTGGGACCCCGCCACGGGCAAGATGATCGCGGTGCCGGCCTGGCTGGTCGCGGTCATGCCGGTGGTGGCCCCGGGCGGGTGAGACGGTTGTAAGGATTCCAACCGGGCGGCGCCCGGAGGCCGGGCCGGCCCCGGCCATCGACTCGAACGAGCGAAGCGCGCGGAGTCGGGTATAATCACGTTTCGGTTCGGCCGAACATGATCGAAGTCCAGAACCTGACCAAGAACTACGGCCCCGTCAACGCGATCCGCGACGTGTCGTTCAACGTCGCGCCCGGCGAGATCGTGGGCTTCCTCGGCCCCAACGGCGCCGGCAAGTCGACCACCATGCGCATCCTGGCGTGCTTCATGCCGGCCTCGGCCGGCTCGGCGCGCGTCGCCGGCTTCGACGTCTTCCGCGAGTCGATGGAGGTGCGCCGGCGGATCGGCTACCTGCCGGAGAGCGTGCCCCTGTACAGCGACATGCGGGTGGCGGCGTATCTCGACTTCGTGGCCGAGGTCAAGGGCGTGCCCCGCGCGTCGCGCAGGAAGCGGGTGGCCGAGGTGATGGACCGCTGCCTCATCGCCGACGTGCAGAACCGGCTCATCCGCAACCTCTCCAAGGGCTTTCGGCAGCGGGTGGGGCTGGCCCAGGCCATCGTCAGCGATCCCCACGTGCTCATCCTCGACGAGCCGACCATCGGCCTGGACCCCCAGCAGATCGCCGAGATCCGGAGCCTGATCAAGTCGCTGGCCGGCGAGCACACGGTGATCCTGTCCACGCACATCCTGCCCGAGGTCGC
>DASWJN010000255.1:0-10386 GCA_036397135.1 Candidatus Methylomirabilota bacterium
GGGGGCCATATCGGGGCCCCCCACTCAGTGATCGGCCCGGACCGTGTACCCCTTGCGCGTCATGCACTGGTTGAGCGCGTCCTGGTCCACGCGGCGGGAATGCGTGAGCGCGAACGCGTACGGGCGATGCGCCTCCTTGCGGCAGGCCGTGAGGTCCTGATCGAGGCTGGCCGGCGTGAGGCCGGACTTGCTGTAGTCCCACCGCTCGGCGGCGCAGCCGCCCAGCAGGCCGAGGGCCAGCGCCACCCACCCGCGGGCCCTCACGGCAACACCCCCGGCCACCGCTCGAGACAGCGCTCGGCGTCGGCGCGCCCCCGCGCCAGCGCCTCCGCCATCCCGGCCGGGTCGAACTCGAGCGGCCGCAGGCGCAGCGGCGTCGCCGGGGTGAGCAGCTGCACGTCCACGGCGGGGTACTTCAGGCGCGCCAGCTCGACGTCGCGCCGGATCTGGTGGACCATCGCCATCTCGAAGGCCTCCTCCAGCGTGCGCCGCAGGCTGGTGGGCGCGTGTCCCGGCTCGTCGGCCGCGTAGCTCAGCAGCACGAGCACGCGGCCGACCGGCACGCCGGCCTCCAGCGCTTCCAGCACCGGCGCGCGGCCGGTCAGGCCGCCGTCCACGAGCAGCGCGCCGTCCACGGCGACGGGCGGGAAGGCGCCGGGCACGGCCGCGGCCGCCATCAGGGCGTCCACGCTCACGGTGGCGTTGTCGAACAGGCGCGGGGCCCGCCGCGCGAGATCGGTGGTGACGACGAGCAGGCGACGCGGCGAGGCCCGCACGCGCTCGAAGTCGAGCGCGCCGATGATCAGCTCGCGCAGGGGCGCGGGATCCAGGAGCGAGCCGGCCCCGTCGAGGGCGAGCAGCGTCAGCCAGCCGGGCAGGAGCCCGGCGAAGAACACGCCGGCGCGCAGGCCGTAGACCTGCTCGCGGGTCACCGAGCGCCAGAGGGCCTCCAGCCGGTCGAGCCGGCCGTCGGCGAGCATGGCCGCGTTGAGCGCCCCGGCCGAGGAGCCGGCGACCAGGCGGACGGGCAGCCCGCGCTCGAGGAGCCTGACGGCGGCGCCCGCCTCCCAGGCGCCCTTGGCGCCGCCGCCGGACAGCACGAGCGCGACCGGGACTCCGGGGGGCGCGCGGAACGGCTCGCAGGCGCCGGCCGGCGCCGAGGCGAACACGACGGCGAGGAGCCCGCTCAGGACAGCGGCGCGCGCAACGCCCGGGCGGGGCGGCGGTGAAGCCAGCGGCACGCGCTCATTCTACCCGCCCGACTCAAGCGCGAGCGGCAGGGCGGCCAGCTCGGTGTAGCGCGCGCCGCCCGGGGAGAGCTGGCTGCGCATCAGCGAGACGTGGGTGACGCGCTGGCCGCCGAAGGCGCCGCCGGAGGCGGCCAGCGCCTCGCCCAGGCGCCGATCGGGCCGCGGCGTGCGCAGGCGGCCGAGCGTCACGTGGGCCGAGAACGGGCGCGACTCGCGCGGAAAGCCGAGCGGCGCCAGCGCCGCGTCGACGCGGCTCGCGAGCTCCCGGGCAGCGCCGGCGCCCTCGCCAACCCCCGCCCATACCACGCGCGGCCGCGCCGGGCAGGGGAATGCGCCGAGCCCGCTCAGGGTGAGATGGAAGGCGCCGCGCGGCGCGACGGCGGTGCTCAGGGCGGCGGCGACGGCGTCGAGCCGCGCGGCCTCGACGCCGCCGAGAAACTTCAGGGTGAGGTGGACGTTGTCGCGCCCCACCCAGGCCACGTCCCGCGCCAGGGGCCGCAGGCGCTCGACCTCGGCCGCCAGCCGCTCGCGGATCGCCTCCGCGAGCAGGATGGCGACGAAGCTGCGGACGGCCTCTACCGGGGCGTTTCCAGCGATCGCAGCAGGCTCTCGATGGCCGCGCGGCGGGCCGGGTCCGGCTCGATCGCGAGCGCCGCGCGCAGGTCCTGCAGCGCGCCCTCGCGGTCGCCGTCCAGCTGGCGGCTGATGGCCCGCGTGGCGAGCGCCCGGGCGTCGATCGCCTGCGCCGTGGGCGGCGAGGCCGCGGGCGCCACCGGCGGCGTGGCGGCGAGCGTCGCGGGCGGCGGCAGCGGGACGGCGGCGGCCCCCATCCCGGGCGGCGGCGCCGGCGCGACCGAGCCCACGGTTGTCGGCTGGCCGGCGGGCGGACCGGCCGCCGCAACGGCCGGCAGCGGCTCGAGGCCGGCGCTGCGCCGCATGGCCGCGCGCGCCCATGGGTCACGCTCCATCTCGATCGCGTGCAGCCAGTCACGCATGGCGGCCTCGCCGTGGCCGGCCATCGACCTGGCGGTGCCGCGGTTGAACCAGGCCCTGGCGAAGTGGGGCGACAGCTCGACTGCGCGCGTGAAGTCCTCGATCGCGGGGCCGTACTGGCCGGCGGCGACCAGCGCGTTGCCACGGTTGAAGTAGATTGCAGGGTCGCCGGGCTCGAGCTGGATCGCCCGGTTGTAATCCTCGATCGCCGCGTTCAGCTCGCCGAGCCGCACGCGCGTGACGCCGCGGTTGACGTAGGCGGCGGCCGAAGTGGGGTCTTGACGGATCGCCTCGCTGAACTCGTCGGCGGCGAAGAGGTATTGCCCGCTCTCGTAGTGGGCTTGGCCTCGCTCGAACGGCCCCATCGCGGTCATGCAGCCCGGCGCGACGGCGGCCACGCACCCGAGCGCCACGGTGGTCAGCGTCTTGCGCATCATGGTGGCGTGCCTCCCAGCGCCCTGCGCAGCATATCGAGTGCCATCTGCGAGGATTGCCACTTCACCGCGGCCCGGTCGCCGGCGAAACGGAAGTGGCGGGCCTCCACCGCGCCCGGCACCGCCAGGCCGATGAAGACGGTGCCGACCGGCTTGGCCGCCGTGCCGCCGTCGGGGCCGGCGATGCCCGTGATCGACAGGCCGCACGCCGCCCCCGAGCGCTCGCAGATGCCTCGCACCATCGCCTCCGCGCACGGCCGGCTGACGGCGCCGTGCGTGCGGAGGACCTCGGCCGGCACACCGAGCAGCTCCTCCTTGGCGCGGTTCGAATAGACGACCACGCCGCGCTCGAAGAACGCGGAGGAGCCGGGCACGCTGGTGAGCCGATGGCCGACCAGCCCGCCCGTGCACGACTCGGCCAGCGCCACGGTGAGGCCACGGGCGGCCAGCCGCCGTCCCACCGCCTGCTCCAGCGAGTCGCCGTCCCGGCCGTAGCAGTCCTCGCCGAGTGCCTCGGCGATCCGGCGCTCGAGCGCGGCCAGCGCCTCGCCCGCGGCCTCGGGCGTGGCCCCGCGGGCGCGTAGCCGCACCCACACCTCGCCCTCGCCGGCCCCGGCCGTGAGCGTCACGTCGCCCTCGCCGGGCCCGAGCCACGACGCCAGCCGCTCCTCGAGGTCCGTCACCGTCACGCCGGCCGTGCGCAGCGTGCGGACCGCGATCGCCGCCCCGCGTCCGAGCCGGGCGCGCGCGAAGTCCAGCAGAAGCGCCGCGGTGGACGCCGGCAGGCCGCCGCGAGGCAACACCACCCAGGCTGCGGTGTCGGTCTCGAGCGCCCAGGCCGGCTCGCCGTCGGGCTGTGCCCACACCGTGGCGCCCTGGGGCAGCAGCGCCAGCCGCTCGTCCCGGCGCGGCAGCGGGCGGTCACGGCGGCGGTGCAGCTCTTCCAGGGCCGCCAGCATCCGCTCGTTGAGGACGAGCCGGGCGCCGGTCGCGCGGGCCAGCACGCGGCGGGCGACGTCGCCGGTGGCGCCGCCGGAGCCGGCCACGAGCACGGTCAGCGGGGCTTCCACCGCCAGCGCGCGCTCGAGCGCGCTCTCGTCCTCTTCGACGACCGTGCGGCTCTCCAGGGCCACGCCCCCGCCCGCCAGCGTCACGGCCACCGCCGTCGCCTCGTCGTCGGGGGCCGCCAGCGGCGAGCCGATGACCACCAGCCGGGCGCCGGGGGTCAGAGCCATCCGGAGCGGTGGGCGATCGTCACGAGCACGAGGGCGTAGAGGCCGGCGATCAGATCGTCCACCATGACGCCGACGCCGCCCGGCAAGCGTTGCGAGCGGCCGGCCGGGAACGGCTTGACGATGTCGAACAGCCGGAAGAGCAGGAAGGCGACGGCGAGCACGGCCGGCGTCGGCGGCGCCGCCAGCACCGAGAGCATCATCCCCGCCACCTCGTCCACGACGATCGCCCCGGGGTCCTTGCCGCCGAGCGCGCCCTCGGCCTCGCCGGCGGCCCAGGTGCCGATCAGCGTGAGGACGACGAAGAGTCCGGCGAGGACCGGCGGCGAGAAATTCAGGAGCCAGAGCCCGAGCGCGGTGAGCGCGCTCGCGGCCGTGCCCGGCGCCAGCGGGGCCCGGCCCACGCCGCCCGCGGTGGCGATGGCGACGGCCAGGCGGGTGCGGGCGGTGAGGCTACGCGCGCTCGCCGACGAGCTCGTAGCCGTCGACCTCGACGACACGGACGCGGGCGAAGCGGCCGGCCGTGAAATCGCCACGGCCGCGCAGGTAGACGACGCCGTCGATCTCCGGCGCCTGGCCGGCGGTCCGGCCTTCCCAGTGGAACGCGCCGTCTTCGCTGGGGCCGTCCACCAGCACCTCGGCGAGCGTGCCCACGAGCTTGCTCGCGCGCTCCCAGGCGATGGCGTCCTGGGCCTCCTGCACGCGCGCCGCGCGCTCGGCGGCGACCTCCGGAGCGACCTGGCCGCCGTAGCCGGGAGATGGCGTCCCCTCCTCGGGCGAGTAGGTGAACACGCCCAGGCGGTCGAACCGGACCTCGTCGACGAACTCCAGCAGGCGCTCGAAGGCCGCCTCGCTCTCGCCGGGAAAGCCGACCAGCACCGTGGTGCGCACGGTGACGCCGGGGATGGCGGCGCGGAACCCGGCCACGATGTCCTGCATCCGCCGCCCCGTGACCGCGCGCCGCATGGACCGCAAGAGGGCGTCGTCGGCGTGCTGGATCGGCAGGTCGAGATAGGGCACCACGCGCGCGCGCGCCCACGTCTCGACGAGCCGGTCGTTGACGTGGGCCGGATGCAAGTACATCGGGCGGATCCACGGCATGCGGGTGTCGCCGAGCGCCAGCAGCAAGGCGCCGATGTCGCCGTTGCCCGACAGGTCCCGCCCATAGGCGAGCGTGTCCTGGGAGACGAGGATCGCCTCCTGCACGCCGCGCGCCGCCAGGCCCTCCACCTCGCGGACGATGTCGGCGAGCGGGCGGCTGCGGTGGCGGCCGCGGAACTGCGGGATCGCGCAGAAGGTGCAGCCCATGTCGCAGCCCTCGGCGATCTTCACGTACGTGTAGGGCACCTTCGCGGTGAGCAGCCGCGGGGTGCTCGCGTCGTAGAGATACCCGGGCGGCGCCGCCGTCGCCCAGTCGTGCCGGTTGGCGGCCTGGCGGACCAGGTCCACGACGGCCGGCAGGTTGGCGGTGCCGAGGATGCCGTCGATCTCCGGCATCTCCTGCATCACCTCGGCGCCGTAGCGCTGGGTGAGGCAGCCGGTCACGATCAGCGCCCGGCAGCGCCCGCGCTCCTTGAGCCGGGCCAGCTCCAGGATCGTCTGCACCGACTCCTCGCGGGCCCGGTCGATGAACGCGCAGGTGTTCACGATGAGGCACTCGGCGTCCTCGGCGCGCTCGGCGATCGGGAAGCCGGCGGCGTCCAGCAGGCCGAGCATCAGCTCGGAATCCACCTGGTTCTTCGGGCAGCCCAGGGTCGTGAGATGGACCTTCATGCAGGACCGAAAGTATACCCCGATCGCCGGACGTTACTCGGAGATGGCGCCCTCCCGAGGCCCACGCGGAACCTGCGCGGCCATGGGGCCACCTCGAGGCCCACGCGGGTCATCGAGGAGCGTCCCGGCTCTGCCGGGGCGCGACGAGCGTCTGGGGGTTTGGGGGCCATCTCGGGGCCCCCAAATCTAATTATTCCGGCGGTTCGTGAACTGGAGAGCGATGCCGAGATCGCGGTCGCGCACCAGCGCCATCACCCGCTGCAGATCGTCGAGGCTCTTGCCGGACACGCGCACCTGGTCTTCCTGAATGGACGCCTGGACCTTGATCTTCGCGTCCTTGATCAGGCGGACGATCTCGCGCGCCTTCTCGATGGGGATGCCCTGCTGGAGGCCGATCTTCTGGCGCAGCACGCCGCCCGCGCCGGTCTCCACCTTGCCGTAGGTCAGGGCCTTGAGGGGCACGCCGCGCTTGTGGAGCTTGGACTGGAGGATGTCGACCACCGCCTTGAGCTTCATCTCGTCGGCGGAAGTGAGGTTGATGTCGGTCTTCTCGAGCGCGACGTCGTTCTTGCTGCCCTTGAGGTCGTAGCGGGTCTCGATCTCCCTTCGCGCCTGGTCGAGGGCGTTGGTGACCTCCTGCATGTCGATCTTGCACACGATGTCGAACGAGTTGTCGGCCGCCATGTCGCTCAGTCTACCGCAGCGGGACCGTGGCCACACCCTTGGGGGCCACGAACGTGAAGACCGAGTCGGCCAGGCCGCTGTTCACCGTCGTCTTGCGGAACTGCATCGTCACCGTGTTCTCGAACTGATCGTAGACCACGGCCCGCCGGACCTGCCAGGCCCGCGGGTCCAGCGAGAGGATGAGCCGGCTCATCGTGGGCAGGGGCTGCTTGGGCGTGAGGTCGAGCACGACGTTGCCGTCGCGGTCGCGCGGCTCGGCGGGGTTCAGGAACCGGACGCCGAAGTGCTCGCGCACGCGGCCCAGCCCCGCCAGGAACGAGCCGGCCGGCCCCGCCAGCGCCTCGGGCGCGGGCCCCACGTTCACCTGGGCGAGGGCCGGGGTGTAGATCCAGACCGTCTTGCCGTCGGAGACGATCTCCTGCGGCGTGGGGTCGGCGAACTCCCAGCGTAGCTTGCCGCCCTTCTTGAGATAGACGGTACCCTTGGCCGGGATGCTCTGGTTGAGGCTCTTGTTGAACGCGGTCTGGTCGAATTCGGCCTTGAGGTCGTTGATCTTGCCGTAGGCGCTCTCCAGGCTGCGCACGACCTCTTCGAGCGAGGGCCCGACCGGAGCAGGCCTGACCGGGGACTGGGCCCCCGCACCGGGGACGATGCCCATGCCCAGCCCCGCGACGAGGAACACGGCAACCATCCTTCGGGTCATGGCCTCACTGTACATGACTCCCTCCAGGGTGACAGACGGATGGCGGCACCGCCGTCTTCAGGCGGCGAACGCCACCGGCCGGCCGAGCGCGTCGGCCAGGCGGGCCAGGTACTCGGCCCGCGGGATCGTTCGGGCGCCCAGGGAAGCCAGATGGGGTGAGGGCACCTGGACGTCGAGCAGGGTGACGCCGACCCGCCGGGCGTGCTCGACCAGCGCCACCACCGCCACCTTGGAGGCGTCGCGCGCGTGGTGGAACATCGACTCGGCCGCGAACAGGCCGCCCGCCGCCACGCCGTAGAGCCCGCCCGCCAGCCCCCCGTCGGGCCCCCACACCTCGACGCTGTGGGCCCAGCCGAGCGTGTGCAGCCGGACGTAGGCCTCACGCAGACCCGGCGTGATCCATGTCTCCTCGCGGGCGGCGCAGCCGTCGATCACCGCGGGGAAGGCGGCGTTGAGCGTGAGACGAAAGCGGCCCTGCCGCAGGGTGCGGGCGAGGCTGCGCGAGACGTGCAGCCCCTCCAGCGGCAGGATCGCCCGCGGGTCGGGCGACCACCAGAGCAGCGGCTCGTCGTCGTAGGGCCACGGGAAAATGCCGCGGCGGTAGGCGCTGATCAGCGTGGCGGGCTCGAGGTCGCCGCCGTGGGCGAGCAGTCCCTCGGCGTCCGCGCGCGCCGGATCCGGAAACTCGAAACGGCAGGCGGGTAGCAGTGCCGGCCGCGGCGTCGGCGCCACCGAGATGTCGCGCACGCCCGCCGGGTGCCGCGTCAGCGGGCCAGCGTCATCTCGGCCGCCATCTCGACCCTGGCGCGGATGCCGCTCTTCGACCACGTGTCGGCGATGGCCTCGATCAGGCGCGATGGTCCTCGGCGCGGTCCATCGGCATCCAGCCGAGCACCGCCCGGGCGTGCTCGACGTCGCGGTAGCTCCAGCGGTTGTCGGAGACGACGTAGAACACATCGAAGCGGACGCTGGCCGGCGCCTCGATGCAGGTGGCGAGCATCCGCGCCACGTCCCGCTGGCTGCACCACACCGACATCTCGCGCGGGTTGGCCGGGCGGTCCTCCTCCTTCACGCGCCCGATCCGCAGGCAGATCACCGACATCCCGTAGGCGTCGGCGTAGTGGCGGGCGAGCACTTCGCCCCACACCTTGCTGGCGCCGTAGAGGCCGCTCGGCCGCAGCGGCGAGTCGCGGGTGAGCGGCGTCCACTCGCCCACCTCGTCGTAGCGGCCGGCGACGATGTGGCTGATGGGCGGCTCGCGCTCCCAGCCGCTGACGGTGGCGCCGCTGCTGGCGAAGATCACGCGGGTGACGCCGGCCAGCCGCGAGGCCTCGAACACGTTGTAGGCGCCGACGACGTTGGACCGCATGATGTCGGCCGGCAGCTGGTGGTCGCCGGCGGCCGCGGCGAGGTGCACCACCGTGTGCACCCCCGCGAAGGCGGGCTTGATACCCTCGAGGTCGCCGAGGTCGGCCTGGTGGCAGTCCACCCCGGGCACGGGGCGCCGGTTCAGCGCGCGCAGCGTGTACTTGCCCTCGATGTGCGTGCGCAGCGCCGTTCCGATCAGGCCGCTCATCCCCGTGACGAGTACGCGGCGGGCGGCCATGGGCGCGGTCAGCCCTCCACTTCGCGGTTGAGGCCGAAGTCCTCCGGCACCGGCGGGCCCCAGCGGTAGAGCGCGTCGCCCTCGGGAAAATCGCGGGGCTGCCACGCGCACTGCTCCGGGATGGAGTCCAGATCGTGGAAGTACTCCGCGAACGAGCCCCAAAGATCACGGATGTAGTGGAAGAAGTTCGACCCGATCCCGCCGCCCTCGGGCGCGCCCCGCGGCGGGTCGATCTCCCGCACGCCGGCGCGACGAATCGACGTCAGGGTCGCCTGGTACTCGTCGCCGGGAGCGCCGAAGGCCAGGTGGTGCAGCCGCTTGCGGGGCCCGCCGTAGAGGAGGACGGAGTCGCGCCGGAGCGGGGCCGGGCGCAGGTGGACGGCGCCGTCGCGGCCGGCCTCGTCCACCAGGCCGAAGCGGCGGTAGAACGTCTCGCCGACCGTCTGGTCGGGCACCTCCAGCGCGTAGTGCAGCAGCGCGCGCACCGCCATGGCAGCACCTCCCGGGAACGCTGGCGCGAGTGTGTGGGCATTCTATCGAGGGGGGACGTCGAGCGCATCATTCTCCGCCGGTGTCCCTCCAGCAGCAAGCACCAGCGCTGCTACCTCTGCGATGATCCGGACGATCAACCTCCTCCTTGCCCCTCCAATCTCGCCGCAACGGATACTCTTGCGATTCCATCGCCCCTTGTCGGCCTAACGCTCACGCTAACCTGCGGCGACTTCGCTGCGCTCAGTCGCCGTCGGGTTCATCGTGATGCTAGCGAGCCGCGTCTGGATCGACGAGAGCGAGGATCTTGCCGACTGTCTCTTGGAGCACGTCTGCCGGCAGATTGCCGATGCGCCTCGCCTTTCGCACGCGCCAGTCAAGGCTCTTGATCTGGTCTGACAGTATCGCCCCCTCGACGCCGAGCCCCTCCGGGAGCAGCACCTCGAAAGGGTATCCCTTCACGTGAGATGTGACGGGACAGCAGAGGGCCAACCCCACGCGGCGGTTGTATGAACTCGGAGAGATGACGACGGCGGGACGATGGCCCGCCTGCTCGTGGCCCGCGTGGGGATTGAACTGAAGCCAGATCAGGTCCCCGCGCGCGGGCACATAGGCCGCCACTACCACGCCTCGCGGCCGACTGCTCTTCCTGTCGCGACCTCTCGATGCAGGTTCCGCCGGCTCACTTTTCGGAGAAGGCCGTTCAAGGAATACTTGCGAACGCGGAGAGGGCGGACCAGGAGCCGACCGTCCTCTACCGACAGGTCTACCGTCGCCCCCTCCTCCACCTGGGCCTCGGCGGCGAAGGACCGCGGAATCCGCAACCCAAGGCTGTTACCCCACTTCTGAATCTTCGTCTGCATGCCCCGCCTCCTCGCCGGATATACAAAGAGTACACAGGCAGGGTCCGCGGTCAAGTGCGCATTCTGCATCTTGTCTCGCTAACCTATTAGTGGCTTGAACTATGTAGCAAGGGGCTTGTCGCAGGCGAGCACGGCGGGCGGGGATCTGCGGCAGTCGGGAAAAACGCTTCTGGCCTGCGCAGACCGAGGATACGCACCGGACATTGCGAGGATCGTAGCCTTTGCCGTCAGCGAGTGCCGGTCTTGCCGAGCTTGCCCAGCGCACGGAGGACGCGCTCGGGGGTGATGGGCTGGTCGGAGATGAGGGCGCCGAAAGGCGCCAGCGCGTCGTTGACCGCGTTGAGGATGGCGGCGGGGGC
>DASWJN010000256.1:0-45868 GCA_036397135.1 Candidatus Methylomirabilota bacterium
TTGATCATCGTGCGCTCGCCGGCGCGATAGGGCGCGTCGAGACGCTTGGCCATGACGCCATCGAGCCCGGCGCCCTCGAAGCGCCGGAACCAGTCCTCCGCCAGCGCCCGATCGCGCGTGGCCGGCGAGAGATGCACCGGCGCCGCCGCGCCCGCCAGCACCTGCTCGAGCCGTTCGCGCCGTACCGCCAGCGGCGCCGGGCGCAGGTCCTGATCGCCCAGCGCGAGCAGATCCCAGGCGACGAACGAGGCCGGCGCCTGCGCGGCCAGCAGCTTCACCCGCGACGCGGCGGGATGGATGCGCAGCAGCAGCGCCTCGAAGTCGAGCCCGTCGACCCCGACGATGACGACCTCCCCGTCGACGATGCAGCGCTCGGGCAGCATGGCGGCCAGCGGGGCGACCAGCTCGGGGAAGTACCGGTTCATGGGCTTCTCGTCACGGCTCTGCAGCAGGATCTCGTCGCCGTCGCGAAACACCAGCGTCCGGAAGCCGTCCCACTTGGGCTCGAACTGCCATCCCTCGCCGCCGGGCAAGGTGTCCGCGGCGCTGGACAGCATGGGCGCGAGCGGCGGCGTGAAGGGCAGGCGCATGGCTCAATCCTAGAGGAGTGCGGGCAGGTCAGCCATCTCTCGGTCGTTCTACGGATACTTTCCAACACGGGTCCCAGCGAGCATCAGATCGGCGTGTCCGGAAGCTGGTGAAAAAGGGGCAGCGCCTCATCGAGAAGTCGATGGAGACTGTTCGCAAGATTCGATCCCGGTAGACCGCCCCGGATCGTCCAGCCGGGTCACCGCAGGTGTCAAGAACGTCGACAATTGACCGCGCTGGCCAACGGCTCTACCGTGCGCGCGTGGAGACTCCGCCCTCGGTGCTGATCGCGGACCTCGAGGCGTTCGCCAACGCCCACCGGCCGCACGGTCAGCTCTTCGCGGATGCCAGCGCCTCGGGCCACAACGGCTACCGGCTCGAGGTCCGGTGTCACTGCGGGGTCGTGTTCGAGCGGTGGGTCACACCGGCCGACGCCGGCGTCGAGCTCTCGCTGTTCGCCCGGTGGAACTGACCACCGCCGCCCGCGGCCTCCCCGCGGCGCTCGCCATGCTGGTCCTCCACGTCCTGGGCGCGATGCCCGCAGACGGGCAGTCGCGCCTCGATGCCGCCGGCGTCCACGCGTGCACGAGCATGGAGCGGCTGAGCGTCGAGCTGCGGAGTCGGACGCTGCCGGTGGACCAGGCGCGGCAGCGGCTGCGGATCCTCTACGACATCGCCCGGACGTCGAGCAACCCGAGCCTCCGCCACATCGCCAACGCCCAGATGGGCCAGCTCGCGGCCGCCGATGACTCGCTGCTGCTCGTGATGGCCGAGCAGTTCCGCGCGATGTGCCGATGACCCGGAACGCCACTGAGGGGGCGGTGCCCTGAGCCCCGGGGCGTCAAGAACGTCGACAATTGACGCGATCTCCGTTGAGGCCTACTCTCCCGCCACCCTGTCGTCGAGCGCGGTGCACGGCCTGGAGGCCCCTATGGCTGCCATTCCCTCTATCCTCGAACGCTCCAAGCGGAGCATCCCAAGCCTCCGGCTCGCCGCGGCGGCTCTGGTGGTGCTGGCGATCTGCGAGATCGTGATCCTCCACCTCTATGTCAGCGCGATCCGGCGCTCCACGGGACTGAGCGTGGAGCTGGAGTACGCCAGGGGAGCGGCCGCCATCGCGTACGCCCAGGCCGAGCGGTGCAGCTCGCCGCGCGAGCCCAAGTAGACCCCGCTGACGCCGCCCTCCGCGGCCGCCGGGCGATGAGGCGGCAGGCGACGAAAGACGGGTGGTGGAGCTGGACTACGGCCCGTGACCGCCCGCTCGGCTCGCGTCCTGATCGCCGATGATGAACTCGACATCGTCGAGATGCTGCAGGACTTCCTCGCAGCGAGGGCTCAGCCATGGTGGACCAGCCGATCCGCACCGCCGCCCCTCGTCCATCGGTAAGGCCGCCGGGCGTGGCGAAGAAACATCCCGGCGATCCGGTGACGTGCTGGCTCTGCGACCGCACCATCGGCCCCGACGAACCGTCGAATTCGCTGCTCGGCATGGGCATCTTCATCGTCCACGTGCCGTGTTACGAGCGCGAGCTCCACGGCCGGCCGCCGGCGACGCGTGGTAAGCCAGCCAGGCGCGCCAGACGTGGCCGCGCCGGGTAGCGGAACTTCGATGGCCCGCATCGGGGCTGCCGACCCGCTCGGCTCGGGCAGGCGGCGCCGCAGAGCGGTCAGGTCGTCGAGCAGCGCCCACGCCTGGTGGAACAGTCTTGCAGCGTCCGCGGGTCTTTCGCCTTGCGGCGTCATCGGAGCGACCCGCGGATCTCAGCATCCGACGCGATGTCCCGGACGAGCCGCGCGAACGCGCCACGCGGGGCGAGGACGCCGCCGGGAAAAGCGATCGCCCGCTTGTGTCTTGCAATCGGTCTCGGGTTGATGGATTACTTGCACGCGCTGGGGCGTGACCCCCAGCACCGCGAGGAGAAGGCCAATGGCGAAGACGTCACGCAGGTCGAACGCGCGGGCCGCGAAGGCCGGCAAGGCGAAGCGCGCCACAAAGGCGCGGAAGGCCCCCGCCAGAACGCGGGCCGCCCCGGACGAAGAAACCCACATCGATGCTTGCGATCTCGAGTTCCATGAGAGCGAAGCCACGCCCGACGCAGAGTTGCCGGAAGCGACCGGCGGCGTGGAAATCTTACGAGGAAGACGTCGACGCCCAGCGCCTCAACGAATGTGACGCCGACCGACTGATCCGACATCGACTACAGACGAGGATCTGCCACATGGCCTTTTCACTGACCTGGTTGCCGACAGTCCTGCTGGATGCCGGCCTGAGAGTCGCTGAACAGCCCGGCTGGCGAACCCGCGGCCGCGGCGATGTTGGCACGATCAGGGGCGTGATGTGCCATCACACTGTCGGATCGCGAACGGGAAACATGCCGAGTCTCGGCCTCTTGACCGACGGCCGGTCGGACCTCGCCGGCCCGCTGTCGCAACTTGGTCTTGGCCGCGACGGCACATTTTTTGTCATTGCGGCCGGCCGCGCCAATCACGCCGGAGCCGGCAATTGGCAAGGCATCACGACCGGCAACTCCAGCTTCATCGGCATCGAGGCCGAGAACACCGGGCACACCAGCGGACCGCTGGCCGACCCCTGGCCGGCGATCCAGCTCGATGCCTATCGCAGGGGCTGCGCGGCGATCCTGAAGAAGATCACGGCGAACGCGATCATGTGCTGCGGCCACAAGGACTACGCGCTGCCTCAGGGCCGCAAACCCGACCCGACCTTCGACATGGGCGAGTTTCGCCTCCAGGTCGCCGCCATCATGGCCGGGACCGCCCCGGGCCCGTCCGTGATACCGGCGGTGGACGCCGAAGACCGGCCGACACTGCGACGCGGTGCCAGCGGCGAACTGGTCAAGTCGATTCAGGCCAAGGTCGGTGTGCCGGCGAGCGGCATGTTCGACGCCGGCACCGAGGCCGCCGTCCGACAATTCCAGCGCGACAACGGCCTGACCCCGGACGGCATCGTCGGCCCCCGGACATGGGCCACGATCGCCGCCGGCTAGAACCCAGCTCGTAGGGCCGATCAGCGTGTCGGGGATTCCCCGACTGTCGCATCGTGCCCCGAGGCGGTGATGTTTTCGGCTTGCGGACTTCGGAGTCATGCGATAACTGTGGCCGGCCGGACGGGCGAGAGTCGCCGCGGCGCAGCACGCAATGGCATGTGAGATCACCACCGCAGGGCCGCTCGCAAATCGCGCGCGCGATTTGCGTCGGCGTCGCCCGCTCGTTGCCCCGTCGCCCCTGTGACCGTCTTCGACACCCGCAAAGGAGCTGCGCATGGCGTCTGCTTTGATCATTCCCGGCGTTCAGGTCAAGACCGTGTTCGAGCCATCGCCGGTTCTGCCCGGCCAGACCGGCATCCTCGGCGTGGTCGGGGTCGTCGATCGCGGGCCGATGTTGCCGACGCCCATCGGCAACGTCGGTGAGCTGGTCGAGATCTTCGGGCCCGCGACGCGTTACACCATGCCGGAGGTGCGGGCGGCCTTCGCCAACGGTGTCTCGCGGGCGGTGATCGCGCGTCTCGAGCCGGGCCGCGGCCAGAAGGCCTCGCTGGACCTGCTCGACGACGACGACGAGAAGGTCGTCACGCTGCAGGCGCGCGCCGAGGGCGGCTGGGGCAACCGGCTGGCCGTCAAGGTGACCCAGGTCAAGGCGCTGTCGGGACAGGGCGTCAAGTACGTCAACGTGGAGACGTTCCTCGACGGCAAGAGCATCGAGGCCTTCCCGAGCCTGGTCATGGACGAGACGAGCCCGAACTACCTGTTCGACCGGATCAACAACGACTCCCGGGTGCTCGTCGCCTTCGATCCGCTCTTCCAGACCGCCCTGCCCTCGAGCGTGGCCCGGACCGTGCTCGCCGAGTCGGACAGCCGCGCGGCGTTCGCCACCTTGAAGGTCGGTGGCGCCGACGTCATCCGGGTGGAGGCCAAGCGCACGGGCCGCGCCGGGAACCAGGCGGCCGTCACGGTCCGCGACGGGCGAGCCGCTCTGCGCCTCACCGGCCCGGCGAGCGCTCCCAGCGTGGAGATCATCGCGCGCGAGCCGGGCGCCGCCGGCACCGGCATCAGGGTGAGCGCCTCGCCCGCTCCGGACGCCATCAACATCGTCGTGGCACCGGCCGCCGGCGCGCCGCGCTCCTACGGGCCGCTCGCCAACGTCGGCGCCATCGTGAGCGCGCTGGCCAGCGATCCCGACGTGGTGGCGGAGGCGCGCGGCACCGTCCTGCCGTCGGTTCCCCTGGCGGCGACTCCGCTGGGCCGCCGGGTGACGATCGAGGTGACCGCCGAGGGGCGCGACACCGGGGTCTATGCCGACCTCGCCGACGTCGCCGCGATCACCGGGATCAGCGACCCCGTCGTCACCTTCTCGGCCGTGCCCGGCGCTTCCCAGCTCCCGGACGTCAACACCGGCGTGGCCTTGCGGGGCGGCCGCAACAAGGGAGCGGCGCTGCAGCTCGTCAGCGAGACGAGCCCGGAGCCCATGCTCGAGCTGGCTCCCGCCCCGGGGGTCCGGTCACGGCTCGCGGTCGGGGTCACCACCGGCGTGTCCAGCATCGACAACGCGACGGGCGTGGTGACCCTCACGGTGTTCCAGGACGACGAGCTCACCGAGACCTTCAACGACCTCACGATGGATCCCGACGATCCGAACTACCTGCCCCAGATGCTGTCGGGGTCGGCGCTCATCCGGGCCCACGACCTGTTCCTGCGGAGCCGGACCACGTCCTTCCCCCGCCACATGGTGCGCCCGGTCCTGTTGACCGGTGGCACCTCGCCGCTGCCCGACGACTACCAGGCGGCCCTGGAGCGGCTCGAGAGCGCCGAAGAGGTCGATCTGGTCATCGCGTCCGTGGCCGCCCAGTTCGACGAGCGGACCAACAACGCGGACGCCACGGCCGCCATGCGCGCCGTGCATCGCAGCGTGGTGGCGCACTGCACGAAGATGGGCGACGTCGCCCGCAACCGGATCGGCCTGGGCTCCGCGACCGTGGCCGAGCAAGTCAGCGTGCCCAGCATCCGCGACCACGCCGACGACGTCCGCAGCGATCACTTCATCCTCTGCGCGCCGGCCGGCAGCGAGGCGGCGGTGGCCGGGCTGCTGGGGCGGCAGGACTTCTTCCAGTCGCCGACGTTCAAGACGATCGCCGCCCTCGACGGCGAGCCTGGCCGCTACAGCGACACCCAGCTCGAGCAGCTCATCACCGGCAACGTGCTCGTCGTCAACGCGCGGCGCGGGCTCGGCACCATCGTCGTGAAGGGGCTGCTGACGAGCGGCCGGCAGGTCAACGTCCAGCGGACGGCAAACAGGGCGGTGCGCGACGTCAAGGCCATCGCCGACAAGTACATCGGCCTCCTCAACAACGACGGCGCCCGCAACGCGCTCCGGCAGCAGGTCTTCGCCATGTTCCTGCAGATGGAGCGCGACGGCGCGCTGGTGCCGAGCACGGACGGCAAGGACCCGGCCTTCACGGTCGACGTGTACTCGACCCAGGCCGACTTCGCCAACGGGATCGTGCGGGTCGACATCGCCATCCGCCCGGTCCGGGCCATCGACTACATCTATGCGACCATCCTGGTGAAGAACTAGCCCGGCCACCGGACGAAAGGAGCGCAACCATGCCGCACGTGTTCACCGCGCTGGCCTCCGAGGTGAAGATCAACCAGGAGACCGTCGAGGGCTTGCAGTCGCTGGACTACAACGTGATCAAGAACCGCCAGCACGTCGGGGCCATCGGCACCGACGAGCGCATCGCGGTGTACTTCGGCATGAAGACCGTCGCCGGCAAGCTGCGGGTGGCGTCCATCAACGCCACCCTCGACGGGTTGCTGCAGTCCAGCGGCGAGTTCTCGATCAGCGCGACCCTCAAGCACGGCGAGGCCATGCGGCGCGTGACGTTCGACGCCTGCTACATGGAGGACAAGACCTTCGGCCTCACCGCCGAGGGGCACGCGGAGACCGTGTACTCCTTCACGGCGACGCGCGTGCGCGAGGAGTAGACGGGCGCCCGTGAGCGCGCAGGTCGACGCAGTCAGGGGTGAGGTCGCCGCCGGCGGACGCCGCTGGCGGTTCGAGCTCGATTGCCGTCACGGCACCGTCGCCGTCGACTTCGGGGACGCACGCGTGCGGCTGCACCCCCATTCGTGGAAGGAGAAGCGCATCCTGGCCCGCTTCGCGCACCTGGGCGAGGCCTTCCTGAAGGACCAGTTCGTGCGCCTCTGCCTCGACGAGGCGGCGACGCCGCCCGCCGAGGGCCCGGAGCGGGAGGCGCTGCTGGCGCTCGCGCTGTGGCTCAACGCCCCCGGCGGTGAGCCCGCCCTCCCGCTCGACCAGCGGGTGCTCGCCGCGGTCACCGTGCAGGTGTGCCATGCGATCCAGTCCCCGCCCGCCGCCCTCGACGGCCTCGATGCCGCCGACGTCGAGCTGCTGTGGCGAGCCGCGCGCGGCGAGACCGCCCGCCCGGCGGCGGACCAGCCGGAGGGCACCCGCATCGTCATCGTGCCCGACCGGCCCGCGGCCACGCCCCAGGAGTCGGCCGCGGTCGAGCTGGCTCCGAGTCCGGCGCCGCCCGCGCCGGCCGTCCCCGCCGCCGCCGCCGAGCCGCCCCGTCTTCCCGCGGCAGCGCCGGCGTCGGCCGCGTCGCATGGTGGCGAGGACGAGCCGACGTCCGCGCCGCCGGACGCCGCCTCCCCACGCGGCGGTCGGTTTCGCGTGAGCTTCGAGGCGCCGCGGCGGCCGGCTACGCGCGTGGCCGCGCCGGCCCCCGTCGCGCCCACCAACGGACGTCACGGCGCGTCCCCGACGCTGCCGTCGAGCCCTGTGGAGTCGCCGGCGCATCCGTGGCCATGGCCCGTGACGGGGGCGCCGTCCGCGATCCCGTCGGCGGCGCCGGACGCCGAGCCGCGCACCGGCGCCGGCCCGAGTGTTGCCGCGCCACGCTCTCGGACCGAATCTCCGGTTCCGGCCACCGTGGCCGTCTCGCTCGAGCCCACGCCTCACGTGCTCGGCCTCGCCGATCCCCTCTTCGACGAGCTGGCGATCCGCCTGGAGCAGGCGGCGGGCGAGCTCGGTATCGACGTGGAGAGCTGAGCCGTGGGCACGCCGATGATCGACGACGTGGAGCTGAAGGCCGTGCAGCACATCCGGCAGGAGATCGACCAGGGGTTCGTGCGCCAGCGGATCGCCGGCCTTCAGGGCACGCTGCACCAGAAGCTCGGCCGCTGCTCCCATCGCGTCCTGCTGTCCGGGTTCCTGCTGCCCGCCACCGCCACCGACGACCTCAGGAAGCTCCAGGACAAGGCGGCGAGCGGTGCGGAGGTCACCTTCTCGGCGGACATCACGACCGCGCTCAGCGTAGACAAGATGGTGATCGAGTCGTTCACGGCCGAGCAGCAGATCGGGCCCGCCGGGCAGATCGCGTACGCCCTGGTCCTGGCCGAGAGCCCGCCGTTGCCGCCGCCGGCGGAGGTGAGCTCGTTCGGCGGCCTCGCCGACGTGGGCCTGGGCGACCTCGGGATCGACGGCTTCGACGCCGGTGCGCTGGGCGACGTGCTCGGGGACATCGCCGACCAGGCCGGCGCCGTGATGGACGCGGTGGATACGGCGCTGGCGGCCGTGGAGCAGCTGCAGGCGCTGGCGAGTCTGGGCGACCTGGCGAACGTCGGTAACCCGGTGAAGCCGATCACCGACAAGGTGGACGAGCTCTCCGAGCTGGCGCCGGCCGTCGCCGGGCTGGCCAGGGCGGTGAAGGACCTCACCGGATGACGTCGCTCCTCTCCCCCGGCTACGAGCTGACGCTCGGCTCCCAGCTCTGGAAGGAACAGGCGCTGGAGATCCGCGTCGCGCTGGCCGCGGCACCACTCGTGGACGTGCTCACGGTCCGCCTGCCCGCCGCCGCACCGCTCGCGGCGGCGCCGGGCGATCCCGTTTCGCTCACGCTCGACAGCGGCGAGCAGAAGGAGACGGTCTTCACCGGCACGGTGGAGTCCATCCGCCGTGGCTTCCAGGAGATCCGTGTCACCGCGCTGGATGCCGGCGGCGTGCTCGCCCGCTACCGTCCCTCGGTCACCTACGAGCACGTCACGGCCGGCACCGTGCTCCGCACCCTCGCCGGCGACGCGGGCGTGTCCACCGCCGATGTCGACGACGGCGTCGAGGTGCCCTTCTACGTCGCCGATCCCTCGCGCACGGCGTGGGAGCACGTGGCGCGGGTGGCGGCGTGGGGTGGCGCCATGGTCAGCGTGTCGAGCGACAACGAGGTCCGGTCGGCGGTGATCGACGCCACCCAGGCCCAGCTCGCGCTGCGGTACGGGCGCGAGATCGTCTCCCTGCAGGCCGACCGCGCCCGGTCGGCCGTGGACGCCTGGGTCGTCGCCGGCGAGAGCGGCGCGGGCTCCGCGTCCGCGCCCGAGGCGCTGCGCCCCTCGACCGACTTCTTCGCCGGCAACCGGCCCGAGGGGCCGGCGCTGGCCAGGCGCTGGCGGTTCGAGCCGGCCCTGCGCACGGCGCGCGGGGCGGGCAGCGCCGGCGCCGCGATCCAGCGCCAGTACACCGCCAGCCGGGAGGCAGGACGGTTACAGGCGTTCCTGCAGCCCAGGCTGCGCTGCGGCGGCGTGATCGAGGTCCAGGACCTGCCGGACGGGCTGCCCGGCGGTCCGGTGTGGATCGCCCGCGTCGACCACGTCCTCGGCGGGGGCGGCGGCGTCACCGCGATCCGGTTCTTCAAGGGCGGCGACAGCTTCGATCCCCTCGCGTTGCTCGGCGCCATCGGAGGACTGCTCTAGCCATGCATCGCGTCGTCAACACGATCCGCCAGGTCGCCCGCCACGAGATCGAGCAGCACTGGGGCACGAGCCTCGGCGTGGTGACCTCACTGCACGGCGCCAACGGCGAGAAGCGCTACGCGTGCACGGTCCAGCTCCGCGAGTCGGGGCTGGTCCTGCCCAAGGTGCCGATCGCCACCGGGCTGATCGGCACCGCGGCCCTGCCGCGCGAGCAGGACCTGGTCGTCGTGCTCTTCGTCGGCGGCGATCCCCACGCGCCCGTCGTGGTGGGCCGGCTTTACAACGAAGCCGTCGAGCCGCCCGCCCACGAGCCCGGCGAGCTGGTGGCCGTGCTGCCCGGCGACGAGACCGCCCCCGACCGGCGGCTGGAGCTGCGCGTGAAGACGCCCGGGGACGGCACGCGGAGCCTGCACCTCACGCTGGACGGCTCGGTCAAGGTGGAGCTCGTCGTCGACGACGGCGGGCTGCGCCTGCAGGCGCAGGACACGCGGCTGAGCCTGACGCAGAGCAGCGGGTCCGACGGCCGGGCGGAGCTGCAGGTGGGCGACTCCAAGATCGTCGTCGAGCAGGGCGGCGACGTCACCATCGAGGCCGCGGGGACGCTCAGGCTCAAGGCCTCCACGATCGAGGTCTCCGGCGACGCCAGCGTGAAGATCGCCGGCCAGACGATCGACCTGAACTGACATGGGACAGCCGGCCGCCAAGCTGAACGACCAGGTCGTCGCGACCGACACGCACATCGTCATGGTGCCGGCGGGCCCGGCCCAGGTCCCCACGCCGCTGCCCCACCCGTTCACGGGCATCGTGAGCGGCGGCACGGTGAGCACGGTGCGCATCGGCGGCCAGCCGGCCGCGGTGGTGGGCTCGAGCGCGGACAACACGCCCGCCCACCTGCCGACGCCGCCCGGCGTGACGTTCCAGAAGCCACCCGCGAACAAGGCCACCATCCAGATGGGGAGCGCCACGGTGAAGATCGGCGGCAAGGCGGCGGCGCGCAGCGGCGACACCGCCCTGACGTGCAACGATCCCGCCGACGCGCCGGTGGGCAAGGTGATCGCGGCCGGCACGGTCTTCATCGGCGGCTGAGGAACCCGACGGAGCCCGCGACGTGGCCAAGGACAAGACCTACACGAAACTCCGCACGGACCTGGCGCTGACGCGGTATGCCGGCGTGCCGAGCAGCGTTCCCCTCGAGGTCGCCGACTCCTGGGGCAGCCTCGACCTGCAGGTCGTGCCCGGCGGGCGTCCGCGCGGGCCCGCGGTGAGCGACGTCGGCGTCGTCAAAGGACGGGCCAACCTGGCCCAGGCCCTGGTGCTGCGCCTGCTGACCCGCCACGGCGCCCTGGCCGCGCTCGGCCATCCCGACTACGGCAGCCGCCTCACCGAGCTGATCGGGCAGCTCAACACCGAGACCACGCGCAACCTCGCGCGCCTCTACACCATCCAGGCGATCCGCCAGGAGCGACGGGTGCGCCGCTTGCTGGACCTGTCGGTGCAGACGCTGCCCGATCAGCCGCACACGATCCGCATCGGGTTGTCGGTCCTGCCGGTCGACGACGACGATCCCCTTGCCCTCACGCTGGAAGTGGCTTTGTGAGCTTCGTCGACCGCCCGTATCCCGACATCGTCCGCGACGTGCTCACCAACCTCACGCAGGGCGTCTCGCGCGAGACGCATCCCGTGCGCTATGACCCGCTGGCGCGGCCGGTCCAGGTGCCCGACATCGTGCTGCGGCGCCGGCCCGTGCGCCGCGTGTCGGTGGTCGAGGGTCACATCGAGCCCGCGCCCGGGGCGGCGCTGGTCCCCTATACGTTCACGCTGAACGACTACGAGCTGCTGCCCAACCAGGATCCCGACGACGTCAGCCTCATCCACTTCCTGCCCTTCGGCCGGAAGCCGGCGAACGGGACCGACGTGGTGGTGAACTACTTCCCGCGCAACACCGACCCCACGCCGATCACCGACCTCACCGTGGGCAGCGTGGCCCGCACGCTGCTGGAGGCCGTCAGCCGCGAGCTGGCGCTGCTGTACGCGCAGCTCAACCTGGCCTACGACTCGGCCTTCCTCGAGACCGCCACCGGCGCCTCCCTCGATCGCGTCGTGGCCCTGCTCGCTTACCAGCGCTTCCGGGCCGGCCGCCCGATCGGCACCGTGACCTTCACGCGGCGGGCCGGCTCGGCCGGTGACATCACGATCCCGGCCGGGACGCCGATCACCGACACCGCCGACAAGATCCGCTACGACACGATCGAGACGCGGGCGATGCTGGCGCTCGAGACGACCGCGCAGGTGGCCGTGCGGGGGGCCACCGACGCCACGCCGCCGGTGGACGCGGGCGTGCTGACCGTCATCCAGCGCTCCATCGCCGGGCTGGAGACGGTGACCAACGAGCGGGGCACGACGCGCGCCAGCGGTGACGAGACCGACGAGCAGCTGCGGGGCCGCGCCCGCGACGCGCTCATCGCGAGCAACAAGGGCACCGTGAGCGCGATCGAGCACGGGCTCCTGCAGCTCCCCGAGGTGCGCAGCGTCAAGGTCGTCGAGATGCCGAACGGGGTTCCCGGCGAGATCAGCATCGCCGTCAGCCTGAAACAGCCCGCGGCCGACTCCGAGTTGCCGGCCGCGGTGAAGAACCGGATCGAGGCGTTGCGGCCCGCCGGTATCCGCGTGCTCAG
The DNA here is from genome assembly GCA_036397135.1 of Candidatus Methylomirabilota bacterium. Lineage (GTDB taxonomy): Bacteria > Methylomirabilota > Methylomirabilia > Rokubacteriales > CSP1-6 > AR5. Next base: position 12,047 of record DASWJN010000256.1, read on the forward strand.
GAGCGCGGCGGCCAGTGTCGCCCTGCAGGCCAGCGTGCAGCTCACCCTGGCCGGTCGCCGGCTGGCCCCCGCCGAGGTGACGCAGGTGCACGCGCGCGCCCGGGCGGCGCTCGTGGCGGAGGTCGACCGCAAGGCCGTCGGCGAGAAGATCCGCAACCGTCCGCTCGTGGCCGCCGTCCTGCGTGACCCGCGCGTCGTGGACGCGGTGATCACCCTGGGCGTGACCGGCGGCGCGGTGGCCGGCGCCGGGGAGGACATCCAGCCGGATCCCGGGGCCGCCGTGGTGCTGAGCGCCGCCGACGTGGCGTTCGCGGCCGACGTCTTCGATCAGCCGCTCGGCCCCGGCGACACGATCCCGGTGGAGGTGCGCGCGATCATCGGCGCGACCCTGTTGCCCGGCGCTCTCCTCGAGCCGGTGACGTCCCAGCTCCAGGCGCGCCTGCGCGCCTTCTTCGAGACGCTGGCCCCCGGCACGGCCGTCGACACCGCGGCGTTGCTGACGGCCCTGCGCGACGACGGCAAGTACGCCATCGACCCGCTCAAGCTGAGCGTCACGCTGACGTCGGCCGACCAGTTCGCCCAGATCGTGCAGGGCGGCGCGGCCTTCCAGGTGCTGCCGGGCCAGGTGTTCACGGTCGCCTCGGTGGACCTCACGCCGGCGGCATGAACCACCTCACGCGCCTGCTCGATCTGCTGCCCGGCCCCTACGCGGTCGCCGACGACGCCGTCCTCACGTCGCTGCTCGACGTGGCTGCGCTCGAGCTCGAGACGTTCCAGGAGGACCTGGATCGGATGCGCCAGTCCCACTGGATCCGCTTCGCGTACCGCCTGGCCGACGCCGAGAAGCTGGCGGCCCTGGTGGGGATCCAGCGCCTGCCCTGGGAGGGGCTGGAGATGTTCCGCGAGCGCGTGCTGGCCGTGGTGGTGGCGCGCCTGGCGGGCGCGCTGGGGCCGCGCGAGATCAAGCGCTTCGTGTTCGACTACCTCCGCAAATCCGAAGACGTCCTCGGCTGCACGTTCGTGCCGGGGCTCCAGACGCTCGACCTCGAGCAGGCCTTCGCCACCGAGTCCGACCCGCCGCGGCGCCGGGCGCTGGCGCTGCGCGAGAACCCGCGGCGCGAGCGGGCGAGCGCCGCGCTGCGGGCCCGGGCGGGACGCGTGCCGTACCTCCATCGCTGGTCGGAAACCAACCGGGGCCTGGAGGAGAGCGTCGCGACCTTCCGCCTCTCCGGCCTCGCCCAGGGGCGCACGAGCGTGCCGGTGCTCGCGAACCTGACGACCGGCGACCTGCTCGGCTACGCCGACCGGATCCCGTTCGGACGCACGCTCGTCGTCCGGGCCGGCGACGGTGCCGGGCGGCCCGCCCGCGCCACGGTCGACGGCGCCGACGTGACCGGCCGGTTGTTCAGCCTGGAGGGCCTCACGCCCGGGGTGCCGTTCACGCCGGCCCAGCTCGACGCCGCCCCGCGCCTGCCGCGCCTGGCTCGCGGGGACAACGAATGGATCTTCCTCTGCCTCGGGCTCCACGACGTCCGGGGGCTCGACCACTTCGCGTTCGCGCTGGCCGGCCGCGACCTCTACGAGGCCGCCTTCGACCGCACCGCCTTCGACCAGGCGCTGTTCCCGTCGGGGCCGGTCGCCACGCTGGAGATGGACTGGATCGAGACGACCCCCGCCTGCTTCGAGGTCCACGTGCCGCGCTGGATGGTCTCGGAGCCGGCCGACCTGGCCGCCGCCTCCACGCCGCGGCCCCACGAGCAGGTCGCCGAGGGGCTGGTCGACACGATCCGGCAGCTGCACGCCGCCGGCGTGCGCGCCGAGGTGCACTTCCGGCCGTTCACGGAGCGCCAGCCGCAGCACGTCACCGTCAGGCTGCCCTGGAAGATCCTCGATCCCGAGACCGCGCCGACCGGGGCCGCCGAGCTGACGCTGGGCGGGCGGTTCGGCGAATCGCCGCTGGGAGGCGCCCGTTATGAGTAGAGCTCAGGCAGCGATCGGCCCCGGCCCCCGCCCCCGCGGCCGCCTGCGGCTCACCGTGCGCTCGCACGGCGTCGTGGTGGCGGAGCGTCGCGCGCAGAACCTCGTCCTGCGGCGGGGCGCGGCGGTCATCGCCGGCCTGTTCTCCGGCGCCGCCGGTGCGGCCCCGATCAACCAGGTCAAGGTGGGCTTCGCCACGGAGGCGGCCACGGCCGAGCTGACCACCCTCACCCCGCCCGCGGACACCACGATCCCGGCCGCCGCGCTCGTCAGCCCGATCGGCGCCGCCGACTTCACGGTGATCCTGGACCGGCCGGCGGCGGTGCAAGTCCTGATCAGCAGCGTCTTCAAGCCCACCATCGAGCTGAAGGACGTGACGGAGGCCGGGCTGCTGGCCGGAGAGGCGCTGTACAACCAGGTCGTGTTCGACCCCGTCAGCCTGCGACCCGGCCAGGACGTCACCTTCTTCTGGGAGATCGACTTCCCGTTCGGCCACTGATCCGTCCCGTCACCGAGAGGAGAGCACGATGAAGGACCTGACCCTCAACATCCTCGGGTTCCCCGCCGCCAACCGGGACCTGACCGTCGAGGTGCGCGATCCGATCACGCAGAACGTGATCCGCGAGGTCAAGCCGTTCCTGGACGGCACGGTCCGCATTCCCAAGATCGACCCCGGCGCCTACGAGCTGGCGATCAAGCACCCCAACATCACCCTGCCGGTGCTGCGCCGGCCCATCCGGGTCCTCCCCGTCGGCGACACCAACATCTCGGTGGTGATCGATCCGTCGAAGTTCCGCAACACGCCCATCGAGGACATCCCCGACGCGAACCTGGGGCCCGTGCAGGACCTGGCCCGCTCGCTCGCCGAGACGGTCACGCCCCTGGCGGGCAAGGTGCCGGGCGAGGCCATCCTGGCCCAGGACTGGAACACGATGGCCGGGGCCATCCGCGACCTGGCCGGCGCCGTCGGCGAGCTGAGCCGGCTGGTCAGCCCGCTCGGCCACAACCACGCCGAGCTGGAGCGGAAGTTCGACGAGGTCACCGGCAACTTCGAGACGCTGGTCAACAGCGTCAGCGCCTCGCTCATCGAGCTGCAGCGCCAGATCCAGACCCAGCGCCTGCGCAAGCAGATCGAGGACGTCCTCGACGTGGCCCAGGTCGACCGGACATCGGCCAAGGGCCTGGAGTTCACCGCCCTGCTCAAGAACCTGGAGACGACGGTCACCGACTCGCCCACCAAGTTCGGGCGCGAGGTGCGCAACACGGCCGTGCAGCTCTCCACCAAGCTGGAGGCCCTGCTCGACGAGAAGCGGGACGACGCCAACTTCGTGGGCTCCGACAAGGTCAAGGAGCTCGCCGCCAACATCGACCTGGCCAAGCAGCAGCGCGCCACCACCTACGACGCCGAGCTCGCGCACCTCCGCAAGGTGGACCGCATCGTCGGCCCCGGCGCCCTGCGGGCCTGAGGCCAAGCGCCATGGCGACCACGAATGAGCTCGAACGCATCGGCGACCTCGTCCGGCGCCTGGGCCCGCTCGCCAACAAGGCGCGCGGCATGCGCATCGAGGCCGGTGAGTGGAACACGCTCGTCGACGTCCTCCTCGGCGTGCTGCAGGTCGAGCGCGCCCGGACGGAGTCGACCCTGGTGACGCTGCAGGAGCGGTTCGCGCCCCGCGACCACGACCACCTCGGCGACGTCACCGACGCCTGGCTGGACCCCGATCTCCAGTCGCGGCTGGGCGCCTCCACGGGCTCGGTGCCCGCCCGCACGGCGATCGCCGAGCTGGAGGCCCGGCTCGCGAGCCTGGGCACCGAGGTGGCGCGCCTGACCGGGCTGGTGGCCGAGCAGCAGAAGCAGCTCGATCGCTCGGCCGTGACCGAGCTCGACCGCAGCCGCGTCCTCAAGCAATTCGACGATCGCTTCGCGGGCGTGGAGAACGTGCGCACGCAGGTGGCCACGCTGTCCACCGACGTGAGCGGCGTCACGACCAACGTCACCGCCCTGCTCGACCTTCGCCGCGGCCTGTCCGACCCGCAGGGCAATCCGATCGACTTCGTGAAGATGCGGCAGGACCTCACCGACGTGCAGGCCCTGCGCGAGAACCTCAAGGGCGTGGACGGCAGCCTGCTCCGCCTGCGCGACGTGGAGCTGAAGCTGCAGGAGGTCTCCGACGCGGTGGGCACCGGCGCCGCCGGCGGGCTCGACTCCCGCATCGGCGCTGCCGTCGCCGACGCCGAGCTGCGCCTGGACGGCAAGCTCGACCAGCGCGACACCGCCCTGCGGGACGCCCTCACGGCCGAGAGCCGCGGCGCGCAGACGCGCCTGAGCGCGGAGCTCGGCGGCCGGATCGACACGACCCGGACCGCCCTCGATCAGTCGCTGGCGCAGGCGGTGGCCGGCGCCGAGGCCCGCATCGGCACCACGCTGGATACCCGGATCACCCAGACGGCGACGACCCTGCGCACCGCGACCCTGGCCGCCGCCGGGGGGCTGATCGACCAGCGCCTGGCCGGCGTGCCGGACCAGGTGCGGAGCATCACGAGCAGCCTCGTCACCACCCTGGGCACGGAGCTCCGCGACGAGCTGCGGACCGGTGTGCGGGCCGAGATCGACAGCCGCTTCACCACCCTGACCGGTCAGGTGAACGATCGTCTCACCGCCGTGGACACTCGCCTGCGCGGCGTCGAGGACGGCCTGCCCGGGCTGGTGCAGTCCCGCGTCACCGCCCTCGGCGACACCCTCGCCGCTCAGCAGAGCCAGACGCTGGACGCCCGGCTGGCGGCCGCGCAGACCTCCCTGGCCGCCACCATCGACACGCGCGTCAAGACCGAGGTGGCGGCGGGGCTCTCCACGCTCGACACCCGCATCGGCACCGCGGTCGACGGCCGCCTCGCCGACCTCGATGCCCGCATCGGCCGCTCGGTCGACATCGCGACGCGCGATCTCTCCCAGGACGTCAGCGCCGAGGTCGCCACCCAGGTCTCCGCGCTGGACGTCGCCGGCCAGGTGCGTGACGCGAGCACGGCGCTGGCCCAGCAGCTCCGCGCCGAGCAGGCCCAGGCCTCGGCCGACGTCCTCGCCAGGACGTCCACCAGCCTGGCGGACGCCGTGACGCTGCTCCGCGCGGAGACCTCGGCGCTGCGCACCGAGGTCGGCAAGACGATCACCACGCGCATCGCCGCCGGCAACGCGGCCCTGCGCCAGGAGTTCAAGACCGATCTCATGCAGCTCGAGGGCCGGCTCAAGCCCGACGCGTTCCGGTCGACCACGGTGATCGGCCCGGCGCCGGAGATCACCCGATGAGGCAGGCCGGCTGACGACCGGCGCGCATGCTCAGCGGGATCGAGGGGAAGCTCACGTCGCTCGTGGCCGACGCCCTGTCCACGCGGACGCACCTGTCCGCGCGCGAGGCGCCGGGGCCGGCGCCGGCGCTGGAGGCCGGCAAGGGCGCGGTCCTCGTGTCGCTCGCCGAGCTGACCCGGGCGGCCACCTTCGCTCCCGCGCAGGTCGCCGTCGACGGCGCGCGGAGCCGGCGCGTCCTGCCGATCGAGTTCGGCGCCCGCGTGGAGTTCTTCCTGCGCCCGGCCCAGCCCGACGCCGCCGGCCTGGCGGCCGCCCGCGAGCTCCTGCTCGACGACATGGCGCTGGTCAGCCACGGCCTCGGCACCCAGGACGTGGCGACCGGCCGCGCCTTCGCCAGCGGCGGGCCGGACCCCGGCTTCCACGTGACGTCGTTCGTGCTGACGACGGGCGGCATCGCGCGCGATCTCGAGGCCCAGCACCTGTCGGGCGCGCTCCGCTACACCGGCCGCGGCGAGATCTGGCCCCCGGGCGTGACCGAGCCGGAGGGCGAGATCCGCTCCGTCGATTCCGTCCTCGTGTCGCTGCCGCTGGCGATCGAGGCGCGCGACGCGGTCGCCCGGGCCGGAGGGAGCGTGACGATCCGCGTCCGCGCGCTCGGCGGCCGGCGCCAGACGAGCCTGCAGCCGCCCCAGGCCGCGCCCCTGCGGCTGGCGGTCACGGTGGTGAGTGACGCGCCGCCGGCGCAGCGGGGCGCGATCACCGGGGGCGTCGCCGGCACCGAGACGGGCTTCCGCGTCATCGAGCTGACCCCGCCCGAGACGGCGATCGGGTACCAGGCGCCGGCGACGGGCATCAGCCGCACGCGCCTGGAGTACGTGGCCATCCACCTGGCGACCCCGACCGGACAGCGCGGCGTGTTCCTCGGCTCGGCGGCCGTGAGGCTCGAGCCGTGAAGCCCGCCCTCTTCTATCCCAGCCAGCTCGCCCGGGCCGACCTGTTCAGCCTCGTCCGGGGCCAGGACCTGTCCATCGCGCTCGACGTGATCCGCTTCGACGAGCCCGCGCCCCACCGCGCCGAGCGCGAGCTGGCGGTGCCCTTCCTGCCCGGCATGGACGACATCGAGGTGGCCGAGGCGCGCCTGGCCCTGCGCGCGGCCTCCAGGCAGCTCGACACCGAGGACTACACCGTCACCGCCAACGGGAGCGAGGGCGGCGTCTTCCTGTCCCTGCCGCTTCCGGCGCTGCTGCGGAAGCTGGAGCTGAGCTACACGTTGCCGGCGCCGCCCCTGCCGAACCTGCACCTGGTGGTGCGCGCCGCCACCCGGTCGGGGACCGCGCTGGTCGCCGGCACGCCGCTCTTCGCGGACCCACCCTTCGCCCGCCCTGGGCCCATGTTCCCCGGGGTGCTCGCCGGCATGACGCGTGCGGACCTCGGCGGCAACCGCCGGCTCTTCACGCTGCCCAGCGTGCTCGGCCAGGCGTGGCTGATCCAGCTCGCCGTTGGCACGGAGGCGAGGGAGCTGAACCCGCTGGCGACCGTGCCCACCGTGAACCGGGTCACGCTCGATGCGGCGCCCCGCAATCTCTCGGTCGTGCTGCTCAGCCGCGACGGCGAGGTCAAGCTGTGGAACAACCCGGAGGCGCTGCTCCCCGACGCCGGCGAGCAGGAGGTGAGCTTCACGCCGCTGGCGAGCAAGGAGCTGGCGGCCACCCTGGCGCGGCAGAACACCGCGGCGGACACCCGCCCCACGCTGCCGGTGCGGTTGCGCTTCGACTCCGACACCGTCAGCGCCGTCGACATCACCCGGCGCGCGCTCGTCGCCGAGTACCTGGTGCGGCCGGTCGGTGGCGAGCGGCTCGTCCGGCGTCTGGCCGGCAGCCCGGTGGCCCTCACGCTCCGCGCGCCGGCCGGGCTCACCCCACGGAGCAGCCAGCTCCGTCTCACCGTGAAGCACCTCGGTCGCGAGCTCAACGCCGCCTCGCCCGAGCCGCCGGTGGCGCCGCCCCCCGGCGGCGTGCGCGCGGACGTGACCCGCCAGGTCGCCACCGCCTTCGTCCCGGCGCCGCGTCCCGGCCAGGCGCCGGGCAGCACGCTGCGCGTGGCGAGCGTGCGGCTGCGCGTGACGGCGACGGAGGCCGCCGAAGCGGTGCTCGAGATCCGCGCCGACGTCGCCGGCGTGCCGGGGCCGCCGGCGGCCGCCCCCATCGTCAGGCAGCTCGATCGCACATCGCCCGACTGGGTCGAGTTCGAGCTGGCCGAGCCGCTCGCCGTCGTGGCGGGGCAGGCGCCGCTGTGGCTCGCGTTGCGCGTGAACAAGGGCGAGGTGTGCTGGTTCGCGGCGCCGGGCCCGGCGACCAGCGCGCGCGTGAGCACCGACCGCGGCGCCACCTGGGCCCCGCCGGACCCGCGCCTGATGCCGGCCGGCGCCCTGCTCACCCAGCTGTTCGACGTCGTGGCCGGCGCCCCGCCGACCCCGGTGATCCGGGTGGGCACCAGCGCCAGCCTGCCGCTGGTGCCGTCGAAGAGCTCCAGGACGGAGTGGGTCGCCGACACCGCCCTGCCCGCCGCGATGCACTCGCTCCTCGGGTCGAGGCCGGGACAGGGCAAGGTACCGACCGAGCTGCGGCTCTCCTCCCGGAGCGCCCTCGACCTCACCGTGGAGAGCCTGGTCCTCAGGTACGACCCGTTCGCGACGACGCCGACCACGGTCGGCTGAGCCGCCCGCCGCGGGCGGCAAGAGGAGGCTGCGTGCCCGAGCTTCTCGTGCGAGTCGGTCTATCGGGCGACGACGTCGCCGAGCTGCGCCGGCTGCCGGAGCAGATCGAGACCCTGATCCGGACCGCGCGGGGCGTCATCGACGGCATCCGCAGCGGGTCGGACGGAGCCAACCCGCTCAGCGGCATGTTCGGGGCGCTGGCCGGCGTGGCCCGGGACGCGGAGGCGATCCCCGGCATCGACGACCTCCTGCGCCGCCTCCGCGAGCTGCTGGACGGCCTTCCCACCGGCCGGCTCGCGGATCTCACCCAGCTCGGCGGCGCGATCGACGAGGTCCTGAAGCTGCTGGGCCCCGTGAAGGACGTGATCGTCGCCGGCAACCTCGAGGAGACGCTGCAGCGGCAGGCCGGCCGGGTCGTCGACCTGGCGGCGACGCTGGGCAAGGAGACGGGCGAGCTGGTGCAGCTCGGCGCCGAGCTGCGCGAGTTCTTCCGGCTCTTCGGCCAGATGATCCGGTGGAAGGACGCGCCGCCCAACCCCGAAGACGTCGCGCGGCTCCTGAGCCGCGCCCTGGCCGGGCTGCCGCTCGACGTCTTGCAGGAGGCCGAGCGCGTGCTCGAGGCCGCGCTGCAGCCACTCGCCGACCTCCTGCCCGCGGGCCCCGACCTGGACGCCTGGCGGGGCGCCAACGAGCGCCTGACGCGATTCTGGCGCGGCATCGAGGCCCGCTTCGCCGCCGGCGGCCCCGTGGACTGGCCCCAACTGCACGCGGAGCTGCAGGGGGCGCGGGCCGACCTGGTCGTGCTGGGCGGCACGCGCGACCGGCTCCACGCGGCGGCCGTCGGCAACCTCACGCGCGTGAAGTTCCCGGACCTGGCCGCCGTGTCGCGGGCCGTGCTGGCCGTGCCGGCGTTCCCGGTCTTCAAGCTCACGCCGATCATGGAAGGCCTCCGCCTGCAGATCCAGGGCATGGTCGAGGAGCTGGAGGCGTGGACGCCCACGGAGGCGGAGGTCCGGCAGACCGTCCGCGAGCTGATGGAGACCATGCTCGGTCAGGTCGACCGGACGCCGCTCGGCGAGCTGCGCATCTTCATGGTCAACTTCCAGCAGACCCTGCTGCAGTCGGTCGAGTCGCTGCCCCTGCGCAGCCTCGCCAGCAGCGCCGAGGCCGCGCTGCTCGAGGTGGCCGCCGCCGCCGAGATCATCGACCCCGAGTCGGTCCGGCGCCCGATCCGCGACTTCTTCGCCGACCTCCGCCGCCGGATCGACGACCTGCCCGCCGACGACATCCGCGACGCCACCACCCGCCTGTGGACGGGCGTGGAGGACACGCTCAACCAGGTGGCCGCCCTCGTGAACCGGCTGCGCGCCACCGTGGAGGGCGCGGCCGGCCAGGTGCAGACGTTCCTCGAGCAGATCCAGCCGGCGCTGCAGGAGATCACCGCCCAGGTCGAGGCGATCCGCGGGCGCCTGGAGACGTTCGACCTCGACGAGCCGGCCGACCGGATCGTCGAGGAGCTGCACGCGCTCCGTGACAAGGTCCAGGCCCTCGACCTCTCGTCGCTGCCGGGAGCGGCGGTGAGCGCGCTCAAGCTCGGGGCCGAGGCGTTGCGCCGGATCGACCTCACCGCCGCCGTGAAGGATCCGATCGACGACGCCCTCGCGAAGATCGACCCCACCCCGCTGCTGGCGAGCGCGGCGGTGTCGCTCGCCGAGGCCACCGCCGAGCTCAAGCTCCTGAACCCGGCCAGCGTGGCGGCGCGCCTGGACGCGCCGGTGGACGACATCCTCGAGGCGATCCACGAGTTCGGCCCCGAGCAGCTGCGGCGGCTGATCGAGGAAGCGCTGCGACCCGTGAAGGACTCGGTCCGCGCCATCGATTTCCGCGAGCTGATCGCGCCGCTCACGCGGCTGCACGCCGAGATGCTCGCGCGAGTCGACGGCGTGCTGGACCCGGAGGTCATCTTCCGTCCGCTGGAGCAGCTCTACCAGCCCATCGTCGACCTGGTCGACGCCCTCGATCCCCTGCGGCTCACCGCCCTGCTGGAGCCGCATGCGGCCGGCGTCACCGCCGCGCTGGGGCCGCACGCCGGGCCCCCGGCGGCCGTGACGGAAGGGGCCGGCGCGCTCCGGGCCGCCATCCCCGAGACCGCGGTGCCCGACGATCCCCTCTTCGGCTACCGGCCGGGAGACCTGCTCGTCCCGCTCATCGACCTGCACCGCAAGCTGGTCGAGGCGGTCGAGGGTCTCGAGGACCGCGTCCTGGGGCCGGCCGCCGAGCTGCTGCACCACGCCGTGCGCGGGCGGCTCGACGCGCTGGCTCCCCGCAGCATCCAGGGGCGGATCGGCGGCACGCTCAGCCTGCTCGGGCTCGAGTTCGATCCGGCCAACATCTCGGCCCGGCTCGAGGAAGCGCAGCTGCGCTACCAGGCGGTGGCGGAGCTCATCGCCGGCGCCGCCCGGGCCCCGCTCGACGCCGAGGACGCGGCGGTGTCGGTCGACGTGCTCGCGCTGCTGCCGGAGGTCGACCCCTTGCACCTGCTGCCCGACGGCGCCCAGCGCCAGGGCGTGCAGGTCGCGTCCGTCCGGCTCGAGGCCGGCGTCGACCTCGGCGAGCTGCGCGCGAGCTTCGTCGGCCTCGCCTCCCGGCTGGACGAGATGATCCCCGCCTTCCTCGGCGCCGGCCCGCTCGGCGCCGGCCCGCTGCGGCAGGCGCTTCGCGCGCTCGACCCGGCGCCGATCCGTGAGGAGATCAACACGCTGTTCGATCAGGTCGGCCGGCGGCTCGTCGCCCTGCAGGCCATCATGCACGCCGTCCTCGAAGAGGTCGCGCTGGGCGCGGAGAAGTTCCTGCTTCCGTTCTCGCCCGGCAACGTGATCACCCTCGCCAGCCGGCTGCACCGGGCCGCCCGGGACCAGGTCCAGGCCCTCGGGCCGGCGACCTTCAAGGACGAGGTCCAGACGATCTTCGACGTCGTCAAGCGCCAGCTGGCGGTGCTGGACCCCTCCCTCCTGGCCGACGAGTTCACCGCGGTGCGCGAGGAGCTGCTCGGCAAGCTCGACGAGCTCGTGGCCGCGGCGCTCCCTCCGCCCGGCGCCTTCGACGACGTCGCCGCGCGCATCGGAGCCCTCAAGCCGAGCCGGCTCCTGGCGGGCGTCTCCGAGAGCCTCGAGCCCCTCACCGACCTCATCGTGAAGCTGGACCCGTCCGCGCTCCTGGCGCCGCTCATCGACGTCAGCGGCGGCGTGCGGGCCCAGCTCCCGGACGTGCTGGCCAGGATCGAGGCGGCGCTCGACGAGGTGCTGGCGGCATTTCCGGAGGGAGGAACCGACCGTGTCTCGGTCACCGCGTCCGCCGGCACTTGACGGGCGCCCCGATCTCGTCGTGCGGCGCGTGCCGCTGCCCCTGGGCGGCGAGCGCGTGGAGGCGCGCGACTTCCTCGGCCGCCTGCGCGTCCAGGAGGCGCCCGACGGGACCGCGCTGCGGTACGCCTACGACCTCGCCGGCCGCCTCCGGCGGGTGACCCACTCCTCCGGGGCCTGGGTCGAGTACGCCCAGGACGACGACGCCCGCGAGTGGCGGGCGCGCACCAGCCGCACGGAGACGATCGTCCGCCTGACCGCCGACGGCATGCCCCTGCACGTCGTCCAGCGTGTCGACGGTCACGAATGGACGCTCGACTATCGCGCGGGGCGCAACGGATGGCCGGAAGTGGCGGCCGGGCCCGGGGGCGACGGGCTCGCCGAGCACGTGCAGATCGATACGGACGCGGCGCGACGCCGGACCACGGTGCGCTTCTCCAGCGGGGCGCGGACAATCGAGCAGCTCACGCCCGGCCGCCGGCTCCGCCCGGCGAGCGTGACGCTGGCCGGCGCGGCGGGCGACGAGCGCGCGGTGGAGTTCGAGTACGACGACCCGGCCCGACTCGCGCGCGCAGGCGGCAGGGCGGCGCGTTACGACGAGGCGGGGCGGCTGCGCGCGTGGGGGGCGGCGTGGACGTGCGATCACGACGCCCAGGGCCGCCGCACCCGCAGCGAGGTCCACGGCCGGGCGACCGAGTACGCCCATCGAGGGTGGGCGGTGAGCGAGACGCGATCGGGCGGGTGGCGGGTCAGCTACGAGTACGACCCGCTCGGCCGGCGCCAGCGCCGCCGGGACGCGGACGGCGACACGCGTTACGCCTACGACCTCTTCGGGCAGCTCGCCGTGGTGACGCTGCCGGACGGGCGGCGCGTGGAGTACCTCTACGACGGGTTCGGTCGCCTCGTGGGCCGCGCGGTCGACGGGCGCGCGCGGTACTACGTCGTCGGCATCGACGGGCATCGGCGGGCGGAGGCGGACGAGGGCGGCCGGGTCGCGGCCACCTACCTGTGGCTGGGGGCGCAGTGCCTGGCCCGCGTGGCCGGCGGCCAGCTCGAGCAGACGTACCACCGGATCCACGCCGGCTTGCTCGCCGGGATCGGCGACGGCGCGGGCGCCATCCGCGACGTACCCGGCGACGATCCGTTCGGCGCCGCCATCGAGGACGGCGTGCCCGGGCTGGCCAGCCTCTTCGGCGATCCCCTCACCGGGCTCGTTCACGCCGGCACGCGCTGGCTCGATCCCGCCCTCGGGCAGTTCGTGACCCCCGACACCTGGTTCGGCACCGAGCCCTCGGAGGTCATCCCGCGCGAGCTGCGGGCGGTCTTCGAACGGATGCCCGGCGGCACGGGCCGCGCCATCACGGAGCGGACCGCGTACGCCTGGTGCGCCGGGGACCCGGTGAACTTCACCGACCCGACCGGGCACAACTGGCTCGGCGTCATCTGGTCGATGATCTCGGCCTTCCTCTGGGGTGCGCAGACGAACAGCCTGGCGCTGCAGATGGAGCTGGCGAACATCGCCGTCGACCCGATCCGCTTCTTCATCGGCCTGTTCGGGCCGGGCCTCGACTGGTACTGGAAGAACAGCGTGTTCAACATCAGCGGGCCGGTCGGCTCCTACCGGCTGATGACGGGCGCCCTCGTGCTGAACGGCATCTCGCGCGCGGTAGCCGACGCGGTCTGGTGCTTCGGCAACGTCATCTGGGCGCAGCCCGACGACTGGGAGGTAGCCGGCGACCGCGACGTGGTCATCGCGCCCGGCGTGTCGAGCTTCCTGGCGGCCGCGGCAGCGGCGGCGCCCAATGCCATGCTCGTCCGCAATCCACGGGCGAAGGCGCGGGGCACCGTGGCCAGCCGGCTCGTCGTCGACAACGTCGCCTGGGACCCCGCCGACGCGACGCCCATCGACTCGGGCCTCCGGCCCGGCGACGCCGTCGCCATCAGTCGTGCCGGCGGCGACCTCGACGAGATCAGGCGCGTCGACAGCGTGACGGGCACCAAGCTCGATCTCGGTCTCCCGCTGCTCCCCCCCGAGTACGTCGGCCAGGCGGTGGAGGTCACGCGCCTCGACCCCGGCCTGGTCCGGCTGGAGCGCAGCGGGGAGGTCCTCGGCCAGACGATCACCTTCGTGCGCGGCGAGGCCGTCCACCTGCCCCGGCAGGTCCCCGACGGGTTCCCGAAAGAGCGCCTGATCGTCAAGGAGCTGCTGCGGGCCCGGGCGCACAGCGACGGGTCCTCGGGCGACCTCAACGGCGAGCTCATCGTGCTGCGAGTGAACGAGAGCGAGTCCAACGCCGGCTTCAAGATCTCGGACTTCGTCCGCATCCAGCGGGGCGACCTCTACCTCGGGCGCCGGGTCGTCCGCCCGCGCGTGGCGCGCGAGATCGTGATCGAGCCCGCGCTGCCCCCGGACAAGGGCCCCACGGTCGGTCTCGAGGTGGTGACGCTCACGCCCACCGGGATCTCGGCCCTGGCCCAGCAGGCCGCCGACCGCCCCGCCGACACCGCCGCGGGGCGTGAGGCCGCGGGGCGTGCCCGCGTCGGCCTGGGCGACATCCGCGTGGGTGCCGCCAAGGCGGGCCGGCCGCTCCGGAAGCTCGACGGCCTGGAGATCTCCGCCACCGCGGGCAAGGAGCGACGGATCGTCCGCGACTTCTGGCTCCAGGTCCCGGTCCATCCGGTGCCGGAGACGCTGCGCGGCGTCGACGTGAAGCTCGAGGTCCTCACGACGGAGACGTCGCCGGTGGCCACGGGGACCATGGAGGGCGGCACCGGGCGAACGGTCCTCACGACGGCCGCGGAGGCCGCCCGCTTCAAGGCCGCCCAGCCGGTGCGCGTGCGCACGACGGCGGCGCCGACGGCGGAAGCCTTCACGATCCTGGCACCGGGCGAGGGGCCCCGGCTGCAACTCGACGAGCCGCTGCCGCAGCCGGCGTTCGCGGCCGGCGTCGCGGTCGAGGTGCACCCCGTGACGGTCGTCCGGACCCACGACGCCGAGCGGGTGGTTGCGCCCGGCGACCGGATCGTCATCCCCGCTCCGGAAGGCACCGAGGTCTCCACCGGCTCCGTCGTGCGCGTGCGCACCGCGGATTCCAAGGACGCGCCCAGGCACGCGGTGCTGCGGAAGATCGCCGCCGCGCCGACCGCACTGGCGGGGTTCGACGAGCCGCTGCCGGCCAGCCACGTCGCCGACCTCGCGGTGAGCCATTTCATCCCCGACGACACGACCCGCCGGCGGCGCGTCGAGGCGCCCGACGTGCGCACGACGCTGACCACGCCGGAGGTCGCGCTCTACGCGCCGGGCCGCCTCATCCACATCCGGAGCCCGCGAGGCGCGAAGGAGCACGAGACCTGCGGCGAGGTCGAGCGGATCGACGGCACCACGATCCACCTCAAGGAGCCGGTCGAGGGCTTCAAGGGGCCGGTCGTGTTCCTGGAGCCGGTCGAGCCGACCGGGAAAGAGGCCCGCGACGGCCGCCTGGCCGGGGGCACGGTCCTCGTCCCCGCCGACCCCAGCGTCGAGCTGACCCGCCGGGAGGCGATCCAGCACCACGAGCTCCGCCACGCGTGGCAGGCGGCGGTGTGGGGGCCGTTCCTCCTCAGCGCGCCGATCCCCTGGCTGACGCACCTCGGCTTTGCCGTGTTCTCCACGCGCCTGGCCAGCCGCGAGTCCGAGGTGTTCCGCAACTTCCCCCTCAGCACCGGCTTCCTCGACACCCTGTTCACCGCGATGTGGTGGGGGCTCAGCGGCGCGGAACCCGTGACGAAGCTCGACGGGCAGGTCGGGGCCGACCGCAAGGCGGTGACGTTCGCGGAGTCCGCCGATCCGGCCCTGGTGCAGAAGTTCGCGCCGGACCGGCGGATCACGGTCCGGCGGGGCGACCACCAGGCGCTCAACTACGTCGACGCCCTCGACGCGGCCGCCCGCCGCGTCACGCTGCGGTTCGCCCTGGACACCGAGGACGAGATCGCCGCCCCCGGCGACACCATCGAGCTGTCGATGTCGCCCTTCGAGAACATCCGGCAGACCATCAACACGTGGTTCAGCCTGAACCTCGAGCAGCTGTGGGCGCCCCACATCGCGACGACGTGGAAACGGGTGCTCTCCAACTTCCTCAACCGGGATTCCTGGCTCCCGCCATTCGGGGTGTACCCGCTCGCCTGGATCATCGCCGACCGTGAGCGCAAGCGTGTCTACGCCGAGCAGGACGCGGCGTTCGTCAGCGGCTCGCTGTACACCACGATCGTGGTCAGCCGCCCGAGTCGGATCTTCGTGGGCCAGTTCTCCCGTCTCTTCGCGTTCATCGAGGCGGAAAAGGGCGGCCTCTCGGCGGCCGGCACGCCGGTGATCACGCTCACGGTCGCGCTGCCCGACGAGGACGAGACGGACTCGCCGGCGACGATCGCGGCCAGGGTCCACGGCGCCGTGCTCGTTCCCGGGACGGGGACCGTGCGCTTCCGCGAGCACCGGGTCATCCCCATGAAGGAGCGCGCCGCCAACGTGGTCGGCGTGTTCTTCAGCACGGCGCATCCGGGCACCTACGAGCTCGAGGCGCCGGGCACCCTCGACAAGCCGGTCGTCTTCAAGTACCCGTTCTTCGGCGTGGACTTCGACCAGCTCAAGCGGGTCGAGGTCGAGGCCCTCGACGTCAAGCCCCGTCCCGGCGACGCCTTCTACGAGACGGAGACGGTGGAGTTCACCATCGAGGGCGACGCGGCGGCCGCCTACGAGATGCGCTTCCGCCCCGGCAGCGTCGACAACGTCGGCGTGCTCACCGGCCGGAAGTACGAGGTGCCCCGGCTGCCCCCCGGCACCGGCCGGCGAGCCCAGGTCGTGCAGATCATCGCGCGCTACCGGGCCGACAATCCGATCTTCCGCGGCCCCGGCCAGCTCGACCAGACCCTGCTGCGGCCGGAGGACCTGGTGAATCTCTGCGAGGAGCACACGCTGTCGCTCAACGAGCTCGTCGCTCCCGTGATCGACCCGGTGGCGGCGGGCACGGTGCGCGACTTCACCGTCCCCATCGCGCCCCAGGAGGTGCGGGTCACGTCGGCGATGCCGCCCGGCGCCAGCGTCAACGCCCGGATCGTCAACGGCACCGGCCGGCCCGCGCGCATGAAGTTCACGGCCCCCGACCGCGTGACGGCGCCGACGCCCGTCACCTTCAACCTGGTGTTCGGCGCGGACCCCACGACGCAGAAGACCGTGCCCGTCACGGTCACGGTGGAGCCGGCGCCCGCCGCCGCCCCGCCCGACGCGCCGTTCCTGCCGGCCGTCGTCAGCGACGACTACCTGCGCTACGTCCAGGCGTCGACCCACGGCCTCGTGCGGCTCCTCGTCAACGGGCGCTCGTCCGGCGGCGCCGGGCCCGACGCCGATCGCACCGAGCCGCTGGACCAGATGGAGGCGGTCGTGAAGTCGCTCGGCGCCGGCGACTTCGTCTACCTGGCGGCGTGGTTCTTCGAGCCCGCCACCCCGCTCACCGCGGGCGGCGTCCCCGGCGCCACGACGTGGGGCGAGCTGTTCGCGAAGAAGGCCCGGGAGGGCACGAAGGTCCGGATCATCCTCAACGACTTCGACCCCACCTCCGGCTTCGACGGGTGGCTGCAGGGCGCGGCCCTCGCTCCGCTCGACGCCAGCATCGCCGCGATGCCGGCCCCCGAGCGCGACAACTACAAGTACCTCGTCTCGCTCCATCCCGCCCACGCGGGCACGCTCAAGACCCTGGCGGCCGGCCAGGGCGGCCGCAACGTCTACCTCGCCGGCCACCACCAGACCTTCATGGTCGCCCGGCGCGGCGACGAGATGTCCGCCTTCTGCGGCGGCGTCGACATCGAATCGCGCCGGACCCCGGCCCGGTGGAGCCCCACCGGGCTGATGGGCTGGCACGACCTCCACGTCGTGCTGGAGGGCCCGATCACCCGGGACCTCGAGCGGGAGTTCGTGATGCGGTGGAACCGCGAGAAGGGCGCGTCGAGGCGCGCCGCCCGGCCCGGCTGGAAGGCTCACGAGACGCTCGAGCGCACGCCGCTCGGCGCGACGGACAACACACCGGCCAAGACGCCGCACCGCGTGCAGATGAGCCGCACGCTCGGCGTCGATTCCCCCTTCGGACCGTACGCGACCGAGCGCGACGACGTCGCCGAGGTCTACCGCCGCGTGATCGCGACGGCCACCAGCCACCTCTACCTGGAAAGCCAGTCCTTCCGGAGCCCCCGGCTGGCCGACGCGATCGTGCGGCAGGGCCGCGCCCGGAGAGACCTGATCGTCATCGTGGTCCTCACCGCCGCGGAGGCCTTCGACGACGTCAAGGACCCCATCAGGCGGCACGGCGACCACCTGCAGTTCGAGACGCTGGAGACGCTCGCGGCCGGCCTCGGCGCCCGGGCCCGCTTCTTCACGCTGGCCAACCGGGCGGTGCACTCCAAGCTCCTCATGGTCGACGACCGCATGATGACGCTCGGCTCCGCGAACGCCAGCGTGCGCAGCTTCGAGCTCGACTCGGAGCTCAACGTCTCGGTGGCGGACCCGGTGCTCGTCACCGGCTTCCGCCGCCGCCTGTGGGCGCACAACCTCGGCGTGCCCGAGGGCACGATCGCCGGCTGGAGCGCGGCGGAATTCATCCCCCGCTGGGACGCCGTCGCCGCGGCCAACGCGCCCCGGGCCCTCGACCTCATGGACGGCGAGGGGGTCGTGCGCTTCGACCACACCGCGAACCGGGGTGTCCGGCACACGACGCTTCCCGACGCCCTGGCGCGACTGGACCTGGCCTCGCCCGGTCTCCTGTTCGCCGGTCCCATCCCGGCGGGCCAGCGGACGATCCGGCTGGCATGACCGCCGGCGGGCGTCGGTCCCCCGCCCCGCCGGGGCTCGACCGCCGTGACGACCTGGTGGTGCAGCGCGTGCCGCTGCCGCACGGGCGCGTCCGCGTGGACGCCCGTGACTTCCTCGGGCGGCTGCGAGCGCAAGAGGCGCCGGACGGCACCCGGCTGCAGTACGCGTACGACCTGGCCGGCCACCTGCGGCGGGTGACGCACTCGTCCGGCGCCTGGGTGGAGTTCGGCCAGGACGACGCCGGCCGCGAGTGGTGGTCGCGGACGAGCCGCACGGAGACGGTCATCCGCGTGACGGCGGACGGCCTGCCGCTCGCGGTCGTCCAGCGTGCCGACGGCCACGAATGGACCGTCGAGTATCGGCGAGAGCCGACCGGGTGGCCGGTCGTCGCCACCGGCCCCTGGCCGGGCGACCTCGCCGGGCACGTCCGGATCGAGACGGACCCGGCGCGGCGGCGGACGACGCTGCGCTTCTCGAACGGGACGAGCACGGTCGAGGAGCTGATGCCGGGCCCGCGGCTGCGCCTGGCGCGCGTGTCGCGGGCCGGTGCGATGGGCGGCGAGCGCGTCGTGGAGTTCGAGTACGGGGACGCCGCCCGACTCTCGCGCGTGGGCGGGACGTCCGCGCGCTACGACGAAGCCTGCCGGCTGGTGGCGTGGGGTGAATCGTGGACGTGCGCGCACGACGCCCAGGGCCGGCGCACCCGAAGCCGGCGCCACGGACGGACGACCGCGTATGCCCACCAGGGCTGGGCGGTCAGCGAGGCCCGTGTCGACGGGGGCCTCGTCACCTTCGCGTACGACGAGCTCGGCCGCCGCCTGCGGCGCCGCGGCCCGGACGGCGAGACGCACTACGCCTACGACCTCTTCGGGCAGCTCGCCGGCGTCACGCTCCCCGACGGACGTCGCGTCGAGTACCTCCACGACGGCTTCGGGCGCCTGGTGGGCCGCGCGGTCGACGGGCGGGTCCGATACTACGTCGTCGGCGTCGACGGGCACCGGCTGGCGGAGAGCGATGGCGCCGGGCGCGTCACCGCGTCGTACGTGTGGGTGGGGCCGCAGTGCGTGGGCCGGGTCGTCGAGGGCCGGCTCGCGCAGAGCTATCACCGGATCCACGCGGGGCTGCTGGCCGGGATCGGGGACGCGGCCGGCGCCATGCGCGACGTCGACGGCGACGATCCCTTCGGCGGCGCCGTGGAGGACGGCGTCCCCGGGCTGGCCAGCCTCTTCGGCGATCCCCTCACGGGGCTCGTGCACGCCGGGACGCGGTGGCTCGATCCCGCCCTCGGCCAGTTCGTGACGCCCGACACGTGGTGCGGCATCGATCCCGCGGAGCTCGTCCCCCGCGAGCTGCGCGCGGCGCTCGACCGGCTGCCGGGTGGAACCGGCCGGTCGATCACCGAGCGGACCGCGTACGCCTGGTGCGCCGGCGACCCGGTGAACTTCACCGATCCGACCGGACACAACTGGCTGGGCGTCGTCTGGTCGCTGCTGTCCGCGTTCCTGTGGGGCGCGCAGACGAACAGCGTCGCGCTGCAGATGGAGATGCTGAACATCGCCTTCGACCCGATCCGGTTCTTCGTCGGGCTGTTCGGGCCGGGCCTCGACTGGTACTGGAAGTACAGCATCTTCAACGTCACCGGGCCGGTCGGCTCCTACCGCATGATGACCGGGGCCCTCCTGTTGAACGGGTTCTGGCGCAGCATCATCGGCCAGGACACGCTGTGGGTCTTCGGCAACGTGATCTGGGCGCGTCCCGGCGACTGGGACATCGCCGACCAGCGCACCCGCGAGCTGGTCGTCGCCCCCGGCGTATCGGGCTTCCTGACCGCCACGGCGCCCGCGGCCTCCGACGCCTTCCTCGTGCGCAACCCCCGGGCCCGGCTCCGGGGCACGGTGGCCGCCCGCGCCGTCGGCGCCACGGCGGACCAGATCGACAACGCCGTATGGGATCCCGCGGACGCCACCGCCATCGCCGACGGCCTCCCGGGATCCGCCGCCGTCGCCGTCGACCGCGGCGGCGGCGGCCTGGACGAGATCCGTACCGTCGACGTCGTGACGGGGACGACGATCCACCTCCGGACCCCGCTCCTGCCCGACCCGTACGTCGGCCAGCCCGTCGAGGTCACGCGCCTCGATCCCTCGTTCGCGTGGCTGCAGCACGGCGGGGAGGCGCTCGGCCAGAGCATCGCCTTCGTGCGGGGCGACACGATTCACCTGCCGCGCCACGTCCGCGATGGGTTCCCGAGCAAGCGGCTCATCGTGAAGGAGCTGCTCCCGATGCGGGCGCCCCACCGCGCCCGCCCCCTGCAGTTCCCCGTCGAGCTGGACGTGCTGCGGATGAAGGCCGGCGAGACGAACGCCGGCTTCGCCGGCTCCGAGTTCCTGCGCCTGCAGCGCGGCGACACCTACCTCGCCTGCCAGGTCGTCCGCGGCCGGGCGTCGCGCGACCTGGTGATCACGCCGCCGCTGGACGCCGCCCGCGGCCCGTACGTCGGGCTCGAGGTGGTGACGCTCCTGCCGACGGGGACCTCGGCGCTGGATCAAGCCGCCGCCGGCGGCCCCGGCGGCGCGCGCTCCCGCGTCGGGCTCGGCGGCATCCGGGCCCGGGCCGCGCTGGCCGACAAGCCGCTGCGACGGCTCGACGGCCTGGAGCTCTCGGCGGCGGCGGGGAAGGAGCGCCGCATCGTCCTCGACTTCCGGCTCCAGGTCTCCGTCGATCCCCTGCCGGCCGAGCTCCGGGGTGTCGCCGTGAAGCTCGACGTGCTGACCGCCGACACTTCCGGGCGGGCCGCCGGCACCATGGACGGCGGCGATGGGCGGACGGTCGTGACCGCGCCCGGGGACGCCGACCGCCTCCGGGCGGCCGAGCCGGTGCGCGTGCGCACGACCACGGCGCCGCGGACGGAGGGCGTCGCCGTCGTCGCCTCGGTGACCGGCGGAAACCGGATCGCGCTCGCCGAGCCCCTCGCCTTGCCGGCGTTCGCGGCCGGCGTCGCCGTGGAAGTGCATCCGCTGACCGTCGTGCGCACGCACGACGCCGAGACGGTGGCGGCGGCCGGCGACCGCGTGGTCATTCCGGCGCCCGAGGGGGACGAGGTCGCGACCGGCGCCGTCGTGAGAGTGCGAACGGTGGCCGCGCCCGAGCGGTCCGCGGTGAGGGCGATCGCCACCGCCCCGGCCGACCTCGCCGTCCTCGACGCGCCGCTTCCCGCGAGCCACGCCACCGGGCTCGCCGTGGGGCACTTCGCCGCCGACGCCTCGACGCGGCGCCGGGAAGTGACCGCGCCCGACGTGCGCCGCACGCTGACCATGACGGACCCGGCTCCCTACACAGCCGGGGCCATCCTGCACATCGCCGACACCCTGAACATCGCCGGCCTTCCGGGGCAGGAAGAGACGGTGGCCGAGGTCGAGCGCGTGAGCGGCTCCGACGTCGTCCTGACGCAGTCGGTGGAGGGCTTCAGCCTGGGCCGGGTGGAGGTGCAGATCGTCGAGCCCTCCGGCCGGGAGGCCCGCGATGGGCGCCTCGCCGGAGGGACGGTGCTCGTGCCGGCCGACCCCAGCGTGGAGCTCACCCGCCTGGAGGCGCTCCAGCAGCACGAGCTGCGTCACGTGTGGCAGGCCGCGATCTGGGGACCGTTCTTCCTGAGCCTGCCGATCCCCTGGCTGGTCCATCTCGGGTTCGCCTTCACGCCGCTGTCCAACAAGGGGTCGTCCGTCGCCCGCCACATCAGCCTCGGCGGCCTCGACAGCCTGTTCGCCGCCGCCGCCTGGGGCCTCGGCGGCGCCGAGGGCGAGAAGAAGGTCGACGGGCAGCTCGGCGCCGACCGCAAGACCGTCACCCTGGCGGGGACGCCCGACCCCGCGCTGGTGCGCGAGTTCGCCCGGGACCGCCGGGTGACCGTGGAGCGCGGCGAGCGCGACGCGCTCAACTTCATCGACGCCCTGGACGAGGCGGCCCGCCGCATCACCCTGCGATTCGCACTCGACGCCGATTTCTTCGACATCGCCGCCCCCGGCGACACGGTCACGATCACCATGTCCCCCTTCGAGAACATCCGGCAGACCGTGAGCACGTGGTTCGGCTTGAACCTCGAGCAGCTCTGGTCGCAGCACATCCCGGTGGCGTGGGGCCGAGTGCTGTCGAGCTTCCTGAACAAGGACTCGTGGCTTCCCCCCTTCGGACCGCCCCTGTTCGGACTGATCATCGCCGGCAAGACCCGCGAGCGCGCCCCCACCGAGCAGGAGGCGTCGTACCTCACCGGCGACCTGTACACCACGATCGCGCTGGGCCGCCCCAGCGAGATCTACGTGGGGCAGTTCGCCCGCCTCTTCGCCTTCGTCCACGCACGGTCCAGCGGGATCTCGCGCTCCGGCGACGCGGTGAAGACGCTGACGGTGGAGCTGCCCGCCGCCGCCGCGCCGCTCACCGCCGCGGCGATCGCGGCCCGCGTCGACGGCGCCGTGCTCGTGCCCCACACCCGCACGGTGCGGTTCCGGGAGAACCGGTTCATCCCCATGAAGGAGCGCGCCGAGAACGTGGTGGGCGTGTTCTTCAGCACGGCGCACCCCGGCACCTACACCGTGGACGCGCCGGGGACGCTGAAGGAGCCGGTGGTCTTCAAGGTCGGGTTCGACGTGGACTTCCTCGAGCTCTCGCGCGTCCGGGTCAAGCCCCTGGCCGTCACGCCGCGCCCGGGCGAGGCGTTCTTCGAGACGGAGCGCATCGACTTCGCGATCCGCGGCGACGAGTCGGCCGTCTACGAGCTGCGCTTCCCGCCGGGCAGCGTGAACAACCTGGGGGCGGTCACGGGGGCCCGTTACGCGGCCGGCACGCTGGCCGCCGGGGCGGGCACGCGGGCCCAGGTGGTGCAGATCACCGCGCGCTATCGGCCCGACCACCCGATCTTTCGCGGCGCCGGCCAGCTCGACCGGACGCTGCTGCGCCCCGAGGACCTCGTCAACCTGTGCGAGGAGCACACCCTGACGATCCGCGAGCTCACCGCGCCGGCGCTCGGCCCCGTCCCCGCGGGCACGGTCACCGACTTCGCGGTGCCCATCGTCCCCGACGACGTGCGGGTGACCTCGCCGATGCCGCCCGGGGCGATCGTCAACGCCCGCGTCATCAACGGCAGCGGCCGGCCCGCCCGCCTCAAGTTCGTGGGCCCGAACAACGTGAGCGTGGCGACGCCCGTCACCGTCGAGCTGGTCTTCGGCGCCGACCCCGCCGTCCGCAAGACCGTCGTCGCCACCGTGATGGTGGAGCCGGCGCCGGGGGCAACCGGCACCGACCCCCAGTTCCTGGCGGGGGTGGCGAGCGACGACTACCTGCGCTACATCCAGCCGGCCACGCTCGGCCTCGTGCGGCCGCTCATCAACGGGCGCTCGTCGGGCGGCGCCGGGCCCGACGTCGACCTCACCGAGCCGCTGGACCGGATGGAGACGATCGTGAAGTCGCTCGGCGCCGGCGACGTCGTCTATCTGTCGGCATGGTTCTTCGAGCCGGCCACGCCTCTCACCGCGGGGGGACACCTGGGGGCCACGACGTGGGGCGCGCTGTTCGCCCGGATGGCCGGCGCCGGCGTGAAGATACGGATCATCATCAACGACTTCGACCCGATCTCCGGGATGGACCGGGCGCTGCAGAGCAAGTGCCTCACCCCGCTGGACGCCATCATCGGGGCGATGCCGCTGGCCGAGCGGGACAACTACAAATACATCGTCTCGCTCCATCCCGCCCACGTGGGCCGCCTGCGCAGCCTCGCCGCCGGCCAGGGCGGGCGCGACATCTTCATCGCCAGCCACCACCAGAAATTCATGGTGGCCCGGCGCGGCGACGAGACGTTCGCCTTCTGCGGCGGCCTCGACATCGAGACGCGCAAGACCCCGGCCCGGTGGAGCTACGCCGGGCTGGTGACGTGGCACGATCTCCACGTGATGCTGGAGGGGCCCATCACCCGCGACCTCGAGCGGGAGTTCGTGATGCGCTGGAACCGGGAGAAGGCGGGGTCGACCCGGGCGGCCCTGGCCGGGTGGGCTCCCCACGAGACGCTCGCCACCCCGCCGCTCGGCCCCACCGACGACACGCCGGCCAAGAAGCCGCACCGGGTGCAGATGATCCGGACCGTCTCCACCGACTCCGCCTTCGACCCCTACGCGACCCAGCGCGACGACGTCGCCGAGGTCTACCGCCGCGCGATCGAGACGGCCAGCCAGTACCTGTACCTCGAGAACCAGTACTTCCGCAGCACGCGGCTGGCGGACTGGATCGTGCGGCAGGGGCGGGCCCAGACGAACCTGGTCGTCATCATGGTGGTCGTGGCGTCGGCGGCCGACGACGACGGGACCAACCCCATCACGGCGCACGGCGACCACCTGCAGTTCGAGACCTTCGAGACCATCCAGGCCGGGCTGGGCGCGCGGGCCCGCTTCTACACCATGGTCCACCGCGCGGTGCACTCGAAGTTCCTCATGATCGACGACCGCTGGATGACCATCGGCTCCGCCAACGCCAACGTGCGCAGCTTCGAGCTCGATTCCGAGCTGAACGTCTCCATCGGCGACGCCCCGCTCGTCACCGCGTTCCGCCGGCGCCTGTGGGCCCACAACCTCGGCGTGCCGGAGGCCACCGTCGCCGGCTGGAGCCTGGCCGAGTTCCTCCCCCGCTGGGACGCCGTCGCCGCCGCCAACGCCCCGAAGGCCCTCGACCTGATGGACGGCGAGGGCGTGCTGCGCTTCGACCACACCACCAACCCGGGCCAGCGCCACGGCAGCGTTCCCGACGCCGTGGCGCGCCTCGACCTGGCGCCGCCCAGCCACGTGTTCTTCGGGATCATCCCCGACGGCCAGACCACGGTCCGGCTCGCGTGATCGACGCGGCCGTGCACGCCGAGGTCGTCGGCGTCACGCCGTCGCTGGAGAGCGTGGACTACGCGAGCGCGGTGCTGATCTTCCGCAACGGCGGCCCCGCTGCCGTCCGGGTGCGGCGCTACCGCGTCGTCTGGGACGGCGGCAGCTTCACCGGGAGCCCCCGGGATCTCGTGCTCGCCGCCGGGGGCACCCGCGAGTGGCGGGTGCGGATCGACCATTCGCACGGCAACGTCGACCGCCTCCTGCGCGGGACGTCGCCGGCCTGCGTCGACGTGCTCGAGGTCGAGCCGGCGACGTCCTGAGCGGCGGTCGCCGGCGTCCGAAGGCGCGCTTCCTTGAGAATGTGCTCGACGTGCAAGGTCGTCGGCCCGGAAACCCCTGGCGACGCGCGCCGCATGTCCCTGCGAAAGACTCCAGAGCCGACCGGGACCCGGGTGTCCGTCCGCGCCGGCAGCTGGGACAGCACCTCGGCGCGGACGCGCCGGACCATGCAGCCCGCGAGCCGGGTCCGCAGCGTATCGAGGTTCCGGGCGCCCCCGACCTCCGTCTTCCCGTCCACTGGCGTGGTGTGCCACGGCGCCAGCCGCCATTTCGGCTCCAGCGCGAGGTCGTCCACCCACTCCACGATTGACGCGAGCTCGTCGAGCCGGTTCTCCATCGGCGTGCCGGTGAGGACGAGCCGGTACGGGGGATCCAGTCGCTTGACGGTAAGCGCCGTCTTGGTCGGGTTGATCCCCGATCCCGGCAGGCCGAGGTTGCCGAGCAGCAATTGTAGATTTGTGCAGGCGTACGCCTTGGCCGTACCGCACGTGTGCTGGGTGATGCCCATGGCGAAGAGCAACGCCCCGGGCCGATGGCGCCACAGGAGCCCGGCGGTGCGCCGGATGTCCCCGGCCGGCACGCCGGTGACGCCGGCCGCCCATTCGGGCGTCGCCCCGCGCACGCTATCCTCGAAAGCGGCGATGCCCTCGGTGTGGCGGGCCACGAACTCCCGGTCGACCCAGCCGTTGGTGACGAGGACGTGGGCGAGGGCGTTCAGCAGCGCGATGTCGGTTCCCGGCCGCAGGGGCAGGTGCAGGGTCGCGACCTCCGCCAGGGGAATCCGCCGCAGGTCCGCCACGATGATCGGGAGCCCCCGCTGGCGGGCCGCCGCGCGGAGGCGCATGCCGAACACCGGATGCTGTTCCGTCGTGTTCGAGCCGATCACGAAGACCGCCCGCGCCTCGGCCACGATGTCGTCCATGGAGTTGGTCATCGCACCCGAGCCCAGGGCATCAGTCAGTGCCACCACGGTGGGCGCGTGGCACAGCCGCGCACAGTGATCGGACGTTGTTGGTGCTGAAGGCCTGGCGGGCGAGCTTCTGGACCCGGTAGTTCTCCTCGTTCGTGCACTTGGCCGAGGCGAGGAAGCCGAGGGCGTCAGCGCCGTGACGGCGGGCAAGATCCGTGAGGCGCCGTGCGACCAGATCGAGCGCCGTCTCCCAGTCCGTGTCGACCCACTCCTGCCCGTCGCCCCCGAGCAGCGCCCGCCGCACGCGCGGCCGCGTCAGGCGATCGCGATGGTGGACGTAGGGCCAGCCGAAGCGGCCCTTGACGCACAGGAGCCCGTGTTTGGCGGGCGCCTCCCAGTCCGGCCCTGTCCTCGCGATGCGCCCGCCCGCGACCGTGAGATCGAGACGACAGCCGACGCCGCAGTAGCTGCATACCGTGTTCGCGATCCGCGCGTCTTCTGCTCGTGGTGTCGGGACGGCGTCGCGCGCGAGGAGCGCGTCGGTCGGACACACCGCTTCGCACATCCCGCAGAACTCACACGTGCTGTCCTGCATCCGGCCGTCGGCGCCGAAGCCGATGTGCGCCTCCTGCCCCCGCCCGAAGATCCCGATGGCGGTGACGCCGTTCAGGTGCGAGCACGCCCGGACGCAGCGCCAGCAGTGGATGCACGCCTCGCGGTCGACCCGGATGAACGGATTCGATTCGTCGACGGGCCACCGGGGGCCATCGCTCGCGGGCGGCGGCGCGACGCCATGGCGATCGGCCAGCGCGAGCAACTCGTTGTCCGGCCGCCCGGCGCCCGGCCGGTAGCGGGCGAGTAGCAGGCGGAGCGCGTTCTGGCGGGCACCGACGACTGCCGGCGTCTCCGTCGCCACGTGGAGCCCATCGGCGACCGCCAACGCACAGCTCGGATGGAGTCCGCGGCGCCCGGCGATCTCGACCAGGCACAGTCCTTCTTCCGCGGGCACGTCCATCTCGAGCGACCGGACCACGACGACCGAGCGATGGACGCGCCCGAAGAGCTCGGCGATCGTCTCTGCAGCCGCGCCGGGATCATCCTCCCGAAGACAAGCACCACGGCGATGAGGCACGCTGGGCTACCCGGGCGAACGATGCAGGTCAGCATTGTCCGGAGGGAGCCCGAGCGGCCCGGAGCGACGCGTGATTGCGGCTGACCAACAACCCGAGTCCGGCCAGCACGGCGAGTGAGATCAGCAGCCCACTCAAGCTGCTCAGGAAGTCGGCCGCCGCTTCGATGCCCACGCCGAGGCTGTATCCGAGGCCCAGATAGGCCGAGGTCCAGATCACTCGTCCCGCCACGTCCAGCGGCAGGAAGCGGTGCAGCGAATAGCGGCCGGCGCCGGCCAGGACGTTCACGGCGGGGCTGAGAAACGACAGGAGGGAACGGCTGAGAACCACGGTCAGCGCACCCCATCGCTCGAACAGGCGGCCGATGCGAGTGCGGCGCTCGGGCGTGAGCCCGATCCACTGACCTCGCCGCTCGAGGAACTCCTGGCTGAGCATCCGCCCAAGACTATAGCCGGCCAGGTCGCCGACCACCGACCCGCTCACCCCGACCGCACTGGCTGCCAACCAGCTCATCCGCCCCTGGGCGGCCAGGGACCCGGCCACCACCATCGCAAGCGCCGATGGGAGATGCAAGCCGAGCGCGCCGAGGAACAGCGTTAGCCCAAGCACCGGATACCCGTACACGAGTAGCGCGGCGAGGAACTCGCTCCCGAGCGAGTCCTGGGAGCTCACCGGCTCCTCAGAGGAGACCGCGGAGAGGCGGCGCAGCTCCGAGACCGCTTCCTGGACCTCACGGACATGGTTGAAGGGCGACAGCCCCCGCGCGCGAGCAATGGATATCAACGTCGTCGCGGGATCGATGTCGCCTGGCAGCCCAAGGCGCTGGGCCAGTGCCGCCTCGGACACGCGATAGGTCCCCGCGACGTAGCCCAACGTCATCCAAGGCCGGACGCTACTGACCTCGGGCGCTCCCACTGCATACGCCGAGCGTAGCAGGATGAACGAGCGATACGTCCGAAGACCGAACATGAGAGCGCCGAGCGCGGCGAGCCCCAGCAGGGCGAGCAAGACCGGGCGTTGCCAACGAAGGCGAGCCTTCATCATGATCGTCCGCTTAGAAGAACTTCCGCGCCGCCCATCCGATAGCTTCCACGCCGCGCTCGGCCCAGCCGCGTTCGGCCCACACCGAGAGCTGAACTTCTGCCGCATCCGCCAGATCGCGGAAGAACTGATCGCGCAATGCGTCTCCCAGCGGGCGGCCCCGGGCCAGCAGGACCAGCTCATGATTCACAAAGAGGCTCAGATGGTCCAGGTTGGGCGATCCGACGACGCACCATTCGTCGTCGATCACCGCGGTTTTCGCATGGAGCCTTCCTCGCGGAGGAGGGAGATACTCGTAGACTCGAACGCCATCGCCCATCAGCGATGTATAGCCAGAACGTGTCAACCAGCCGACGAAAGGGGGATCGCTGTCTCGAGGCACCAGCAGCCGCACGTCAACCCCGCGCTTGGCGGCTTGCCGCGCGGCCCGATGAACGATACTACCCGGACAGAAGTACGGAGTGGTGAGGTAGACGTGGCGAGCGGAACGTCCAATGAGCCGGCCGTAGAAGCACGCGATGTCCTTCCAGATGAGACACGCGAGAGTCGGCGCCCGCAGGGGATCGAACTCGGACAGGTTTCCAGCGATGACTTCCACGCCGTCAGAGGGATGCTCTGGATGATCCCACGTCCGGTCGAAGAGGATCGATGCGTATCGAGCGAGCTCCCCCCTGACTGAGACGTGGGTATCCCGCTGTCGCCCGTCGCCGTAGAGCGCGCGGGAGTTCTCCCGCCTGATGTTGAAGCCCCCAGCGCCATGCAGAGCATCAGGCGCTGCCGCAGTCCCTTCGACAGGCTGCGCCCCTTGTCGGCTCTTCGCGCGTCGAGGCCGAAGACCACGAGGAGCTCGCTGCCGTGACGCGTGCGCCGGGCGCGGGGCACTCCATAGAGCTCTGCCATCAGCATGACGTTCTGCCAGACCGTGAGGTCCTGATAGACGCTCGCCTCCTCCGGGACGACCCCGAGGCGCTGGCGCGCGGCGAGCCCATCCGTCACGATGTCGTGGCCGTCCAGGAGCGCGGTCCCCTCGGTCGGCGCAAGGTACCCCGTCAACATCCTCACCGTCGTGCTCTTGCCGGCGCCGTTGGGCCCGAGGAAGCCGAAGATCTCGCCCGACCGGACCGTGAAGCTCACGTGGTCGACGGCGAGCAGGAGACCGTAGCGCCGGGTCAGGCCATGGGCCTCGATGGCGACCACGCGGGCCTCACGCCGCCCGGCCGCCCAGGTCCCGGTGCCTGGCATCGAACTCCTCCTTGTTGATCTCGCCACGCGCGTAGCGCTCGCGCAGGATGTCGAGCGCGCGGTCCGCGCGCTCGTCCCGTCCTTGCCGGACGAGCCACCGGATACCGAAGACCAGGCCAGCGATCACCAGCCCCCAGAACACCAGCATCATGAGCATCATCACGGCTCCTCCGGCACCCCACATCCACCACCAGGGATGCATTCCCGGCCCCCAGTCCCACGGGCGCTCTTGCGCCAGGCCAGGCGCCGGAATGAGTGCCATCGTCAGGAAGCTCAGCATCATGATCCAGTCGCGCATCGTCCGAGTCCTCCTTGTGCCGACCCCGCGAGATGGCAGGAGTCCGCACCGCGGTCCGAAGAGCGGTCAGAAGTAGTACCGCACCCGCAGCTCCAGCCGATAGTCGTTTTGCTTCTCGCCGAATTCCGTGCGTTCCTCGCCCACCAGTGCCACGCCGCGGAGCCGCAGCTCAAGGTTCGTCCGTGGGCTGTACGTGAGCTCCGGGATGACGACGAAACTGCGGTCCACCACGTTGACGATGGTCGTCAGTGCGGGTGTGAAGTAGAGGATGTCAAAGGGCTCCTTCTGGCTGGCGCGCGCGTAGAGGTAGCTTCGCATGGGGTTCGGCCGCCCGTAGGCCCCTTCGGAGAGCGTGATCGCGCGCCGGATCCCCGTGGGGTTCCCGGTGCTCCGAAAGGTGGTATCGCTCGTCTCCACGAACCGGAAGAAGTCCTCCATCTGCTCGCCCGTGAAGCCGGTGCCGTTCCGGTAGTACTCCACAATGAAGGTCGTCTCCCGCTCGGTGAGGTACCGGACCCCCACCAGATAGCTCATGACGTCCTTCACCCTGCGGACCGCTTGCCCCCGCTCGTTGACGGGCGCCTGCTCGAAATCCGTGATCAGCGCCCATTCGCCGTGCACCTCGAAGTTGGTGGTGATGTTCCGGGCGAAGTCGACTCCGAACCTGGTGGTGCGGCTGCCGCCGGTGAAGACCATGGCGTCGAGGTCGGTGTCGAAGAGGAGGAGATAGAGCTTGGCGGCGACGTTCAGGTGATCGGCCTCCCCGAACTCCTCGTTCACGTCCTTGTCGACGGGGAGGGCGACGGCGGTGAAAGACGCGGTCCTGAGCGGCCCGCCAAAGCTCCGGATGGCCTCGCCGGCCAGGAGATAGAAGCCCTCCAGGGCGAGCTCGGGATCCTCGGGGTTCTTCGGCCGATCGACGAAGGCCACGGGGTTCCACGCGTAGCCCTTACCCCACTTGACGACCTTCTTGCCCGCGTCCAGGGCCAGTCCGGGAGCAGGCTTCAGCGACGCGAACCCCTCGAGCAGCTCGAGACGGGACTCGCTGTCGAGGTCGCCCTGGGTGGTCAGCGCGTCCGCCCGCACGAAGAGCGAGAAGATGTCCTTCCGGTAGGAGCCCTCCAGCCGGAGCCTGAGGTCGTACTGCGCGGCGGTGGCGCCCTCGTCCTCATCGAGGAACCGGAGCCGGTAGAAGGCGGCGTCCCGGTCGAGGCCGAACAGCGTCGGCTGGAACTCGAAAAACCCGCCCAGGCTGTAGGGGCGCTCGACCTTCTGCGCGATCTCCTTCTCGATGTCTTCCAGTCGGATGTCGTCCTTGCCCTGCGCCCGGGGCGCGCCGGCGGGTACGAGGAGGGCCCAGAGCAGGAAGGCTGCCGCTGCCCCGGGCGCCGCCTTCATCGCATCGTCTCGAGCCGGGGCAGGAAGTCCAGCGTGAAGACCTCGTCCGGGACCACCCGCTTCTTGATGCGGGCGTAGACCATGTAGGACCGGTAGCCCTTGTACAGTGGGCTGTCGGTCTCGAGGATCGCGGGCCGGAGCCGGCCGTCGTCGAACGCCTTCGGCTCCTTGAAGTAGAGGGTCTTGATCAGGAGCCCGGTGGCGGCATAACACTCGATGCGGGTCGGCAGCACCGTCTTCCGATCCACCCACATCTTCAACTGGTCGTAGGCCACCGTCGTGCTCTTGGCCTTCAGGTCCAGGAGGTACTCCCCGCCCTGCTCCTCGACGGTGCGGACGTCGTACTCGACGTGGTAATCGAGCTGCATGATGTCGGCATTGTTGAAGACGCCGCCGATGACCGACTGGAGGCTCGTGATCCGGATCGGCTTGCCCACCCCCGGGATGTAGAGCCACATGTTGTCGCCGAGCCGCAGGGTCGCCCGGCCCTTCTCGCTGGCGGGCTCCAGGAACAGGGAGGCGATCTTGTCGTCCCCCTTCTTGAGGGTCCAGAGCAGGTACTCCCGTCGCGCCCCGCCGGGCTCGACGTTGATGAGCTTCCGGTAGGACTCGAACGACTCCGGCTGCAGGTTCGCATCGACCTTCTTCAAGATCTCGGTCCCGTCCAGCGCGGCGGCCGGCGCGGCGGCGAGGAGGACGGCGATCGCGACCAGCGGGATCTTCCTCATGGTTCACACGTGCCGGAGCGCGTCGATCGGCTCCATCCGGGACGCCCGGATGGCCGGCTGGACGCTGGCCAGGACCGAGACCACGATGACCATCAGGGAGGCCAGCCCGACCTCGACCGGGTCGATGCGGGGACTGAGCACGAACAGCTGGCGCGCGCCGCCGAAGGTGACCGAGACCTTCCAGACGTTCAGGGCCACGATGATGCCGGCGCCGGCCAGCACGCCCGCCGCGGCGCCCGCCACGCCGAGGAGGACGCCCTCGACGAGGAAGAGCGACAGGATCCGGCCAGGGAGCGTGCCGATCGCGGCGATCGTCCCGATCTCCCGCACCCGCTCGTACACCGCCATGATCATCACGTTGAGCACGCTGATCAGCACGATCGCGATGAGCATCAGCTTCATGAAGAGCGCCATCATATCGATGAGGGTCGCGATGCTCGCGAAGGGGGAGAGCTGCGCCCACGTGTGGACTTCGAATGGCGCCCGACCGGCGCTGCCGCCCTCCAGCCGCTCGCGAAGGGCCACGGCCACCCGCTCGATCTGGCCGAAGTCCCGGAGCCCGATAGCCACCTCGGTC
Organism: Candidatus Methylomirabilota bacterium; assembly: GCA_036397135.1. Lineage (GTDB taxonomy): Bacteria > Methylomirabilota > Methylomirabilia > Rokubacteriales > CSP1-6 > AR5. The sequence goes on from DASWJN010000256.1 coordinate 44,758, forward strand.
GCCTCCTTGCCCTGGATCCTCAGAATCTCCATCGCATCCTCGAAGTGGATGTAACCGTCGCGCCCGCCGGGGCCGGTGGCGCTCTCGAGGATCCCGCTGACCAGCAGGGTCTTGCCGTTGACGGATCCGTCCTTGTTGGTCGCCACCACGACGACGGTATCACCGACCTTGATGCCCATGCCGCGGGCGAGCAGGTCGGGGACCAGGATCTTCCCGCGCGCCAGGGCCGCCGCGGTCCGGTCACCCTGGAGGACGCGCGTGGGCAGCTTCGGGCAGACGGCGAACTCCCGGTCCGGGTACACCGCGGTGACCCGAAGCCCCGTCGTTTCGGTAAAGTTGCTGAACATGGCGTTGAACTTGATGCGTTCCGAGGCGCCCGCCACGTCGGGCATGCTATGCAGCGCCTCCTGGATCTTGGCGAGCTGGGCCGGCTCGACGTTCAGGTTGAGCGGGAGCGTCTCGATCGAAGCTACATACCCCCGCCGGTGGACCTGCAAGTGACCCAGGTAGGAGTCGGTGATCGATGCCACGATGGCCTCCTTGAAGGAGCCCGTCATGGCGACGAAGACCAGCACGAAGACGACGCCGAAGGCGATCAGCGAGACGGTGAGCAGGCTACGCCGCGTGTAGCGGAGCAAGTTGCGGACGGCGATCTTGACCACGTTCCCCATCAGCCGCGCTGCTCCCGGCGGCCTGTGAGCCGCCCATCCTCGAGGGTATGGACGATCTCGGCCGCCCCGATGATCCGCGTGTCATGTGTCGCGAAGAGGAAGGTGGTGCCGACCTCGTCGCGCATCTTCTTCATGAGCGCGATGATCGTGTAGGCAGTCTCGCTGTCGAGGTTCGCCGTCGGCTCGTCCGCCAGCACCAGCTCGGGGCGCGTGACGAGCGCGCGAGCGATGGCCACCCGCTGCTTCTGACCGCCGGAGAGCTGCTCGGGGCGCTTATCCCGCTGGTCGGCCATCCCGACAGCGCCGAGGAGCTCGAGCACCCGGGCGCGCCGCTCGCGCGCGGGCCGCTCCTGCACCATCACCAGCGGATACTCGACGTTCTCGAACGCCGTCAGCACGGGCACCAGGTTGAAGCTCTGGAAGACGAACCCGATGCGCGC
>DASWJN010000257.1:0-1852 GCA_036397135.1 Candidatus Methylomirabilota bacterium
CGGCGGCGGAGGCGGTCGCTCGGCGCGTGGACATCCCCCGGGCCGGCCGCGTCCTGGCCGTGGCCGCGGCACTTGGCGCCGCTGGTCAACTGCTCTTCTTCGGCGTGGGCCTCGGGATCAACTACCCACTCGCCATCGGCCTGCTCCTCCTCGGCGGATGGACCGTGCGTCGCCGTACTCCGCGGCTCCGCCAGGTCGATGCCTGGCTTGCGCCTGCCGCAGTCTGCTTCGCCGCGTTTGCCGCCATCCGGGCCGATCCGACCATCGTGGCCCTCGACCTGCTGACGTCCCTTGCCCTGGCCGGCGCGGCCCTGGCCGCGTTCGGAGGGCTGCGTGTCGTGGAGCGATCCTTCGCGGGCCTGGTCGGGATCGGGATGCGCGCGATCGGGTGGGCGCTGGCCGGAGCGGTGCGCGCCACCGCCGGGGCCCGTGACGCGTTGCCGCCCACTGCCTCAGTGGCCCGTCGGGGGAGGCCCGCCTTGCCCGTCCTGCGCGGCCTCGCGGTGGCGGTACCGATCGTGCTCATCTTCGTCGCGCTGTTCTCGGCCGCCGACGCCGTCTTCGCCACAGTGATCGAGGATGTCTTTGGGCTCGATCTCGACCTCGGCGACCTGCCGGGCCGAGCCCTGGTTGCGGCAGCGATCGCATGGGTGGCGGCGGGCGGGCTCGCTTTCGCCGCAACCGAGCACCGCGACCCGGCGACGGCGCCGCCGCCGGAACCGGGATGGCGGGTGGGCACCACCGAGGCGTTGACCGTGCTCCTCGCCGTGGAGGCGGTCTTCGTGCTCTTCGTCGCGCTCCAGGCCGCGTACCTGTTCGGTGGCCTGGACACGCTCGAGGCGACGGGCCTGACGTACGCCGAGTACGCGCGTCGAGGCTTCTTCGAGCTGGTGGTCGTGGCCGTACTGGCCGGTGGCATCGTCATCGGCGTCGAGCGTCTTTCCCGAGCGCGCACGCGCCTCCTCCTCGGCGCCGCCATTGGCCTCGTGCTGCTCACGGGCGTCGTCCTCGCCTCGGCAGCGCTGCGACTTCGCCTCTACCAGGAGGCGTTCGGCTGGACCGAGCTGCGGCTGTACGTGCTTGCCACGATCGTCCTGCTCGGGGTCGGGGTGCTCGCCCTGCTCGTGCAGGTCGCCGCCAACAGGGTGCCCTGGTTCGGTCACGTCATGATCGCGGCCGCGCTCGCCATCGGCCTTGCCCTCAACCTCATCGGGCCGGCCCGCTTCATCACCGAGCAGAACGTCGCCCGCGTCCTCGATCCGACCCTCGTCCCCCCGAACGGCCTCAGCGGCCTCGACGACGCCTATGTGCTCTCACTGGGCGACGATGCCATCCCGGCGCTCGTCCGCGTCCTTCCGCGCCTCGACGGTCCGAACGCGCGGTACCTTGCGGAGCGGCTCGGCTGGCGGCTCGATGAGCTTCGATCGGATGCGGGTCTCAACGCGTGGCAGGCGTGGAACGCCGGTCGCGGCGCGGCGCGGGATGCGCTCAAGGCGGCATACGGACGCGGCGAGCTGCCGTAGGACCCGCCGGCGGCAAGCGCCAATTCGGGAGCATCCGGTAGCATCGGTCCGCATTTCCCCCCAGGAGAAACGATGGCCGACCGACCGATGCCGCCCTCCGGCGCTCTCGACACCACGAAGAAATACGCCGCGCGGCTCAAGACAGAGCGCGGCGACATCGTCGCCGAGCTCTACGCCGACCGCACCCCGCTCACGGTGGAGAACTTCGTGAACCTGGCGCGGAGCGGCTTCTACGACGGCACCACGTTCCACCGCGTGATCCCGGGCTTCATGGCCCAGGGCGGCGACCCGACCGGCACCGGCACCGGCGGACCGGGCTACCAGTTCCG
>DASWJN010000258.1:0-2208 GCA_036397135.1 Candidatus Methylomirabilota bacterium
CCCGATGAAAACCGGCCCCCGACGGCTTGAACCGCCCCGGGACCTGTCGATCCGCTACACGGAGCGTCTGATCGGGCAGGCGCCTGAATCGGACCCTGCTATCCTCAGCGCGCCCATGGAGATCTACGCGAACATCCTCGAGACGCTCGGCGACACGCCGCTGGTCGCGCTGCGTCGCTTCTGGCCGGAAGGGCCGCTGATCGCGGCGAAGGTCGAGTACTTCAACCCCGGCAGCAGCGTCAAGGACCGCATCGGCCCGGCGATGATCGAGGCCGGCGAAAGGGCCGGGTTGCTGGAGCCCGGCGGCACGATCGTCGAGCCCACCTCGGGCAACACGGGCCTGGGCCTGGCGATGGTCGCGGCGCTGAAGGGCTACAAGATGATCTGCACGGCGCCCGACAAGGTGCCCAAGGAGAAGGTCGCGCTGCTGAAGGCCTTCGGCGTCGAGGTGATCCTCTGCCCCACCGAGGTGCCGGCGAGCGATCCGCGCTCCTACTACAAGGTCGCCGAGCGCATCCGCGATGAGCGGGGCGCCTACCTGCCGTACCAGTACTACAACCCCGCCAACCCGCAGGCGCACTACGACTCCACCGGCCCCGAGATCTGGCGCCAGACCGACGGCAAGGTGACCCACTGGGTGGCCGGCGTCGGCACCGGCGGCACGATCAGCGGCGTCGCCAAGTACCTCAAGGAACAGAACCCACAGGTGCGCGTGGTCGGCGTCGACACCGTCGGCAGCATCTACACCTACTACTTCGAGAACGGCGAGCTGCCGCCGGAGGACCAGATCCACCAGTACCTGATCGACGGCATCGGCGAGGACTTCATGCCCGACACCGTCTGGTGGGACTACATCGACGAGATCGTCACCATCGACGACAAGACCGGCTATCAGGCCACCATGGAGCTCGCCCGCAAGGAGGCGATCTTCACCGGCTCGTCGGGCGGCGCGGCGGCGGCGGGCGCCCGCGTCGTGGCGCAGCGGGTGGTGGAGGAAGCGAAGCGGGGTCCCGTGAGCGAATTCGGGCCCGGCAGGTCCGGCGCCGGGGCCGGCGGGTCAAGCGCCGACGCTGGCGGCTCCGGCTCGGAGGCCGCCGCCGCCCTCATCGTCACGCTGTTTCCCGACTCCGGCGAGCGCTACCTGTCCAAGCTCAACGAGGAATGGCTCCGCGAGCACGGGCTGCTGGACTGAAGCTGCGCGAGCGGCGCTCATCGCGCCTGATAGATCGTTACGAGCCGCGCATTCGTGCGCGAGCGATCGATGGACCTTCCCCAGGGAGCGCCCGCCAGCAACTGCTAGAATCACGCGATCATGTCGCGTCGCCTGCTGATCTGGTCGTTCGCTTCGTTTTTCGCCCTCGCCCCGGTGGCGGGCGAGCTTGCTTGCTTGCTCGGCCTGCATCCGTGCTGCCTGGAAGGTCATTCGGGCGGGCGCGGCCGGGCGGCGGGCGACCAGGGGGAGAGCCGTGGGGACGGTGAGCCGCGCGGCCGCAGCGCAGCAGCGACTGACGGTCACGCGCGCGGTCACCACGCGCATCACGGTGACGCCACCGAGCGCGCCGGCCGGGATAGGGTTGGCGGGGCGAGCCACCAAGATGCGCCCGATGGCAGCCATGGGTCGGAGGCCGCCGACTGCCGGACCCACTGCGATGCCGGCGGTCGGGTCGCCGCCCGCGGTCGGCTGCCGCGGCCGCTGGCCGTCGAATCGCAGCGCATCTCGGCCGCGGTCCCGTCGCCCGACAGCGCGCCGGTGCTCGAGCACGTTCCTCTCCGCGCCTGATTCCGCGCCGATCGTCTTCAAACGGCGTCGATCATCGGTCGGCCGCCGTTCTCTCACTGAATCAGGTTCCGGAGCTTCTTCCATGAAGAGCAATCGCAGGGGTTTTCTCGGCGGCGGCGTGGCCGCCGCCATCGGATTTCTGGGGGCCGCAGCGCCCCCGGGTCGCGGCGCCGGGGTGCCCGCCGGCATCGACGCGCCGCTGCCCGTCCAGACCCCCGACGTTCCCAGGCTCGGGTACGAGCTCGACGGCGACGTCAAGGTCTTCCGGCTGCGCGCCGAGGTCGTTAGCCGCGAGTTCGTCCCCGGCCGCTCGTTCGACGTCTGGGGCTACAACGGCAGCTGCCCCGGGCCGACCATCGAGGTCAACCAGGGCGATCGCGTGCGGGTCATCGTCGAGAACCGGCTGCCGGAGGCCACCTCGATGCACT
>DASWJN010000259.1:0-5407 GCA_036397135.1 Candidatus Methylomirabilota bacterium
CCAGGCGGCGGCCAGTCCGGCGAGCCCGGCGCCGGCGACGATGACCCGCGGGGGCGGACCGGCGCCGCCAACTCGTGGCAGCAGCGCCATTCCGCCGAAAGCAAGGAAGGCGCGCCGGTCCATGATTTCCACCGGGTGCCAGTGGCGTGCCCGCGAGCCTGGCTTAGCTACCGATACGCGCAGGGAGGCACCGGTGTCCTGAATGGCGCCTGGGTGAGGTGCTCGCCGGGGGCGAAGAGCCGGAGCTGGTGGGGGGCCGGGGCCGTCGCCAGGCGGCGCCCCCGCAGGGTGAGATAGTACCCGGCGCGCACGGTGTCCACGCCGAGGCGCCGGAGGTCGGTCGGGCCGCGCGGCGCAGCGCGCCGGCGGGCGTGGACGAGGGTGCGCGCGGCCCTGGGGCCCACGCCCGGCACGCGCACCAGCAATTCGAGCGGGGCCCGCGTGACCTCCAGCGGGAAGCGCTCGGGGTGGGCCAGCGCCCACGCGGTCTTGGGATCGTGGTCCAGCGGGAGATTGCCGTCGGCCTCGAACGCCAGCTCGTCGAAGGCGAAGCCGTAGTCTCTCAGCAGGTGCTCGGCCTGGTAGAGGCGCGACTCCCGCGCCGCCGGTGTCGGCGTGAAACTCTCGAACGGTGTGCCCACGACCGGCTGGAACGCGCTGAAGTGCGCGTGGTGCAGCAACCGTTCCCGCTCGAGCCGGGCGACGAGCGCCAGCACCTCGCGATCGCGCTCGCCGACGGCGCCCACGACGAACTGCGTGGTCGTGCTGCCGCGCGGCCCTGGCCGGCCCTCCGCGCGCGCCTCGCGATAGAGCCGCCCGGCCAGCTCGAGCTTGGGGAGCAGATCGCCCGACAGGCTCTTGTCCTTCGCGAGGGCGCTGACGTGCCGGTCGGTCGGGCCCTCGAGGTTCACCGAGATCCGCGTGGCGAGGCGCGCCGCCTCCTCGACCTGCGCGGTCTCGGCCCCGGGCAGGAGCTTGACGTGGATGTAGCCCTGAAAACCCTCGCGCCGGCGCAGCAGGTCGAGCGTCACGAGCATGCGGTCGGTGGCGCGGGTCGGCCGCCCCGGCACGCCGGAGGTGAGGAACAGGCCCTGGGCCAGCCCCTGGCGGTTGACGTCCATGAAGGTGGTGGCGATCTCCTCGGGGCTGACCGTGGCGCGCGGCACCTTGCCGCCGCAGTAGGTGGGGCAGTAGCCGCAGGAGAGCGAGCAGGCGTTGGTCTGCATGACCCGCATGAGGTTGACCGACTCCCCGCCCGGCAACCGGGCCTGGGCGATACCCATGGAGGTGAGGGGGCGACCACCGATCGGGACCGAGCGGCGGTGGCGCGGCATGCCCTGCTCGCGATCGGGCAGGGCAGCCTCGGTGAGGAGCTCCATCCGCCGGCGGAGGTCCATGGCGGATGATATACCAAACAAACAGCGAGTAGTCTAGTCTTGAACCCCGACTGCGCCGATCGAGGTCAACCGGGCGATCTCGCTATCGGAAATGTCGAGTTCCCCCAGCACCTCGCGGGTGTGCTCTCCGAGCCGCGGCGCCGGGCGCCTGACCGGAGGCCGGCGACCACCCACGGCGAACGGGAAGCCGAGCATCCGCACCGCGCCAAGGCCCGGCTGCTCGACCTCTCGAACCATGCCCATGTGGCGGACCTGAGCGTCCTCGAAGACCTGGTCGAACTCGTAGATCGGTCCGGCGGCGATGCCGGCCGCGATCAGGCGGTCGACCCACTGGTGGACCGTCGCCCTGGCCAGGGCCGCCTCCACGCGCGCCTTGAAGTCGGGATGGTTGGCGACGCGGGCCTCGTTGGTGGCGAAGCGCGGCTCGGTGACGAGCGCCTCGTCGCCGAGCGCGCGGCAGAACTTCTCGTACTGCTCGGGGTTCAGGATCACGACGTTGATGAACCCGTCGCTCGCCTGGAACGCCTCGGCCGGCGTGACGTTGGGGTTGCGGTTGCCCACGCGCTTGGGCGCGACGCCCGACGAGAAGTAGTGCGCCGAAGGGTCGGGGAGCAACGCCACGCTGGACGCCAGCAGGCTCACGTCCACGTGCTGGCCACGGCCGGTCCGGAAGCGCTGCACCAGCGCCGCGCACACCGCCCCGAAGGCGATGTACGAGGCGGCGACGTCCGAGATCGAGCCGCCGGGCCGCGTCGGGGGGTCGCCCGGCTGGCCGGTCAGCGCCATGAGGCCGCTCATCCCCATGGCGATCGTGTTGTAGCCGGGCCGGCGCGCGTAGGGGCCGTCCTGGCCGTACCCGCTCACCGAGGCGTAGACGACGGCCGGGTTGGTGGCGCTGAGGGCCTTGTACCCGAGGCCCAGGCGCTCGGCCACGCCCGGCACGAAGTTCTCGAGGACGACGTCGGCGCGCCCGGCCAGCTGCAGGGTGATCTTCAGCCCCTCGGGGTGCTGCAGGTCCACCGCGATCGCCCGCTTGTTGCGGTTGATGGTGGCGAACCCCAGGCTCATGCCGTCCTTGCCGTTACCGAGGTAGCGCATGTCGTCGCCACGCCCCGGGCGCTCGACCTTGACGACGTCGGCGCCGAGGTCGGCGAGCATCATGGCGCAGTAGGGGCCGGCGATGACCCGCGAGAGGTCGAGGACGCGGATGCCGTCGAGCATCAGGTGCGCTCCAGGAAGCCCTCGGTCATGGCGTTGACCTCGGGGATGCCCGCGCGGGCGATGGCGTTGATCCGCGCCTTCATCTCCGCCAGCGGCCGGAACGGCTTGGCCGCCATGAACTCCGCGTACTGGGTCGCCGCTTTGGCCAGCTCGGCGCCCGGAACCACCTTGTGCACGAGGCCCCACTGCCGCGCCTCCTCGGCGCTGAAGCGGCGGCAGTCCATGATGATCTCCTTGGCGCGGGCCGGGCCGACGAGCCGCACGAAGCGCGTGGTGGAGGCCACGCCCAGCGGCACGCCGAGATCGACCTCGGGAATCCAGAGCTGGGCCTCGGCCGCGGCGATGCGGAAGTCGCAGGCCAGGGTCAGCCCCCAGCCGCCCCCCACCGCGTGGCCGTTGATGGACGCGATGGTGATCTGCTCGAGGTTCTCGAGGATCGCGTTGGCCCGCTCGAACAGCCGGCGGAACTGGCTCTTGCGCTCGGAGAACGCCTTGCGGCGCTCCTCGGCCGACATGCTGCTCTTGAGCCCGGCGTCGGCGCCGGACGAGAACACCGGCGGGGCGCCGGTGACGACGACGACCCGCGTGCTGAGATCGTCCCGCAGCTCGGCGAAGGCCGCCCCCAGCTCGGTGAGCATCGGGTCGCTCAGCGAGTTGCGGCGGTCGGGGCGGTTGAGGGTCACGGTGGCGATGACGCCGTCGCGCGTGAGGAGGACGTTTTCACCCATGGCGGAAGCATTATCATAGGGGCTGGCCTATGACTACAGAGACCTCCGGCATCGTCTGGCGCCCCAGCCCCGAAGTCGCCCAGCGCTCCCGCATCGCCCGCTTCATGCGCGTCCACGGCATCACCACGCTGGCGGACCTCCAGCGCCGCTCCGTCGCCGATCCCGAGTGGTACTGGGACGCGGTGGTGAAGGACCTCGGCGTGCGGTGGAAGGCTCCGTACACTCGCGTGCTCGACGGCTCGCGGGGTGTCGCCTGGCCGACCTGGTTCCCCGGCGGCCGGCTGAACTTCACCGACAACTGCGTGGACCGCCACGTCGACGCCGGCCGGGGCGACAAGCCCGCCATCGTCTGGGAGGGCGACGACGGCCAGTCGCGCACGCTGACGTACGCCGAGCTGGCCGCCGAGGTGAACCGCCTGGCCAACGCGCTCAGGGCGCTCGGCATCGTGGAGGGCGACCGGATCGGCATCTTCCTGCCGATGTCGCCGGAGGCGGCGATCGCCACGCTGGCGGTGGTGAGGATCGGCGCCATCTACACGCCGTGCTTCTCGGGCTTCGGCGCCGGCGCCATCGTCTCGCGCCTGTCCGACTGCGAGGCGAAGCTGCTCATCACCGCCGACGGCTTCTACCGCCGGGGCCAGGTGGTGAGGATGAAGGAGACCGCCGACGAGGCGGTCGCCCAGTGCCCGTCGGTGAAGACCGTGCTGGTCTACCGCCGCCTGGGCCGCGAGGTGCCGTGGACGGCGGGGCGCGACCGCTGGTGGCACGAGGCCGTCGCCGGGCAGAGCGACCGCGCGGCGGCGCTGCCGGTCGAGGCCGATCGCCCGTGCCTCATCATCTACACCTCCGGCACGACGGGCCGCCCGAAGGGCGCTGTGCTCACCCACGGCGGCTTCCTCATCAAGACCGCCCACGACTTCGGCTACTGCATGGACGTCGGCGAGGGCGACCGCCTCTTCTGGCTCACCGACCTCGGCTGGCTCATGGGCCCGATGGCGTTCACCGCCGCGCTGTTCCACGGCGCCACGGCGGTGGTCTTCGAGGGCGTGCAGGATTACCCGAAGCCCGATCGCCTGTGGAGCATGGTCGAGCGCCACCGGATCAGCGTCATGGGGATCTCGCCCACGGCCGTCCGCGCGCTCATGCCCCACGGCCCCGAGCACGTCCACGCCCACGACCTCTCGTCGCTGCGCATCATCGGCTCGACCGGCGAGCCCTGGAACCCCGAGCCCTACCGCTGGCTCTTCGAGAACGCCGGCAAGGCCCGCCTGCCGATCATCAACTACACCGGCGGGACGGAGATCTCCGGCGGCATCCTGGGCTGCTTCCCCATCGCGCCGATCAAGCCCTGCTCGTTCGCCGGGCCCATCCCGGGCATGGCGGCCGAGTGCTTCGGCGAGGACGGCCGGCCGGTGCGCGGGCAGGTGGGCGAGCTGGTGATCACCCGGTCGTGGCCGGGGATGACGGCGGGTTTCTGGCGCGACGCCGAGCGCTACGAGGAGACCTACTGGTCGCGCTGGCCCGGCGTCTGGGTGCACGGCGACTGGGCCTACGTGGACGACGACGGCTTCTGGTTCATCCAGGGCCGCTCGGACGACACGCTGAAGATCGCGGGCAAGCGGCTGGGGCCGGCGGAGGTGGAGTCGGTGCTGGTCGGGCATCCGGCGGTCGCCGAGGCGGGCGTCATCGGGGTGCCGCACGAGGTGAAGGGCGAGTCGGTCGTCTGCTTCGTCGTGCTGCGGCCGGGACACGCGGCGTCGGAGCCGCTGCGCGCGGAGCTGAGCGACCGCGTAGCCCAGGCGATGGGCAAGGCCCTCAAGCCGGAGAAGATTTTGTTCACGCGCGACCTGCCGAAGACGCGGAGCGCCAAGATCATGCGGCGGGTGATCCGGGCGACGTACCTCGGCAAGCCCGCGGGCGACGTGTCGTCGCTGGAGAACCCGGATGCGGTGAAGGCCATCGGCGAGGCGGGCTGATGCCGCGACGCCCGATGGGATTGAAGCTGCGAGGCTCGACCGGTTTCTCCAGGCCGTCCGCGCGATCGCGTGGTCGCGCTCGGCC
>DASWJN010000260.1:0-17787 GCA_036397135.1 Candidatus Methylomirabilota bacterium
CCCCGCGGCCGCGCGTCGGAAGGGGGATGAGGCGCCGCGTTCACTAGCGCACGACGATGAACCCCGTCACGTATTGGTCGAGGCCCGCACGTCTGATGACCACGTTGCCGGTGGCGCGAGTGTCGACGGGGAAGGCGTCACGGGCGTGCAGGTGGCCGTTGCCGGCCGGGTTCGTGGTCAGGGTGCCGATGGAGACCTCCTCAGTGGCGTCGAAGGAGACGAACACCACCTCGTACTCCATCAGCGGGACGCCGCCCTGGAGCTGGACCTTGACGTCGCCCGTCTCGATGATCAGCACGTGGCCCTTCTTCAGCTGGTCGATGCCGCAGCCCGCGAGTGGGGCCAGCGTGTTGACCTCGCTGCAGCGCACCAGCCCCGAGTTGAGCTTGGCGACCTGGGGCGCGTGCTTGTGCGTGATCTGGAAGCCCGAGACGAACTGGTCGAGCGACTCCCGCCGCAGCACGACGTTGCCGGCGCCCACGGTACCCCGGGGGACGAAGTCGTCGAGGCGCAGCCGGCCGTGGCCGGCCGCGTCCGTTGTCAGCGTGCCGAGGGCTACGTCGGGGCCGCCGCCGAGCGGCCGGAGGACCGCGTCGTAGGTCGTGAGGGGCGGCCCGGCCACGACATCCACCTTGACCTCGCCGCGTCTTTCGATCTTGACCAGGCCCTTCCTCAGGGTGTCGCTCCCGCACCCGGTCTGCACGGCGGGCAGGTTGACCGCGCCGCACGGGATCAGGTCCGCCTTCAGCTCCTCCTCGTCGTCGAAGCCGGCGACGAACTGCACGCTGCCGTTGCGGTTGAGCGAGAACGCCACCACCCCGGCCTGGTTCAGCTCGAAGGCGGGCTTCAGTTCGACCTCGCCCGCACCGGTGGCATCGGTCGTGAGCACGGCGACGGCCAACTGGCTGGCGCCGTCCAGCGAATGCAGGACGATGTCGTACGCCGCGTTCGGCACGGCCCCCGACACCTCGAGCTCCAGCTTGCCGTTTCGCTTGACCTCGACCTGCCCCCGACCGAGTGGGTCGGTGCCGCATCCGGTCAGCGTGGCCGGGTACTCGACAGCCCCGCAGCGCACAAGCGGCGCCTCGACCGCCGGCCCGGCGGCCCGGGCCTGCGCGGCAACCGGGAGCATCGTCGCGAACGCCATCAAGACGACGAGCATGCGTTTCATGGGCAGAGATCCTCCATGTCGGTGGATTCGGCGGATTCTATCAACTGTCATGCCAGACCGTTCGGCCGTCGCACCGGGAACTTTGGAGGTCGTTCGTGGCCCCGACTGTCCCCCCGCCCGACACGGCGACCGTCCGGCGTCTGTCCGGTGACGGACGGTTGTCGGTTGCCGCCTGCCGCGGCATACTCGGCGGACGTGCAACGGCTTCGGAGGGCGCAGGAATGTCGTGGTTGACCGTGTTGCTCATCGTCGGGCTCGGAGTCCTGCCGGCCGCGGGCCAGGATCGTCTCGATGTGGTCGCCGCCGCAGTGGACCACGCCACGGCCGCGCCGGCGGCGGAGGCCGCCGCCGTGGAGCGCATGGCGCGGTTCCTGGGGACCACGCCGGACGCGCTGCACGGGGACCGCGCCGGCACCGGCCTGGGCTGGGGCGATCTGTTCATCGCGCACCGGATTGCGGCGCGCGGCGGGCACCCTGTCGCCAAGGTCTTCGCTGCCCGCCGCACCGGGGCGGCCTGGGGCACGATCGCCGAGGAGGCCGGCGTGGAGACGGAGGGGCTCGTGCAGGACGTGGCCTCGCTGTGGCCCGACGCTGGCCGCCCGGCGCCTTCGCCCGCCGCGCCGGAGCCGCGCGAGCCGGCGAAGGGGTTCGGGACTCGCGTCCTCGACGTCCTGCGCGGCTCGCCGTCCGCCGACCCGCCGGCCGACACCACGCAGGAAGAGATTCGCGATCGGCTGATCAGGGGCGGGGGCCGCAGCCGCTGAGCATCGCCTTCGGGTACAATGAACCGGCATTCACTCCGAGGAAGACGAGGGAGCCCGCATGTTCGAGTCCGTCGAGGAGGTTCAGCAGCGGTTCAAGGACGCCCGCTACATCGCCAATCTCCGCATCGCCACCGTCGTGTTCCTCGCCGCCCGCATGGGCCGGCCCGTGCTCATCGAAGGGCCGGCCGGCGTGGGCAAGACGGAGCTGGCCAAGACCCTGTCCGACGTCACCCGGCGCGCCCTGATCCGGCTGCAGTGCTACGAGGGGCTCGACGAGGGCAAGGCGCTGTACGAGTGGAAGTACGCCAAGCAGCTCCTCTACACGCAGCTGCTGCGCGAGCGGATCGGCGAGCTGATCGCCGACGCGCCCTCGCTGCCGGAGGCGGTGGCGCGCATCGCCGGGCAGGACGACGCGTTCTTCTCCTACCGCTTCCTGTCGCCGCGCCCGCTGCTGCAGGCGATCCGGGCCGAGGACCCGGTCGTCCTGCTCGTCGACGAGATCGACAAGGCCGAGCCCGAGTTCGAGGCGTTTCTCCTCGAGGTCCTCTCGGACTTCCAGGTCTCGATCCCCGAGCTGGGCACGGTGAAGGCCAAGCACGTCCCCCTGGTGGTGCTGACGTCCAACAACGCGCGCGAGCTCAGCGACGGGCTGAAGCGCCGCTGCCTGCACCTGTTCATCGATTTCCCGACGCCGGCCGACGAGCTGGACATCATCCGTCTCAAGGTGCCGGAGGCCCCCGAGCGGCTGGCCCGCGCGGTGGTGGCCGCCGTCCAGAAGATCCGGGCCATGGACCTGCGCAAGCCGCCGTCGGTGTCGGAGTCGATCGACTGGGCGCGCTCGCTGGTGATCCTCAACGCCAGGGAGCTGGATCCCGCGCTGGTCGAGTCCACGCTCACCATGCTCGTGAAGTACGAGAAGGACCTCGACCGCGTGAAGGGCGCCCTCGACAAGGTGCTGGCCGACACGCCGGCGTGAGGGCCGCCGTGAGCGCATCGACCGCCCGACCGGCGAGCGCCGGAGCCCGGCGAAGGCGTCCCGGCGGCGAGTGAGATGGACGAGAGAATTCTCGAGTTCATCGGCGACCTGCGCCGGGCGGAGCTGCGCATCTCGACCGCCGAAGCGCTCGATGCCCTGGCGGCGAGCGCGGAGGTCGGTCTGACGGACCGCGAGACCTTCAAGGCCACGCTCGCGTCGACCCTGGTCAAGGAGGCGCGCGACCACGAGACCTTCGAGCGGATCTTCAATCTCTACTTCCTCGACCTCGAGGCGCTCGGCGAGGGGCTCAAGAAGGCGCTCGGCCCCGAGGACCCGCGCGTGCAGGAGACGCTCGACCAGCTCCTCGATCAGGACAACCTCGATCTCGACGAGTTGACCGAGCTGCTCATGCGCGGGCAGGGCAGCGAGATGGAGATGGCCATCCGGGGCGGCGCCCAGAACGCCGGCCTCGAGCGGCTGATGTACTTCCTGCAGGTCGGCTTCTTCAGCCGCCGCATCTCCGATCAGTTCGACTGGTCGGCCATCGAGCGCGACATCGAGAAGATCATGCAGGCGCTGGAGGCGCGGGGCCTCGACCCCGGCCAGCTCGCCCGCATCCGCAACTACCTCGAGCTGCGGCTGGAGGCCTTCCGCCGCATGATCCGCCAGCACGTGCAGCGCGAGCTGGAGCGCCGCGCCTACCGGGCCGGCGAGCAGCTCACCCGCGAGGTTCTCGCCGACAAGCCGCTGTTCGCGCTGACCCCCGACGAGGTCGCGCAGATGAAGAGCGTCGTGGCCAAGCTGGCCCGGCGGATCAAGGACGCGCTGGCCCTGCGCCAGCGCCAGGAGCACAAGGGCCGGATCGACTCGCGGCGGACGATGCGCAAGAGCCTGTCCTACGACGGCGTGCCCATGGAGATCGTCCTCAAGCGGCGCCACCGCGAGAAGCCCAAGCTCGTCACGATCTGCGACGTGTCGGACTCCGTCCGCAACGCCTCGCGCTTCATGCTGCAGCTGGTGTGGAGCCTGCAGGAGTGCTTCAGCCGCGTGCGCTCCTACGTGTTCGTGTCGGAGATCGCCGAGGTCACCCAGGCGTTCGCCGCCTATCCGGTCGAGCGCGCGATCGAGTGGGCGCTCAAGGGCGCGCCCGTCGACTACCACTGCCGCTCGGACTTCGGCTATGCGTTCAACCGCTTCGCCACCACCGAGCTGGAGTCGCTCGACCGCAAGACCACCATCCTGCTGCTCGGCGACGCCCGGAACAACTACAACGACCCCCAGGCGTGGGCGCTGCGCCAGATCCGCGAGCGCGTGAAAGGCATCATCTGGCTCAACCCCGAGGGCCAGTGGGGCTGGGGCATCGGCGACAGCGTCATGCCGCTGTACGCGCCGGCCTGCGACATCGTGCGCGAGTGCCGCACCATCGGCCAGCTCGGCGAGGTGGTGGACCATCTCGTGCACCAGTGGTGGCGCCGGGGCCGGTAGCGTGCCGGCGCCGGCCGCTGGCCCGGCGCTTGCTCCCTGCCGAGGGCGTGCCCGCGCGCGTGCTCGTCCTCTTCCTCGTCGCTGTCGGCCTGGCCGTCGCGCCGGCGGCGCCACCCGTTGCGCAGGACGACTGCATCGGGCTCCACGACTTCTCCGGGTCGAAGGTCGGCGAGTTCCCCGCCGGGTGGGAGGTCCGCGAGGAGGAAGGCAAGCGCGTCTACCGGGTGGGCGAAGAGGCTGGCCGGCGCTTCCTGGCTGCGGTGGCGAGGGGCCTGGGCGTCCAGGGCGCTCGCGAGACCCCGACGTGGGACCTGGAGACACACCCGGTGCTGGCCTGGTCCTGGCGGCCGCGCGAGTTCCCCCGGGGCGCCGACGAGCGCGTGGCGGCCGCCAACGACAGCGCGCTCGCCGTCTACATGGGCGTGCCCCATTCGAGGATCCGGGGCCCCAGGGCCGTGAAGTACATCTGGAGCGAGAAGGTCCCGGCCGGCACCCGCCTGTCCTCCAACCAGGGTCTGACCCAGGTGCGCGTACTCCGCAGCGGCCCGCCGGCTTCGAACGACGCCTGGGTCGACGAGCGGGTGAACGTGCGGGACGACTGGAAGGCCGGCTTCAAGGAATCCAGGACGCCCAGGGCCGCCGGCATCGCGGTGCTGACCGACGCCGACGACACCAAGTCCACCGCCGCCGGCGACTACGCCAACTTCCGGGTGTGTAGAAGCTAGAGGCGATCGCGGCGCGCATCGGGAGACCGGACCGTCACGACCGCCGGAACCGCGCGCACGGGTCACCGCCGTTCACGCGCGGGGTGAACCAGACCCAGTCGAACGGCAGCCGACCGTCGTCGAAGGCGGCCCCGTACTGCTCCGGCCGCGGCCAGGTGTCACGCACCTCGAGCGGGGTCACCGTGGCGATCGAGGCTTCGGGCGCGCGGGCGCGCAGGTAGAGGGGGACGCCCCGGTCGGTGCGCACGTGGCCGGCGCCGGCGATCAACACGGCCCCGTCGCCTTCCGCCGCCAGCATGCTGTCGGCCAGCATCGCGTCGCGCGCGCGCTGGGCCAGCACCATCCCGTCCAGCCGCTCGGCCGGCACGTGGCCGCAATGCACGCGGTCGATCTCGGCGGTGAGCGCGGCCTGCGCGCCGCCCGGCAGCGGCTGATCGAGGCCGTAGCGCTCGGCGAGGCCGTCGGGAAGCGCCGCCCGCTGGCCGCGCGCCAGCGCGCGGGCCGCGGCCGGCGCGAGGTTGGCCGCGACCACGGGCAGGCCGGCGTCGAGGGCCGCCTGCGCGATGGGCTGATAGTGCGCCCAGTCGGGCCAGCCCGAGCGTGTCCAGTTCACCGCCTCGGCGAGGCCGGCGGCGTCGCGTGGCGCCGAGGCCAGGTGGCGGCGAATGGCCGCCGCGTCGTCGGCGGAGAACATCTCGAACGCCACCGCGGGACGGCGGCCGGTCGCGATGAGGGCGCGCACCAGCGCCACCTGCAGGCGGTGGTGGTCGGGGTTGTCGTGCCGCTCGCCGAGCAGCACGTAGCGCGCGCGGGGCAGTTCCGCCGCCAGCGCATCCAGCGAAACGAAGCGGCCGGCGCGCGTGTCCCAGATCCGCCCGGCCAGCGGGTGCTCGCGGCCCAGCGGCGCCTGCCAGGCTCCGAGATCGACGGCGGCCGGTCCGGCCGCGCAACCCGGCAGCAGCATGACGAGCACGGCGAGCAGGATCACGGCGGAGCGCGACATACGGCCAGCATACCCGTCTGTGGTAGCCTCTGCGCGATGCCGACCCAGCCGCGCCGGGCCGAACACCGCCGCGTGAACACCGATCCGATCGAACAGCTCTACGCCCGCGGCGTCACCGACGGCCTGCCGGTGGTGCCGCCCACGCGGGAGCGCGTGCAGCGCGCGCTCGAGGCCGGCGGGCGCCCCGCCGGCGAGCTGATCGCGCTGGTGCCGCCGAACTACGGCCGCGCCACCGTCGAGAAGATCGCGATCAACGCGGTGATGGCCGGCTGCCGACCGGAGTACTTGCCGGTGGTGATCGCGGCGGTGGACGCGGTGTGCGACGAGAGGTTCGACCTGCACGGCGTGTCGGCCACCACGAACGCGCCGGCGCCGCTGATCATCGTCAACGGCCCCATCCGCCACGCCCTGGACGTCAACTGCGGCGCCGGCGTCTTCGGGCCGGGCTGGCGCGCCAACGCGACCATCGGCCGGGCCTTGCGCCTGGTGTGCGTCAACCTGGGTGGCGCCCGGCCGGGCGTGGTGAGCATGTCGACCCTGGCCCACCCTGGCCGCTACACCTACTGCATCGGCGAGCGGGAGGAGGCCAGCCCGTGGGAGTCGCTGGCGGTCGAGCACGGGTTCGCGCCCACCGACGACACGGTGGCGCTGCTGGCCGCCGACGCGCCGCTGACCGTCTACGACCAGCGCAGCCGTACCGCCCCCGATCTGCTGGCCACCGTCGCCGCCAGCATGGCGGTCCTCGAGCACCACAAGATGACCCACTGGGGCGACACGCTGCTGGTGCTCTCGCCCGAGCACGCCGCCGTCGTGGCCGGCGACGGCTGGAGCAAGGCCGACGTCCGCCGGTTCCTGTTCGAGCGCCTGCACCGCCCGGTGCGCGAGCTGGTGCCCGGCGTCGACGGCGGCGATGGCCTGCCCGAGCACGTGCTGCGCAAGTTCGTCGACCCCGCCCACGACCCGACGCTCATCCCGAAGTTCCGGGCGCCGGAGCACATCAAGCTCATCGTGGCCGGCGGCAGCGCCGGCCGCTTCTCGGCCGTCGTGGCCGGCTGGTCCTTCTCGAAGGGCTCCAACCTCGTGATGAGGAGAATCCGATGACCGACGACTATCTCGACCCGACCGACTCCGTCGCCGTGCCCCGCACGACCGCGCCCCGGCCGGCGAGCCTCGACGGCAAGGTGGTGACGCTGCTCGACATCTCCAAGGCCAAGGGCGACCACCTGCTCGACCGCCTGGAGGAGCTGCTCCGCGAGCGCACGAAGCCCAGAGCGATCGTGCGCAAGAAGAAGCCGACGTTCGCGCGGCCGGCGCCCGATCCGCTCCGGCGGGAGATCGCCGGCGCCACCGACGTGCTCATCGAGGCCCTCGCCGATTGAGGGTCGTGCACGACGTGCAGTGTGCACGACGGCGTGTTCTTCGAGGACCAGGGCATCCCGGTGGCGACGGTCGTCTCCAGCGAGTTCGTGCGGGCGGCGGCCGCCCAGGCGGCGGCGCTGGGGGCCATCGACTACCGGACGGTCGTGGTCGCGCATCCCATCCAGCCGCTCACCCGTGAGGAGGTCCGGGCGCTGGCCGACAAGGCGTTCGACGAGATCCTGGCGAGGCTGACGCGATAGGCCGCCCGCGCAACCCGTGACGGCCTCGGCGCCGCACGACCTCCTCACCGCCATCGGCGTCAGCATCGTCGCCGCGGCGGCGTTCGCGCTGCTCGCGCGGGCGGTGCGCCAGCCCCTGATCCTCGGCTACATCCTGGCCGGCGCCGTCCTCGGCCCCAACGTCGGCGTCGGCCTCGTCTCCGACGAGGCCAGCATCGAGCTGATCTCGGAGATCGGGCTGATCTTCCTGCTCTTCATCATCGGGCTCGAGATCAACGTGCCGGCCCTCGCCCAGGCCGGCCGCACCATCGTCCTGAGCGGGCTCTTGCAGTTTCCGCTGTGCGTGGCGCTCGGCTGGTGGGCGCTGGGCGGTGTGGCGGCGGATACCGGTGGCCGCTTCGACCGCCTCTACCTGGCGGTGGCGGTGAGCCTGTCCTCCACGCTGATCGTCGTGAAGCTGCTCTTCGACAAGTTCGAGATGGGCACGCTGGCCGGCCGGATCACGCTCGGCGTCCTCGTGTTCCAGGACCTGTGGGCGATCGCGTTCCTGGCGCTGCAGCCCAGCCTGCACGCGCTGCGGCCGGCGGCGCTGCTCGCCTCGCTGGGCGCCGGCGTGGGCCTGGTGGTCACCGCCGGCGTGCTCTCGCGCCTGGTGCTGCCGGGGCTCTTCCGGACCGTGTCCCGCTCGCACGAGCTGCTGCTGGTGACCGCGGTCGCCTGGTGCTTCCTGGTGAGCGGCACGGCCGGCGCGCTCGGCCTCTCCCGCGAGATGGGCGCGCTCATCGCCGGGATGGTCATCGCCGCCTTCCCCTACGGGACCGAGGTCGTCACGCGGCTGTCCGGCGTCCGCGACTTCTTCGTGACCCTGTTCTTCGTGGCCCTCGGGCTCAAGGTGCCGGCGCCGTCGGGGCGGCTGCTCCTGCTGGCCGGGCTCGCGGCCGGCTTCGTCATCGCCAGCCGGCTGGTGGCGATGCTGCCGACCTTCGCCCTCCTGCGGCTCGACACCCGCACCGCCGGCGTGGTCGCGGTCAACCTCGGCCAGATCAGCGAGTTCTCGCTGGTGATCGTCTCGCTCGGCCTGGCGCTCGGCCACGTGAGCTCGTCCCTGGCCACGCTGGTGCTCTACACGCTGCTGCTCACCGCGGTGATCTCGACCTACGCGATCCGCTGGAACCATGCGCTGGCCACGCTGCTGGCGCGGGCCATGGCCGCCACGGGCTTGCCCCGCTGGCTGGGGCAGCCGGCGCCAGCGGCGGCCGCGGCGGCGGCCGATCCGCACGACATCTTTCTCCTGGGCGTCTCCCGCGAGGCCCTCGCGTTCCTGCGCCACCTCGAGCGCGAGCATCCGGCCATGAAGCGGCGCATCGTGGCCGTCGACTACAACCCGGAGACGCTGGAACAGCTGCAGGCCGACGGCGTGGACTGCCACTACGGCGACGTGAGCAGCCCGGAGATGCTGCGCCACGCGGGCATCGAGAAGGCCCACGTGGTGGTGTCGAGCATCTCCGACTGGTTCCTGCAGGGAACCAGCAACCTCCGCCTGCTGCGCCAGGTGCGCGGCCTTGTCCCCGGGGCGCGCTGCATCGTGACGGCGGACACGCTGGCGGCGGCCGAGCGTCTCTACGCCGAGGGCGCCGACTACGTGCTCATCCCGCCCGTGCTGGCCGCCGAGCAGCTCTACGGGCTGCTGCTGGAGCCGACCCCCGACGCGCTGAATGCCGCCCGACGCCGTCAGTCGGCCGAGCTGGAGGAAGGCCAGCCCCCCGGCTAGGACCTCCCTGCGGGTCGTCAGCCGGGCAACCGCCAGACGCGGCCCTCGGCGGGCTCGTCGATGAGGGTGAACTGCGGCAGTGCGAAGTGGTCGGCCAGGTCCTGGAACACGACGCGCACGCGCTTGCCGATGGCCACGTTCTCCTCGGCCTCGGGCGTGAAATCCGGCTTCACGAGATTGGCGATGATCCGCAGCGCCTCGTCGGGGGTGGGCTGGGCGCGCTGCTCGTCCAGCTCCACCAGCACGACGGCGTACGGCGTCGCCTCCTTGAAGCCGGGCTGGATCGCGTGCATCACGACCTCGTACGAATGGATCGTCCCACGCCCGTTGACCTCCTGCCACGACCAGCCGAGATTCATGCACCACGGGCAGGCGTGAGTCGGCGGATAACGCATGAGGCCGCATGCTGCGCACGCGCGCAGCATGAGGCGATGCTGGCGGGCGTGGGCGAAGTACTCGTTCCACTCGCTGTCGTTGTCCGGCACCACCAGCGACATGCCGCGATAGGTCACGGGCTGAGGCATCAGGCCTCCGGGGTCAGAACGGTTGAGTGCCGACGGGGGGATTGGGGGGATCCGTCCCGGATCCCCCCATGTGGACAAGCGGCTGAGCGCATCATCCTCGTCTCATGATCAACGCCGAGCCGAGTGGAGGCATCGCCCATCCCAGGTTCATCGTGACCTCTGCGTCCTTCACCTGCCGGCACCGGCCCGGCGAATAGTCGTAGGTGTGCACGCCCTCGGTGCCCTTGGGGCAGTAGTCGTCCACGGTGCCGCGCAGCTGGCGGGCGTTCTCGATCACCATCGACATCCCGTGGGTATAGCCCTCGCACAGGTGGCCGCCCGAGGTGTTGTTCGGCCGCTTGCCGCCCAGCTCGATCGCGCCGCTGGAGACATACGCGCCGCCCTCGCCCTTCTTGCAGAACCCGTATTCCTCGAGCTGCAACATGGTGGTGAACGTGAATGCGTCGTACGACCCGGTGACATCGATGTCCTCGGGGGCGAGGCCCGCCTGGCCGAAGACGATATCCCTGGCGTAGTAGCCGGCCACTCGACTGATGGGCCCGTGGGCCCAGTGGAAGTCCAGGCGCGGCTTGGCGACGCGGCCGGCCACGCCCATGATGTGGATCGGCCGCTGGCGGCAGTCGCGGGCGCGCTCGGCCGAGGTCACGATGATGCAGGTGGCGTTGTCGGTCTCCAGGCAGCAATCGAGCAAGTGCAACGGCTTCACGATCCAGCGGGAGTTGACGACGTCCTGGACGGTCACCCGCTCCTTGAGCAGCGCCTTGGGGTTCTGGGAGGCGTGCTTGCTGTGGGCGGCCTTGACGTGGGCGACCTGCTCGGAGGTCGTGCCGTAGTCGTACATGTGGCGCATGAACGTGAGCGCGAAGTTCTGGCCGGCGCTGCGCATGCCGAACGGCACCTGGGCGAGATCGAGCCCGCGCACGGGCTGGGCGGCCCGGGCGCCGGTGCCGCCGATGCGGAACTCGGAGTAGCCGTTCATCGAGCGGTAGATGGCCACCGTCCGGCACATGCCGGCCTCGATGGCGCCCATGGCCAGGCCGACCAGCGCCTCGGTCGACGAGCCGCCGCCCATCACGTCCATGTAGAAGTTCAGGCGGATCCCGAGATCGGGCGCGACGTGGGGCGCCAGCGTCGAGTCGCCCGACTGGTAGTCCATCATCCCGTCGACGTCGCCGGCCTCGAGCCCGGCGTCGAGGATCGCCTTGCGGACGGCCTCCACGGCCATGGCCCGCGTCGAGCGCCCGGAGCCGCGCGAGTACTCCGTCTCACCCACTCCCACGATGCAGTACTTGTCCCGGAGGCTGTTCATGGTCGCGGAGTATACCGCGGGGAGACTCCCACGGTGTTGCGCTCACGCCGGCCGGGGCGGGTCGAGTGCGCGAGCACGAGGCCGCCGGCCGCGATGACCCGGCGTGGCCCCAGCGTGTCGCTCAGCCACCCCGCCGGGAAGCCGAAGACGCAGTACGAGAACGCGTACACGGAGAACACGCCCGACAGGCTGGCCCGCTCCAGCGGAATTCCTCCAGCAGCGCGCTGAAGAACACGCCGAAGTAGTACTGGGCCCCGTAGGCCGTGAACAGGCTGACGAACGCGCCGGCGACGACCGTCCAGCCGTAGCAGAGCGGCGGGATCACCGCTTGCCGTTGGCCTTCGGCACCACCTCCGCGAGGAACTTCCCGGTGTAGGAGCCCGGCGTCTGCACGATCTGCTCGGGCGGGCCCTCGGCGACGATCTCGCCGCCGGCGTCGCCGCCCTCGGGCCCGAGGTCGATCACGTGGTCCGCGCACTTGACGACGTCGAGGTGGTGCTCGACCACCAGCACCGTGTTGCCGGCGTCGACCAGGCGGTTGAGCACGCCCAGCAGCTTCTTGACGTCGTCGAGGTGCAGCCCGGTGGTGGGCTCGTCGAGCACGTAGAGCACGTCGCCGGTGACGCGGCCGCCCAGCTCGGCGGCGATCTTGAGCCGTTGCGCCTCGCCCCCCGAGAGCGTCGTGGCCGGCTGGCCCAGCCGCAGGTAGCCGAGCCCGACGTCCTGGAGGACGCGCAACCGCCGGCCCAGCGTGTGCTGGCCGGCGAAGAAATCGACCGCCTCGTCCACGGTCATCCGGAGCACGTCGCCGATCGAGCGGCCACGGTACTTCACGCCGAGGACGTCGGGCCGGTAGCGGCGACCCTCACACTCCTGGCAGGAGACGTACACGTCCTCGACGAAGTACATCTCCAGCTTCTGGAAGCCGTCGCCCTGACACGACTCGCAGCGCCCGCCCGGCACGTTGAAGGAGAAGGCGCCGGCGTCGAGGCCGAGCGCCCTCGCCCGCGGCAGGCTGGCGTAGAGCTTCCGGATCTCGTCGAACGCCTTCACGTACGTCACCGGGTTGGAGCGGGGGGTGCGCCCGATCGGCTCCTGGTCGATGAGCCGCACGCCCTTGAGGTACTCGAGCCCGAGCAGCGCCTCGTAGGCGCCGGGCGGCTGGAACTCCGTCTTGAACGCGCGGGCGACGGCGCGGTAGAGCGTGTCGTGCACGAGCGTGGACTTGCCGGAGCCCGACACGCCGGTGACGACCGTCAGCGTGCCGAGCGGCACCCGCAGCGTCACGTCCTTGAGGTTGTGCTCGCGGGCGCCGGTGAGGACCAGGTGCCGGCGGCCGGCCCGCCGCAGGACGGGGACGGGAATCGTCTCCCGGCCGGACAGGTAGCGGGCCGTCAGCGAGCGGCTGGCCTTGCGAAACTCCGCCTGCGGCCCGGCGAAGACGATCTCGCCGCCGCGCTCGCCCGAGCCGGGCCCCAGCTCGACGACATGATCGGCGGCCTCGATGAAGCCGCGGTCGTGCTCGACCACCACGACGGTGTTGCCGGCCTGGGCCAGCTCGCGGCAGAGATCGGCCAGCCGCATGGTGTCGCGCGCGTGCAGGCCGATCGAGGGCTCGTCGAGGACGTAGAGCGTGCCGACCAGCTGGGAGCCGAGCTGGTTGGCGAGGTTGATCCGCTGCGCCTCGCCGCCGGACAGCGAGCGCGTCTGGCGGGCCAGCGTGAGGTAGCCGAGGCCGACCCGCAGCAGGAATGTCAGCTTCGCCCCGAGCTGGCGGAGGACCTCACGGCCGACGGCCGCCTCCCAGGCGGTGAGCTTGAGGTCGCCCAGCACGGCCGCGGCCTCTTCGATGGTGAGCGCGGTGAACTCGGCGATCGTCCGGCCGGCCACCCGCACGGCCAGCGCGGGCGCCTTCAGCCGGGCGCCGTGGCAGACGGGGCACGGCGACTGGCTGCGGTAGCGCGAGAGAAAGACGCGCACGTGCAGCTTGTAGCGATACGACTCGATCTCCTCGAAGAAGCCGTTGATGCCGGGGAACTTGCCGTCGCCCTCGTACACGAACGCCCGCTCGGTCTCGCCGAGCTCCTCCCACGCGCGCGCCGGATCGACGCCGGTGCGCCTGGCCGCCTTCAAGAGCTCGCGCTGGTACCAGCGGCCAGACGGGTGCGTCCACGGCTCCACCGCGCCGCCAGCCAGGCTGAGCGTGCGGTCGGGCACCACCAGCGCCTCGTCGTACTTCAGAACGTTGCCGAAACCCTTGCACTCGGCGCACGCGCCCAGCGGATGGTTGAACGAGAACAGCAGCGGCTGCGGGCGCTCCAGCGCGGTGGCGCAGGCCGCGCAGCGGAAGGCCTCGGCGAACACGCGGCGGCCGCCGCCGACCAGCTCCACCGCCAGGTGCCCGCCGCCCTCGCGCAGCGCGCTCTCGACCGACTCCACCAGCCGGCCGCGGTGGGCGGGTCCCAGCACGAGCCGGTCCAGCACGACGGCGAGGGGACCTTCCAGCGCCGCTGGCGGCGGGGCCGCCAGATCGCACACCTCGCCGTCGACGAGGACGCGCGCGAAGCCACGACGGGTGAGCCCCGCCCACAGCTCGGCGGGCGACTGGCCGGCCGGCGCCGGCAGGGGGAAGGTGATCAGCGCGCGGGCGCCGGGGTGCTCGGCCAGCAGCGTGTCGGCGATCGACTCCGGCGAGTGCGACGCGGCCGGGCTGCCGCACCGCGGGCAGTGCACGCGGCCGACCTTCGCGTACAGGAGCCGCACATAGTCGTACACCTCGGTGGCGGTCCCCACCGTCGATCGGGCGGTGCGGACGGGATTCTTCTGCTCGAGCGCGACGGCCGGCCGGATCTGCTCGATCCGGTCGACGTCGGGCCGGTCGACCCGGTCGAGGAACATCCGCGCGTAGGTCGACAGCGATTCGATGTACCGCCACTGTCCCTCCGCGAAGAGCGTGTCGAAGGCCAGCGACGATTTGCCGGACCCGGAGACGCCGGTGACGACGGTGAGCCGATCGTGAGGAATCTCGAGCGAGACGTTCTTGAGGTTGTTCTGGCGGGCTCCCTCGATTCGGAGCCCCGCGGGCCGGGGCATTCGGTCGGTCCTCCTGAGATGGAGAGTCTACTGGAAGTGCTACCATGGCGCCAGATGGCGGAGGGGATTCACGTGCTCGTCGTCGACGATGACGTCGACGTTCGCGGCTGGCTGGCCGCAGTGCTGGAGAGCGACGCCGGCGCCCGCGTCACCCGGGCGGCCTCGGGCGCCGAGGGCATGGCGCTGCTCGGCCGGGACGAGTTCGACGTGGCCGTCGTCGACGTCCAGCTGCCCGATCACTCGGGCCTCGAGATCCTCCGGTGGGCCCGCGCCGCCGAGCTGGACACCGAGTTCATCGTGCTCACCGGCCACGCCGACGTGGAGACGGCGGTGCAGGCCATGCGGCTGGGCGCCTACGACTTCATCAGCAAGCCCGCCAAGAACGCCGAGCTGCGCGAGGTGGTGGCCAAGGCCGCCGAGAAGAAGGCGCTGCGGCGGGAGAACTCGGCGCTGAAGGAGGTCGTGAACCGGCGCGACGGGCTGCCGACCATCGTGGGGCAGAGCGTCGAGATCCGCGAGGTCCTCGCCGTCATCGCCCGGGTGGCGACGAGCGACAGCCCGGTGCTGGTCCTGGGCGAGAGCGGGACCGGCAAGGAGCTGGTCGCCCGCAGCATCCACCTCCAGTCGCGGCGGGCCGCCCGGCCCTTCGTGTCCATCAACTGCGGCGCGCTGCCCGACACGCTGCTGGAAACCGAGCTGTTCGGCCACCGCAAGGGGGCGTTCAGCGGGGCCATTGCCTCCCGGATCGGCCTGGTCGAGGCGGCCAACGGCGGCACGCTCTTCCTGGACGAGATCGGCGAGATGTCGCCGGCCATGCAGGTCCGGCTGCTGCGCGTGCTGGACTCCGGCGAGGTGCGACGGGTGGGCGAGGAGCGCGTCTTCCACGTCGACGTGCGGGTGGTGGCGGCCACCGCCAAGGACCTGTCGCGGGAGGCGGCCGACGGTCGCTTCCGGTGGGACCTGTTCTACCGGGTCAGCACCATCGTGATTCCGGTGCCTCCACTGCGGCAGCGGCGCGACGACGTGCCGCATCTGGTCCGCCACTTCCTCGGCGTCCAGCCGCGGTCGGGCAAGACCCTGCAGTTCGCGGCGGACGCCATGGCGCGCCTGCTGGACTACGGCTGGCCGGGTAACATCCGCGAGCTGCGCAACCTGATCGAGCGCCTGCTGATCCTCCACGAAGGGCACGAGGTGCGCGCGACCGACCTGCCGGGCGAGTTCGGCCGCGGGTCCGTCGGCGCCGGCGTCGCGTCGCCGCCGACCGGGAGCGACGACGTGCTGGTCCCCCTGACCGACGTCGAGCGCCGCCACGTCGAACGCGTGCTGCACGCCACCGGCTGGAACAAGGCCCGGGCCGCCCGTGTGCTCGAGGTCGACATCAAGACGCTCAACAAGAAGATCCGGGACTTCAAGATCGTCCAGGAGGGAGAACGGCTCCCGCCTCCCGGGAGATCCTCCCACCCGGCCTGAGTTGTCGTTTCGCCAATGCCCGCCATTCCGGGAGGTTGATGCATGCCCGGAGTGGCATTTCCATTGCCCTACAGGGCCGCCATGAAGATCGCTTCGCCTCGCGCGCTCGACCTGGCCTCACCCCGCCGCCGACTCAAGACGCCCGCCGCCGTGGCGCTCTGGCGTCCCGAGATCGTGCTGGCGACCTCGATCACCGCCTCGCCGACTCGACCCGCGGTCGCCGTGGCGGCGCCGCCCGCGCGGCCGGCCGCGCTGCGCACCCAGCTCGGAGCCGCGCACTCGCTCCTGGCCTCCCTGGCGGACGCTCAGCAGGCCCTGGGCGCGGCCGCCGCCGAGGCGCGCGTCCGGGCCGGGCAGGCCGACACGCCTCGCGAGCACGTCTCGGCGACGATCGCCGCCTATCGAGCGGAGGCCGTGCTCGACGACGTCCTGGCCGGCGCCTGGCGCCGGATGGCCGCGCTCATGGAGGCTCGGGGACTGCGATGAGAACCAACGTCTACTACCTGACGCCTGCGGCCCCCGCGGCCGAGCGCGCGCCCCGCCTGTCGGCGGGGCTCAGGCTCCGGCTCCGCCTGCTCGCGTTCTGGTGTCGCCTGCGCGTGACCGCCGGCGAGATCGCCGACACGCTGCGCCGCTTCGGGCGCGCCGGCACCGACGCCGATCGGGCGTTCCTCGATCAGCGCGCCGACCTCGTCCTCGCCGTCGTTCCACCGGCGTGCCGTCCCGCCCGCATCATCGACTTCGCCGCCGCCCGCCTCCGCCTGCGCCGCTGACGCCCCGAAACGGGGCGCGCGCCGGAGGCGGCCATTGACAGGGCCGGGAGCCGCCGGTACAATCCGCCCGCCTTTCCAAAATGCGAACGATTACCAAGAAGGCACTGGCCGACGACGAGGGGCAGGCGGCGGCGCTGCGTGCCCGCGGCAAGCGGCTCACCCGCCCGCGCCGGCTGATCCTCGACACCGTCCGGAGCAGCGACGCCCATCCGTCGGTGGCCGCCGTCTACCGGCTGGTGCGCCGGCGCCTGCCGCGCGTGAGCCTGGCGACCGTGTATCGGAATCTGCGGATGCTGGCCGCCGAGGGGTTGCTGAACGAGCGCGCCGACGTCGCCGGCATGCGGTTCGACGGCAACACCGATCCGCACGATCACTTCACCTGCGTGGCGTGCGGGCGCATCTACGACGTGCCGGCGGTGGCCGGGCGGGGGGTCCGCGCCCGGGTGGCGTCCCGCCCGGGCTTCGAAGTCCTCACCCAGCGCATCGAGTTCTACGGCCGCTGCGGCGCCTGCCGGCGCCGCGGCGGGCTCATCCGTCCACCAGCAAGGAGGAGCTATGCCAGGGCGAAGCCTCAAGGGCAGTAAGAGCGTCGAGAACCTCAAGGAAGCGTTCGCCGGCGAGTCGCAGGCCAACCGCCGGTACCTCTACTTCGCGCGCGTCGCCGACATCGAGGGCTATCCGGACATCGCCGGGCTCTTCAAGGACACCGCCGACGCCGAGACCGGGCACGCCTTCGGCCATCTCGATTTCCTGAAGGAAGTCGGCGACCCGGCCACCGGCGAGCCCATCGGCAAGACCGAGAAGAACCTCAAGGCGGCGGTGGCCGGGGAGACGTACGAGTACACGCAGATGTACCCGGGCATGGCCAAGACGGCGCGGGACGAAGGGTTTGCAGAGCTGGCCGAGTGGTTCGAGACGCTCGCCAAGGCGGAGAAGTCGCACGCCGGGCGGTTCGGCAAGGGGCTCACGCAGATCGCGGGCAAGGAGCCGGCGGAGGCGATCTAGCTCTTCCCCGGGCGAGCGGGCGGGCCGAGGGCTGGGGGGTCCGGCGACCACGCGGCCGGATTTCCACGGCGATACCCGTGACGTGGTCCACACGTTGCGGGGGCGCGCAGCTTGGGTTGG
>DASWJN010000261.1:0-29713 GCA_036397135.1 Candidatus Methylomirabilota bacterium
GCTCGCGTGCGCGAGCGCAGGACGGGGGCGAGCGCGCGATCGGCGAGCCGACTCACCGGCGAGCCAGCCCCCTTGGGGGGATGGGGGGATCGCGCTCGCCCCCGTCCGGAGCGAGCCTGCCGCGACCGGCGAGCCCTGCCGGCGCCGCCGGGGCCCACGCACGCCGCCGCCAGCGCCCGTCCGCGCGCGGTGGACATTCGCGAATAATGCCTCAGCCGAGGACGATCCGGACGCGATGGGCGGTGCCGTCATCGGCGAGCTCGATGCCGAAGTCGCCGGCAAGAGCGACGCCGTCGACCTCCACCGCCGCGACCCCCCGCGACACCCCCCGGGGGTTCTCCACGACGATGTCGTACCGCGCGGAGCGATAGCGGAATACCATGGCGAAGCGCGGCCAGGCCCGCGGGATACAGGGATCGACCACGAGTCGCGCGCCGCGGAGCCGGAACCCGAGAATCGACTCCAGCCCGGCCCGATACATCCAGCCCGCCGATCCGGTGTACCAGGTCCAGCCCCCGCGGCCGACGTGCGGCGGCTCGGCATAGACGTCCCCGGCGACGGCGTAGGGCTCGACCGCGTAGCGCTGGACGGCCGCGTCGGTGCGGGCGTGGTTGATCGGATTCAGCATCGCGAGGAGCTCGGCGGCGGTGTCCCCGTCGCCGAGCGCCGCGAAGGCGATGGCCGACCACACCGCCGCGTGCGTGTACTGTCCGCCGTTCTCCCGGACGCCAGGCACATACCCCTTGACGTAGCCGGGCTCCAGGGCCGTCTCGCCGAACGGCGGCGTGAAGAGCAGCACGAGGCCGTCGGCGCGACGCACGAGGTACGCCTCCACCGCCGCCATGGCGCGCGCCTGACGCGCCGGGTCGGCGGCCGCCGAGATCACGCTCCAGGACTGCGCGATCGAATCGATGCGGCAGGCGTCGTTGACGGCGGAGCCCAGCGGCGTCCCATCGTCGAAGTACGCGCGCCGATACCAGTGGCCGTCCCAGGCCTCCCGTTCGAGCGACTCCTTCAGCGCGTCCACGTACCCCCGCCAGCGCTCGGCCCGCTTGCCCTCCCCGCGCGCGTCCGCCAGCACCGCCCACTCGGAGAGGGTGGCGTGAAGGAACCAGCCGAGCCAGACGCTCTCGCCCTTGCCCCCGGCCCCCACCTCGTTCATCCCATCGTTCCAATCGCCGGTCCCCATCAGCGGCAGGCCGTGCGGTCCGGCCGTCAGGCCGTGGTCGAGCGCCCGCGCGCAGTGCTCGAAGAGCGTGGCGCGCTCGTCGGAGACGCGGGGCTCGAAGTAGGACTCGAGCTGTCCGGCGGCGAGCGTGGGGCCGTCGAGGAACGGGACGACCTCGTCGAGGACGCGCTCATCACCGGCGACCTCGACGTACCGGGCGACGGCGTACGGCAGCCAGAGGCGGTCGTCGGAGATCCGTGTGCGGACGCCGCGCCCGCCCGGCGGGTGCCACCAGTGCTGGACGTCCCCCTCGCCGAACTGTCGCGCCGCGGCGCGCAGCACGTGCTGCCGCGTCAGTCCGGGCGCGGCCACCGCCAGCGCCACCACGTCTTGCAGCTGGTCGCGAAACCCGTAGGCGCCGCCGGCCTGGTAGAACGCCGACCGCGCCCAGACCCGGCACGCGAGCGTCTGGTACAGCAGCCAGCGGTTGAGCACGATATCCATGGCGCGATCCGGCGTCCTGACCTGCACCGTGCCGAGCACCTGGTCCCAGTGCTCGCGGACCGCCCGGAGGACGTGCCCCACGTCCCGAGCCCGGTAGCGAACGATCAGCTCCCGGGCCTGCTCGGGGCTCGCCGCCTCGCCGAGGAAGAACACGACGTCGGCGCGGCCTCCCGCGGGCAGCTCGATCGTCGCCTGCAGCGCGCCGCACGGATCGAGGCCGGCGCCGACCCGCCCGGAGAGCCGGTGTCGCTGCGCGAGCCCGGCCGGCTGATCCGGCGACCCGTTCCGTCCGAGGAACTCCGTGCGGTCGGCGGTCCACGCCGTGTGCCGTCCGCCGAGGTCGGCGAAGGCGACGCGACCGCCGAACTCGCGCCTCCCCGCGTTGCGCGCGAACATCGCGCCGGTCCCGGTGTCGATCTCGGTGACGACGAGCGGCGCGGCGACGCTCCGCGACGCGCCCAGGACCCACTCGACGTAGGCGGTCACCGACAGCCGCCGCGCCCGTCCGGACTCGTTCCTCAGCGTGAGCCGCGAGATCTTGATGGAATCGTCGAGGGGCACCAGCTGCAGCAGCTCGAGCGCGACGCCGTGCGAGACGTGCTCCAGCCGCGTGTAGCCCTGGCCGTGCCGGATGACATAGGGCGAGGTCTCTCCGCGGATCGGCAGCGCCGTCGGCCCCCACAGGTCTCCCGTCTCGTCGTCCCGGACGTAGAGGGTCTCGCCCGGCGGATCGCTGACCGGATCGTTCGACCAGGGCGTGAGCTGGTTCTCGCGGCTGTTGACCGACCACGTGTACCCCGAGCCCGACTCGGAGACCTGGAAGCCGAAGCCCGGGTTCGCGATCACGTTGATCCACGGCGCCGGCGTCCAGCGTCCCGGGCGGAGGACGGTCACGTACTCGCGTCCATTTTCCGCGAAGCCGCCGAGGCCGTTGAAGAGCTCGAGATCCGGCAGCGGGGTCGGCACCTCGGGCGCCGGCCTCGTCGCCGCCGGCCACCGCGGTCGAGCGAGCGGAGCCGCCTCCGGTCGGTGCGCGCGCGCCACCTGCTCGGCCAGCGTCCCGCGCCGGCTCGACAGCACGACCCGGGCCACCGACTCGAGCGCGACGCGCTGGGGGGCCGTCACGCGGTCCGCCCGCACGATGTACACCTGGCCGTGGGGCCCGGGTCCATCGTGGGGTCCCGCCGACTGGCTCGTGCGCAGGAGCGTCGCCAGCACCGCCTGCAGATCCTGCACGTAGGACGGCGCGCGCTCGTTCAGGATCACCAGGTCGACCGCCAGCCGCTTCATCCGCCAGTACTCGTGCGCGCGGAGGAGCTGCCGCACGATGCCGACGTCCTCCGGCTCGTCGATCCGCACCAGCACGATCGGAAGGTCGCCCGAGATCCCATGCGCCCACAGCGCGTCGGGGCCGCCCATCTGACGCGCGAGCACATCCGCCGGCGGCCGCAACGTCCGGTCCGAGTACAGAACGCGGCTGGCCAGGCTCTGGAAGAGGTGCGCCTCGTCGGGGCCGATGCCGAGGTGGTGCTGCTGGACCTGCGCCTGCGTCCACGCCAGCGTCGCCGCGCGGTCGAACGTGGCCGCGTCGCGGTACTTCTCGGCGAGGTCGAGGGCCTCCGCGCGCGACGAGGCGACGAGCGTCGAGAACGCGACGCGGACGGTCTCGCCGGGCGGAATCCGCACCCGACGTCGCAGGCTCACGACCGGATCGAGCACCGCCCCGGTCGTGTTGGAGAGCGGCTGGCCGTCCACCACCGCCGCCGGCGTCCGGATCCCGCGCCCGCGCCCGAGGAACCGGGCGCGATCGGTCTCCCATTGCAGATCGCCGACCGTCTCGCCCTGGACGGCCGCCACGTGGACCAGCCACACCGGGGGCTCGCCGCGCGACCGCGGCCGGCGCGTCGCCAGCAGCGTGTCGAGCTCGGGCAGGCACTCCGTTTCGACGCTCAGGTTCGAGAACGCCGGGTGGGCCAGGTCCGCCGCCGGCGTCGCCAGCACGATCTCGGCGTACGACGTCAGCTCGAGCTCCCGGCTCCTCGTCCCGAGATTCGTCAGGGACACGCGCCGTATCTCGCCGTCGTCCTCGGGCGACACGATGATCTGGAGCGTGGTCCCGATGGCGTGGTCTCGCCGGACGATCTCCGCCCGATCCTCGGAGAACGTGGCCGCATAGCCGTCCGGCTCGCCGCCCCGCGGCTGGTAGCCGGCCGACCAGCATTCGCCGCTGGCGGCGTCGCGCAGGAACACGTAGGTTCCCCACGCGTCGCGGGTGACGTCCTCCCGCCATCGCGTGATGGCGAGCTCGCGCCAGCGGCTGTATCCCGAGCCGGCCGTCGTCAGCATCACGGCATAGCGTCCGTTCGAGAGCAGCTGGGTCCGTGGCATCGAGCCGTGCGGCGAGCCGAACCGCCGCTCGACGGGCGGCGTGAACTCGCGCACGTCGCCGACGGCCTGCACCTCGTCGGCGCGGGGCCGGGCGACGGCCACGTCACGCGGCGTCCGCTCTTGCAGGAGCAGCTCGGTGGCCTGGACCATGGGCTCGGCATGGAAGCGCGCGCGCATCGAGCCGTCGTGGAGGGTGTTGGCGATCGCCACCACCACCATGCCCTGGTGGTGCGCCATGTAGGCGCGAACCACCGCGAGCCCGGCGCCGTCCGGAAGCCGGGGCGCGGTGTAGTCGAGCGCCTCGTAGAAGCCGTACGCGCCGCTGGCCCCGGCCGCCGCCAGGCGCTGGAGATTTCGCACCGCGGCCGCGGGATCGATCATGGCCGCCAGTCCCGTCGCATAGGGCGCGATGACGACGTCCTCGCCGAGTCCGCGCCGCAGCCCCAGCCCCGGGACGCCGAAGTTCGAGTACTGGTAGGTCATCTCGAGATTCCGCACGTTGTAGCCCGACTCCGAGACCCCCCACGGCACGCCGCGCTCGGCGCCATACGTGATCTGCCGGCCCACCACGAGCCGCGCGGTCTGATCGAGCAGGCTTCCCGCCGGCGCCCGCATGACGAGCGCCGGCATCAGGTACTCGAACATCGAGCCCGACCATGACACGAGGGCCGAGTCGAGCTCGACCGGGGTGAGGGCCCGGCCCAGCCGGAACCAGTGCGCGACCGGCACGTCGCCCTTGGCGATCGCGACGAAGCTCGCGAGCCGGGCCTCCGAGGCGAGCAGGTCGTAGCGGCCGGGATCCAGGGTGCCGTCGGTGACGCGGTACCCGATCGCGAACAGCTTTCGCATCGGGTCGAACAGAAAGCCGAAGTCCATGGCGGCGACCAGCGCCCGTGCCGCCTGGGCGAGGAGGCGGAGGCGGCGCCCCATCGTGTCGGGCGGGGCGACGTCGCGCGCGTGGCTCTCGACGCTCGCGCCGAGCGCCTCCGCCCAGACCACCACCTCCGGCGGCGCGCTCCCGGGATCCTCGTCGACCCCCGCGCGCGCGAGGTCGCGCACGGTCTGCGCGCGTGCCTGCAGTTCCGCGAGCCATGAGCCCCACCCGGCCGCGTCCGGCGGGGGCGCCTGGACGACCGCCGAGACGGCGTCGAGAGCCTCCTCCAGGCGCCCGTGGCCGGCCAGGCGGACGAGCTGCACCGTGTCGTCGACCCCGGCCAGCACCGCGCGGGGTCGGCGCGGGCGGGCGGCCATCTCCTCGGCGGCGTGCGCGAGCGCGATGAGATGGCCGGCGAGATTTCCGCTGTCGACCGACGAGACGTACTTGGGATCGAGAGGCTCGCAGCGCCGCGTGTCGTACCAGTTGTAGAAGTGGCCGCGGAAGCGCTCGAGGCGCTGCATCGTGTCGAGCGTGGCCTCCAGACGCTCGAGGGTGTCGAGCGTGCCGAGCCAGCCGAAGTCGCGCGCGGCCACCGTGGCCAGCAGATACAGGCCGATGTTCGTGGGCGACGTGCGGTGGGCGACGACCGGGCTCGGCGTCTCCTGGAAGTTGTCGGGCGGCAGCGCGTGGTCCTCGGGGCCGACGAACGTCGCGAAGTACCGCCACGTCCGCCGCGCGGCCAGCCGGAGCGCGGCCGCATCCGCCGGCGAGAGGGGCTGGATCGGCGCGGGACCCCGGGGCAGGCTGATCCATCGTGCGACCGCGGGTGCCGCGGCCCACAGCACGAGAAAGGGCGCCGCGGCCGGCCAGGCCTCCGGCCGCCCCCACGCCACCGCGACGGCCGCGGCGGCGGCGAGCGCGCTGCCGCCGGCCATCCGACGGTGAAAGCCCCGGAGATCGAGACGGAGCCCGGCCTTCGCCTGCGCCGCCGTCACCCATTCCAGCAGCAGGCGACGCACCACGTAGACGCGAACGAAGGTCCGCACGATCGCGTCACTCATCAGCCAGGCCTGGTACGCCAGCATCGTGACCGAGAGGCCGATCTGCGAGGCGGCCAGCACGGCGTCCCGGCCCACCGCGCGGGCGTGGCTGCGTTTCGAGATGCCGCGCCGGCGGGGTATCGCTCCGCCCAGCACCGGCAAGAACGCGGGCACGGCCACCGTCGCCAGGACGAAGGCGCTCCACATCGCGGGCGACGTCCCCGGCAGCAGCCACGCGACGGCGAGCGTCAGGAAGGCCGCCGGCGCCGACAGCGTGCGCCGCAGGTTGTCCAGCATCTTCCAGCGCCCGATCACCGGGATCCGGCGCCCCAGGATCCACGGCAGCAGCTGCCAGTCGCCGCGCGCCCATCGGTGCTGGCGGGCCGCCGCGACGCCGTAGTGCGTTGGCGCGCTCTCGAACAGCTCGACGTCGGTCACGAGGCCGGCCCGCGCGAACACCCCCTCGAACAGATCGTGGCTGAGCAGGGCGTTCTCGGGCACCCGGCCGGCCAGCGCGGCCTCGAACGCGTCCACCTCGTAGATCCCCTTGCCGGTGTACGAGCCCTCGCCCCAGAGATCCTGGTACACGTCGGACACCGCCGCCGCGTACGGGTCGATGCCGGCCGGGCCCGACGACACGCGCTGGAACCACGAGCCGTCGCGGCCGGGGAGCGGCGGCGTCACGCGCGGCTGCAGCACCGCGTATCCCTCCACGACGCGCCGCCGTTCGGGATCGAGACGCGGCCGGTTGAGGGGATGCGCCATCGTGCCGACCAGCCGCTCGACGGCGCCGCGGGGCAGCCGCGTATCGGCGTCGAGCGTGATGACGTAGCGGACCCCGGAGGGGGCGACGGCGCCCGTGGGCAGGAAGCTCGTGTCCGTCGCCCCCCGCAGGAGGCGGTTCAGCTCGTGGAGCTTGCCCCGCTTCCGCTCCCAGCCCATCCACGCCTGCTCGCCGTCGTTCCAGAGCCGCCGCCGGTGGAAGAGCAAGAATCGCGCGCCGCCATCGGGCGCGCCGCCGTGACGGCGGTTCAGGCGCGCGATCCCCTCGCCCGCCGCGGCCAGCGCGTGGTCGTCACCCGGCACGCTGGCCGCGGGCGCGTCGGTCCAGTCGGAGAGGATCGCGAAGTGAACCTCGCCGTCGGGATTGGCCAGGTAGTGCACCTCGAGCCGCTCGATCTGCGCCTCGGCCTCGGCGACGTCGGTCAGCAGCATCGGCACGACGACGAGGGTCCGGAGCGGCGGGGGCACGCCCTCGGGCAGCTCGAGCCTCGGCAGCACGGCCGGCGTGACGAGCGCGGTGACGCTGCGATTCAGCAGCGCAATCGCCAGGTCCGACGCGGGGACGACGGCCAGGAGGGCGAGGACGACGAGGCTTACCGGTCCCACGCCGGCCGCCCACGCGGCGAGGAGGAGCGGGGCGAGCAGCGCCCCACTGAGGGCGGCGATCGTTCCCAGATAGCCGGGCGTCGCGAGCCCGACGTACAGGCGCAGCAACCGGCGCAGCGGCGGAAGCTGGTAGCCGAGCGCCGTCTCGAAGGCCACCCGCCCGTTGCCGATGAGATGGAAGCCGGGATCCGTTCGCCGGTCGTCCCCGGCGCCGCCGGCGCGCTGCGCGTGCGCCATGGCCTCGCGCGCGACGTCCAGCTCCGACCGGCCCGAGCCCCGCGCGAGCTCCTCGACCGCGTGCCAATAGGCGTCGCGAGTGGCGAAATCCATCGCGGCGTGATTGGGGCCGGCGCGCAGCACCCCGTCGACGAGGCTGACCGCCTCGAAGAACTCGGTCCAGTCCAGCGCGGACATCAGGCTCATGCTCAGGATCACGTTGCGCACGGTCACGTTCATCGCGGCCTGCCGCTGATGCTCGACGCGAACGATGTCGTCGGAGGTCGTCCCCTGCGCCTCCAGCCGCTGGTCGAGCCAGAGCAGCGCCGGGGTGACGGCGCGGTCCTGCTCGCGCAGCCGCTGGACCAGCTGCACCGCGAAGGCGGTCATCAGCGGGCCGCTCTCGAATCGCCCGAGGCCCCGCGCGGTCGGGGCCACGGCCCCGTCGCCGCCGACGCCGAGGAGCTCGTCCGCCAGGGCGTCGGCCTCCTGGCGCGCCGCGCGCCCGCGAACGATGCTTTCCGCCAGGCGCCGGAGATTCTCCACCAGCACGACGCGCAGCGTGATCGCCACCGCCCACAGCTCGCCGATGGTCAGCGGCTGCACCCGCTGGTAGGCGTGCACGAAGCGCCGGAGCGCTTCGGGGTCGAACCGGCTGTCGGTATGGGCCACGAAGGCCCAGGCGATCCCGTAGACGCGCGGGGAGCCGGCGAGCGGCCCCTCGGCCAGCTTGGGCAATTCTCGATAGAACCCGGTCGGCAGGTCGTCGCGGATCTCGCGCAGCTGCTCGTCGACGACGTGGAAGTTGTCGACGAGCCACTCGGCCGCCGGCGTGATCGCGCGCTCCTCGCGGATGGCGTTGGCGATCACGCGGTACGACTCGCGGAGCACGCGACCGTTGTCCTCGACGCGCGCCAGCAAGCGCCCGCCCCGGCTCGACCGCGTCATGACGTGCTGGGCGACCGCGAGAGTCTCGGCATGCTGCTCGAGGCGCTCGATGCCGAAGAGCTCGGCACGGATCGGGCTTTCGAGCGACCGGGGGGCGATCAACGTGCTGCCTTTCCGCAGAGGTTGGACACCCGTGCTTACACGATCCGCTCCACGGAGCTGATCCGGACCTTGCCCGCCTCGGCGAGCATGCCGAGGATCGAGCGGACCGCCTGCTCTGACATGCCGAGGCTCCGACCGATCTCCGCCGGTGAGGACGTCAGCGCTCGACGCCAGGTGCGTCAGCCATGAAGGCCGAGGCGGCAGCGACGGGAGTGTAGCACATGGGCGCGCTCGGGCTCAGTTCCCCTTGAGCCGCAGGTCCTCGAAGGGCGCCGTGTAGTAGTGCAGCGGGATCCGGTTGAGGGTCGGGTCGAGCACGCGCGGCCCCACGCCGTTGTTGAAGTAGAGGGCGTAGATCGGCAGGTAGAGCACGCGCTCGAGCCCGCTGCCGAGGACGAGCGCCACGAAGACGGGACCGAGACGGAGTCGCAGGCTCATGGGTTCCTCCTCCGTGCGTCGCGAGGACCGCAGGGGCCGAGACTAGGCGGCGGCCCCGGCGGTGTCAAGGCGACCGGCGGGCCCTGCGGGCGCGGGGCGTTCCAGCTGGAACGCGCGGGGGCTAGAATTCGCACGTGCTGATCGGCGAGAGCTCACCGCTGTTCGCGCCGCTGGCCACGCTGGCCCGCGACGCGCGGATGGTCTTCTTCGCCGGCCTGCCGGGCACCGGCAAGAGCCTGCTGATCCGCGAGCTCGCGCATCTTGCCCACGGGCGCGGGCGCGCGATCCACCTGCTCCAGTGGGACGTGGCCCGGCCCGCCTTCGAGGCCAGCGCGGCGGGCCGGCACTATCCGCAGGTGGACGGCATCACGCACGGGCTGATCCGCCTGGCCGCCGGCCGCTGGGCGCGCGTCGCCGTCGCCCGCTGGCACGGCGATCACCCGGGGCCCGAGCATCTGCTGATCGGCGAGACTCCGTTCATCGGCC
Organism: Candidatus Methylomirabilota bacterium; assembly: GCA_036397135.1. Lineage (GTDB taxonomy): Bacteria > Methylomirabilota > Methylomirabilia > Rokubacteriales > CSP1-6 > AR5. The sequence continues at coordinate 9,557 of DASWJN010000261.1, forward strand.
ACCGGTTCATCGCGCTGGCGCGGCCGGCGCCGGACGCGGCCGAACCCTTGCTGGCCGCCCCCCTCACGCGCTTCGTGATCCCGGTGCCGTCACGCGAGCTGCGCGGGCACCTCGAGGCCGAGCGCGCGCGTCGCGCCGGCGCGCCCGTCCACCCGCGCGAGCGGGAGGACGCCCCGCCCCACGTGCTGCGCACGCTGTGGGCCGAGGTGGCCGGCGCGGCCGCGACGCTCGGCCTGGTGGACGCCACCTCACCTGCGGGCGGCGCCTACGATCCCGACGTCTACCGGCAGGTCTACGAGCGGCTTCTTGCCCGCCGCCACGTCGAGACGATCCACGTCACCACGCGCCTGCCGGTGGCCGGCGTGTCCGCCTACGACTTTCGCATCCCGGCGCCCGACCTGCTGCCGACGCCGGCCGAGGCCGCGCGCTTCATCGGCGAGGTGGAAGCGAGCCACCCCGCCGCCGACGACGTGCAGGCGGAGGTCGACGGCTGGTGCCGCCCGGCGACCGGGTGAGGGCCGGCCGGCCCGGCGGCTCGCTTCCTCTGCCCCCGGCGCTCGGAACCCGCTACACTACCGGCCTGTCAACGCACCGTCACCCGTCGGATCGGAGGACAGCATGACCAACCCGAGAACCGTCCTGATCAGCCTCATGGCGGCCGTCGCGCTCGCCGCCGCGCCGCCCGCCCTGGCCCAGACCACGCTCACGATGTCGTCGTGGGTGTCGCCCCAGCACCACATCACCGCCGTCGTGCTGCAGGGCTGGGCCAACGAGGCGGAGAAGGTCACCAACGGGCGGGTCAAGTTCACGATGCTGCCCAAGCATCCTTCGGCGCCGCCCGGCACCTTCGACGCGGTGCGGGACGGGCTCGTCGATCTCTCCTACGTCACCGCCAGCTACACGCCGGCCCGCCACATCCTGCCCATGCTGGCCGAGCTGCCCGGCGCCGGCGAGACCTCGCTCGTGAATTCCGTCGCCTACTCGCGCATCTACTGGAAGCATTTCCACAAGGTCGGCGAGTACAAGGGCGTCAAGCTGCTCGGGGTGTTCACCCACGGCCCCGGCCAGATGTTCACCAAGAAGCCCGTCCGGTCCATCGCCGACGTGCAGGGGCTGAAGATCCGCACCGGCGGCGGCGTGGCGGAGGCGGTGGCCAAGGCGCTGGGGGCCTCGGCGTTCGTGAAGCCGGCCCCGGAGTCCTTCGAGCTGCTCAAGTCCGGCGTCGCCGACGGCGTCTTCTTCCCGATGGAGTCCATCATCTCGTTCAAGCTCGACACCGTGCTCGAGCAGGCCACCCTCTTTCCGGGCGGCATGTACAGCTCGTCGTTCGGCTTCTTCATGAACGAGGACAAGTGGAACAAGCTGCCGAAGCAGGACCAGGAGGCGCTCGAGAAGATCTCCGGCGAGTGGATCGCCCGCCACGCCGGCCGCTCCTGGGACACCGCCGACGACAAGGGGCTGGAGGCGCTCAAGAAGTCCGGCGTCAAGATCGTCGACGCCAACTCGGAGATGGTCGCCGAGGTCCGCCGGCGCTCGGCCCCGATCATCGACGACTGGATCCAGAAGGCCGGCGCCAAGGGCGTGGACGCCGCCAAGGTCCTCGCCGAGTTCCGGGAGGAGCTGAAGAAGGTCGCCGCCGAGAAGTGAGCGCGCCCGAGCAGGGGTGGGAGCGGCGCGTCGAGGCCACCCTCGGCGTCGCCGCCGCCGCCATCCTCTTCGCCATGATGCTCCTGACCTTCGTGGACGTCGTGGCCCGCTACGTCTTCAGCCGGCCGGTGCGGGGCGCCTTCGAGGTCACCGAGCTGATGCTGGTGGTGCTGATCTTCGCCGGGCTGCCGCTGGTGTCCTACGCCGACGAGCACGTCACCATGGACTTCATCGACCGCCTGGTCGGCCCCCGCGCCCGGGCCCGCCTCGAGCGCGGCGTGCACGTGGTGACCACCGCCATCATGGCCGTGCTGGCCTGGCTGGTGTGGCTCAAGGCCGACCGCATCTGGGGCTACCGCGACGCCACCGACGTGCTGCGCATCGTCTATGGCCCGTTCGTCTACTTCATGGCGGTGATGATCGGGCTCACCGGGCTGATCCATCTCTACAAGGCGTTCCGGCGCGGATGACCGAAGGCCTGGTCGGCCTCGTCCTCATGGTGGCGCTGGCCTTCGTGCGCGTGCCGATCGCGCTGGCCATGGGTCTCGTCGGCATCGTCGGCTACGCCTACATGCGCGACTGGAACTGGACGGTGGCCTCCGCCATGGTCCAGACGAAGATCTACGAGACCGGGCGCAACTACACGCTGTCGGTGGTCCCGCTGTTCATCCTGATGGGCAACTTCGTGACGCGGGCCGGGATGTCCCAGGAGCTGTTCCGGGCGGCCTACGCCTTCATCGGCCACCTGCGCGGCGGGCTGGCCATGGCCACCGTCTGCGCCTCGGCCGGCTTCGGCGGGATCTGCGGCTCCTCCATCGCCACCGCCGCCACCATGGCCAAGGTGGCCTACCCGTCCATGAAGCGCTTCGGCTATTCCGACCGGCTGGCGGCCGGCGCCATCGCCGCCGGCGGCACGCTGGGCATCATGATCCCGCCCTCCACCATCCTGGTCATCTACGGCGTGTTCACCGAGACCAACATCGGCAAGCTGTTCGCGGCCGGCGTCGTGCCCGGTCTGCTGGGTGCCACCCTGCTCTGCCTGGCGGTCGTCTACTCGACCTGGCGCGATCCGAGGGCGGGCCCGCCGGGAGCGCGCAGCGACTGGCGCGAGCGCTGGCTCGCCGTCAAGGACGTGTGGGCGGTCGCGGCGCTGTTCGTGTTCGTCATGGGCGGCATCTACGGCGGGCTCTTCACCGCCACCGAGGGGGCCGGCATGGGCGCCTTCGGCGCCATGGCGTTCGCGCTGTGGCGCCGCGCGCTCACGTGGCGGACGCTCTACGCCGCGCTGCTGGAGAGCGCGCGCACCACCGCCATGCTGTTCATGATCCTCATCGGCGCCCTCGTGTTCGCCGAGTTCGTCAACATCACCACCATGCCGGCCGACCTCAAGGCGCTGGTCACCCGCTTCGACGTGCACCCGACCGTGGTGATGCTGGCGATCTGCGCGATGTACGTCGTGCTGGGCACCGCCATGGAGGAGCTGTCGATGGTGCTGCTCACGCTGCCGGTGTTCTTCCCGGTGGTGGTGCACCTCGGCTTCGACCCGCTCCTGTTCGGCGTCATCATCGTCTGCGTGGTCGAGATCGGGCTGATCAGCCCGCCGGTCGGCATGAACCTGTTCGTCCTCAAGACGCTCCTGCCCCAGGTGTCCACCGGGGCCGTGTTCCGCGGCGTCATGCCGTTCATGCTGGCCGACGTGCTCCGGCTGGCCCTGCTGGTGATCTTCCCCTGGCTGTCCCTCTGGCTGCCGAGCCTCATGCGCTGACCGGCGCCGGCCGGCCTCAGCAGCGGGTGACGTGGGCGGCGACGGCCAGCCAGCCCCCCGCGCGGCGCGCCCACACGTCCGTGTAGCGCCCGGCGCCCGCCTGCCCGTCCGGCCGGGTGTACGTGGTCCGCGCGTGGATGACCGCCACGTCCCCCAGGATGCGGACGTCGACGTCGTGCGCCTGCAGATCCGTGATCCCGGCCGGCCGGGCCGTCTGCTTCAGGAAGGCGGCGCGATCGACGAGCGATCCGTCGGGGTTGGTGCACAGGAAGTCCGGCGCCAAAATCTCGTCGAAGCGGCGGACGTCGGAGGTCTGCACCGATCGGATGTAGTCACGGTTGAGGTCGAGCAGGGTGTCCAGGTCCGGCCGTGAGGCCACGTTGGTCGCCATGGGGTCTCCCTCCCTGGGTGCGTTGGGGCCCCAGCGTGCCATCCCCAGGCCCCTCCGACAATTACCTCGCAGATCATGGCGGCGGGGCCGGCGGGGTCCGCTACACTCGGAGTCGAGTGAGCGAGCGCTTCGACCACGCCGAATCCAGCGTCCTGCGCCCGACCGTCGTCGAGGTCAGCCTGGCCCGTCTGACCGACAACTTCCGCGCGATCCAGGCGGCCGTGGGGCCGGCGGCGGTGATGCCGATCGTGAAGGCCAACGCCTACGGCCACGGCCTCGTCCCGGTGGCCCGCCACCTCGCCGCGCTCGGCGCGACGTCGCTGGGTGTCGCCTTCCTCGAAGAGGCGGTGGCGCTCCGCGAGGCCGGGGTGACGGTGCCGATCCTGGTCATGGGCGGGATCTTCGGCGATCAGATCCCGGTGTTCCTGCGCCACGGGCTCACCCTGACCGCGTCCTCGGTCGACAAGCTGCGGCAGATCGACCGGACGGCCGGCGAGCTGGGCGTCGTCGCCAGGGTGCACCTGAAGATCGACACGGGCATGGAGCGGATCGGCGTCCACTACTACAGCGCCCAGGGGCTGCTCGAGCGGGCCTCGGAGTGCCGGCACTGCCACGTCGAGGGGATCTACTCGCACTTCGCGAACGCCGACGCCGCCGACCTCGGCTCGGCCCGGCTCCAGCTCGCGCGCTTCCTGGACGTCCTGCAGTGGTACGGCAAGCGGGGCGTGGCGCCGCCCGTCCGGCACATGGCCAACTCCGGCGCGATTCTCCAGCTCCCCGAGAGCCACCTCGATCTGGTGCGGCCGGGCATCCTGCTCTACGGCGTCTATCCCTCCGCGGAGGTCGCCCGCACGATCGCCGTGCAGCCGGCGCTGGCCTGGAAGTCGCGCGTCGTCTACTTCAAGGTCGTCCGGCCCGGGCATCCCGTCAGCTACGGCTCCACCTGGCAGGCGGACCATCAGGTGCGGGTCGTCACCGTGCCGGTGGGCTACGGCGACGGCTACTTCCGCGCCCTGTCCAACGTGGCCCAGGTGCTCATCCGGGGGAAGCGCTACCCGGTGGTGGGACGCGTCTGCATGGACCAGATCATGGTCAACCTCGAATGGGAGACGGCCTACAACGGCGACGAGGTCGTGCTGATCGGCGCCGGCGGCGGCGAGCTGGTGACCTGCGAGGACCTCGCCGCCTGGGCGGGGACCATCCCCTACGAGGTCCTCACCAGCATCAACACCCGGGTCCCCCGCGTGTACGTCTAGGATGACTCTCGTGCAATCCGGTGACGCCGGGGGCGGGGCACGGGTGCCCCGGGTGCGCCCCGGACGGCTCGCCGGTCGCCGTACGCTCGCTCCGGGCTCGGCGAGCGCGAGCCCCCCATCCCCCTGACGGGGGCTGGGCCGGAGTGAGTCGCATCGCCGATCGCGCGCTCGCCGAGCCCTGCGCTCGCAACGGCGACGACGGCTCGCCGTCAACGTGGCGCACCCGGGGCTCCCGTGCCCCGCCCCCGGCGTCACCACGCTTCACGAGATTCATCAGCGCCGAGGGGATCGGGCAGCCGTGTCGGGGCCGCCCGTTGCGACGTCATTCGAGCCGTCTCCCTGGTAGGCGTAGCGGAACGTGACGCAGCCCGGCTGCGGTCCCGGGCAGTAGTAGCCGACGATCTCGAGCTTCGCGTAGCGGCCGTCGGCCGTGCGCACCGCCCACACGCGCGGCCGGGGGCTCAGCACGTGCGAGAAGAAGCCGTAGCGATACCAGCCGGCGATGGCCGGGTTGCGGGGATCGGCCGCGCCCTCGTTGGGCTGGTAGCCCGTGGCCGGGACCGTTCGCACCTCGTCGAAGCGGCGCTCGCCGAGGTCGAGGATGCCGGCGCCCGGCCCCGCGATGATCGCGTAGCGGCGGAACCCGAGGTCCCAGTGCGGCGACCCGGCGGTCTCCACCACCGAGCCCAGCCGGAACGAGAAGTGGCGCCAGGCGTCGGGCGCCGTCGCGTCCACCGTGTAGAGCACGGGTCCCACCAGCGCGCGCCCGACCTCCCTCGGGGCCGGCGGCGTGGGCGGATACGTGGGCACGTCCGCCGGGCGCAGCGTGAGCGCGACGAGCGTCACGGCGACGGCGGCGACGGTGGTCACGGCGACGATCGGACTCAGACGAGATGTCATCCAGCCTGACGCTATCATCCGGGGCGAGCGCACGCGCGTCCACCCGCGCGGCCGCGATCCCTGTGGCACACTGAATCGGTTGTCCAGCGCCATGCAGACGTCGGAACTGCTCAAGGAGCTTCGCATCGACCGCAACGGCCGTCCGCCCCGCGCGGCAGGCCGCCGGCTGCTCGTCGCCGCGGCCGTGGTGCTCGTCCTGGCGGCGGCCGGCTGGGTCGCCTGGACACGGCTGAGCCCGCCGATCGTGCGGACGGTCGCCGCACGCGCCGCGGCGCCGGCCGGGAGCAGCGCCGGCTCCGTGCTCGACGCCAGCGGCTATGTCACGGCGCGGCGGGCGGCCACGGTGTCCGCCAAGATCACCGGCAAGGTCACCGAGGTGCTGATCGAGGAAGGCCAGCGGGTGGCCGCGGGCGCCGTGCTCGCCCGCCTCGACGACACCGAGGCGAAGGCGCAGCTCGGCCTGGCCCGCGCGCAGCTGGCCGCCGCCCGCTCGCAGGAGGGCGAGATCCGCGCGCTGCTCGCCCAGGCCGAGAGCGACTACACGCGGCAGCAGGAGCTGTTCAGGCGGCAACTGGTCGCCGCCCAGGCGCTCGACGCCGCGCTCGCCCAGCGCAACACGCTGCGGGCCCGGCTCACCGCCAACGAGGAGCAGGTGCGGGTGGCGGGCGAGTCGGTGCGGGTGGCCGAGGTCGCGCTGGACAGCACGGTGATCCGCGCGCCGTTCGGCGGCGTCGTCGTCAACAAGGCCGCCCAGCCGGGCGAGATGATCTCGCCGATCTCGGCCGGGGGCGGCTTCACCCGCACCGGCATCGGCACCATCGTGGACATGGACTCGCTGGAGATCCAGGTCGACGTCAACGAGTCCTTCATCGGCCGGGTCACCGCCGCCCAGCCGGTGGAGGCGACGCTGAACGCCTATCCCGACTGGAAGATCCCGGGGGCGGTCATCGCCATCATCCCCACCGCCGACCGCACCAAGGCCACCGTGAAGGTCCGCATCGCCATCCAGGCCCGGGACGCGCGGATCGTGCCCGACATGGGCGTGCGGGTGGCGTTCCTCGACGCCCAGCCCGCCGCGCGGGGGCTGGCGCGCGCGGGCGTGCTGGTCCCCGCCGAGGGGGTGCGCGTCGAGGGCGCAGCCGCCGTGGTCTTCGTGGTCGCCGGGGACCGGGTCGAGCGCCGCCGCGTGACGCCGGGGCAGACGCTCGGCGCCGAGCGGGAGGTGCTCACCGGCCTCAAGGCCGGCGAGCGCGTGGTGATCGCGCCCCCGCCGTCGCTGAAGGACGGCGACCCGGTGCGCGTGGCCGAGCCCGGCCGATGAGCGCGCCAGTGACCGAGGCGCACCACGCGTTGACGAGGAGCACCCCGGCTTCGCCGGGGGGCGACGAGAGATGGGGGGCGTGGGGGGCCATGTCGGGGCCCCCCACGTGGTAGACCAATGAGCGCGCTCGTCGAGATCCGCGCGGTCACCAAGACCTACCGCCGCGGCGGCGAGAGCATCGAGGTGCTGCACGGCGTCGACCTCGACATCCCCCGCGGAGACTTCGTCGCGCTGATGGGGCCGTCGGGCTCGGGCAAGACCACCCTGCTCAACCTCATCGGCGGGCTCGACACGCCGACGGCCGGCAGCATCACCGTGGACGGCGAGCGCATCGACCGGCTCGGGAGCGGTCAGCTCTCGGCGTGGCGGGCGGCCAACGTCGGCTTCGTCTTCCAGTTCTACAACCTGCTGCCGGTGCTGTCGGCCCAGCGCAACGTCGAGCTGCCGCTGCTGCTCACCCGCCTGGGGGCCGCCGAGCGGCGGCGGCGCGCCGAGATCGCGCTGACGCTGGTCGGCCTGCGCGACCGCGCCCGCCACAAGCCCCGGGAGCTGTCGGGCGGCCAGGAGCAGCGGGTGGCGATCGCCCGCGCCATCGTGTCGGACCCCACGCTGCTCGTCTGCGACGAGCCCACGGGCGACCTCGATCGCGCCACCGCCCACGAGATCATGCTGCTCCTGCAGCTGCTCAACCGCGAGCACGGCAAGACGATCGTGATGGTCACCCACGATCCCAAGGCGGCCGGGTACGCCAGCCGCGTCCTGCACCTGGACAAGGGCGCGCTGGCGCCCGCCGATGGCGCCGGCGGCCCGTGAAGTACCTGCCGCTGCTGTGGGCGCAGCTGTTCAGGAAGAAGACGCGGGCCGTCCTGACGTTGCTCTCGGTCCTCACGGCGTTCCTGCTGTTCGGCCTGCTGCAGGCCGTGCAGGTGGCGTTCGAGTCGGGCGCGGACGCGGCCGACGCCAAGCGGCTGCTCACGACCGCGCGCTACTCGATCATCGAGCCCTTGCCGATGGCCTACCAGCGGCGGATCGAGAGCGTGCCGGGCGTGGTCGGCGTGGCCTTCGCCGACTGGTTCGGCGCCCGGTACCAGAACGAGAGCAACGCCTTCCCCGTGTTCGCGGTGGACCCCGCCCGGTACCTGGACATGTACCCGGAGTTCACGATCGCGCCCGGGCAGCGGGAGGCCTTCGTCAAGACGCGCACGGGCGCGGTGGCCGGCAAGCGGCTGGCCGACCGGTTCGGCTGGCGCGTGGGGCAGAAGCTGCCGATCGCCTCCGAGATCCACACCAGGGCCGACGGCAGCCTCGACTGGGAGTTCGACCTGGTCGGCATCCTCGACGCCGACGATCCCGCCGTGCAGGGCAACACGGACATGGTGCTGATCAACGTCGCCTACTTCGACGAGGCGCGCCAGTTCGGCAAGGGCAAGACGGGCTGGTACATCCTGCGGATCGCGGACTCCGGGCAGGCGCGGGCCATCTCGGCCGAGATCGACCGGATGTTCGCCAACTCGCCCGACGAGACCAAGACCCAGCCCGAGAAGGAGTTCGCGATCGGCTTCGCCAGGCAGATCGGCGACATCGGCGCCATGGTCACGCGCATCCTGATCGCGGTGTTCTTCACCATCCTGATCCTCACCGGCAACACGATGGCGCAGTCGATCCGCGAGCGCATCCCCGAGCTGGCCGTCCTCAAGACCCTCGGCTTCTCCGATCGCGCGGTCACGGGCCTCGTCCTCGGCGAGGCCTTGCTCCTGCTGAGCCTCGGCGGCAGCCTCGGCATGGCCGCCGCCGTGAGCCTGATGCCGGTCCTCAACGGCGCCACCGGCGGGCGCTTCCCGCCGCTGTTCGTGGACGCCTCCACCTGGCTGCTGGCGGCGGTGGTCGCCCTCGCGCTGGCGCTCGCCGTCGGCCTGCCGCCGGCGCTGCGGGTCCGCCGGCTGCGCATCGTGGACGCGCTGGCGGGGCATCGCTGATGCGCGGGCTCAACCAGGTCGTCCAGATCACGCTGATCAATCTCCAGAACATCCCGCGGCGGCTCGGCACCTCGCTGGTCGTCGTCGTGGGCATCGCCGGGGTGGTCGGGGTGCTGGTCTCGGTGCTGGCCATGGCCGAGGGCTTTCGCCACACGCTGGCCAGCACCGGGCGCGACACGCGCGTCATCATGCTGCGGGCCGGCTCGGACTCCGAGCTGTCGAGCGGCATCGCCCGCGACCAGGCGACCCTGCTCGCCAGCCTGCCCGGCGTCGCCCGCGACGCCGCCGGGCGCCCGCTGCTCTCCGCCGAGCTCGTCGTGATGGTCGACCTCCCGCGCAAGGGCCAGGCCGACCCCAACAACGTGCCGTTCCGCGGCGTCCAGCCGGCCGCCCTGGCCATCCGCGACGAGGTGCGCATCGTCGAGGGGCGCCTGTTCGAGCGCGGCGTGCGCGAGGTCGTCGTGGGGCGCAAGGCCTCGCGCCAGTTCGCCGGCCTCGAGGTGGGCTCGCGCATCGCGTTCCGCGACAGCGACTGGACCGTGGTCGGCGTCTTCGAGAGCGGCGGCGACGTGCACGAGTCGGAGATCTGGGCCGACGCCGAGGTGGCGGCGTCGGCCTTCCGGCGCACCGGCTTCCAGTCGGCCACGGCCGCGCTGGCCGACGGCTCCGACGCCGGCCTGACGGCGCTGAAGGACGCGGTCGCCCGCGACCGTCGCCTGTCGATCAGCGTCCTGCGCGAGCCCGAGTACTACGCCCGGCAGGCCTCGATCCTGTCGCGGCTGATCAGCGTGCTCGGCTACAGCGTGGCCGTCTTCATGGCCATCGGCGCCACCTTCGGAAGCCTCAACTGCATGTACTCCGCCATCGCGAGCCGGCAGGTCGAGATCGCCACCCTCCGCGCGCTCGGCTTCGGCGGCGCCCCGGTGGTGGTCTCGGTGCTGATCGAGGCGCTGCTGCTGGCGCTGGTGGGCGGCGCCGTCGGGGGCGCCCTCGCCTACGTCTACTGCGACGGCGCCACCCTGTCGACGCTCAACTTCAGCACCTTCTCGCAGGTCGCCTTCGACTTCCGTGTCACCCGCGCCCTGCTCGCCCAGGGGCTCGTGTGGGCGCTCGTCATCGGCGCCGCCGGCGGACTGCTCCCCGCCGTCCGGGCCGCCCGGCTGCCGGTGACGGACGCGTTGCGGACCGGGTAGCGATCAGAACGCGCCGCTCTGCCAGTTGAGGATGGCGGAGGTTCCGTTGATGACGTCGGTGAACGTGATCTTCGAGTAGAGGAACTGGATCTCCTCGAGGACTCCGCCGGCGACGGTCACGTCACCACCGGTCTCGATGCCGGCGATGCTGGCGTTCTCGAGCTTGATGGTGAAGTAGTGCTGCTCCACCGAGCTGCCGGGCACCGGGCGGAACCAGCGGATCTCCACGCTGAGCGACTCGCTGGTTGCGAGCGCCTGGAGGAGCTTGGGAGTCGCCTTGTCGGGGTCCTTGAAGATCTTGAACGGCGCCGGCTGCAGCTGGCCGGTGGGGAGCCCGCTCGGCGCGTCGAACGGGCGCCGCGCGCTCACGCCCATCGCCTTGAGGAGAATGGTGCCGGGCTGACTCTTCGAGGTCAGGTGATCGCCCTGGATCAGCCCCTGCGCCTCGCCGACGATGGTGGCGATCCCCTTGTACGCCCACGATTCCCCGGCCGACCACGCCACTGCCGCGAGCATCACGCACCCGATCACCACCGCGCGTCCGAACCACCTCTGCTCCCCCATGGACACGGCCTCCCCAGGATGCATGCCAGTGCACTGCACAGGTCACCGCCCCCCGCTCCAGCGCCGCCGCAACGAGGGCAAGAACCGATCCAGCCGCGCTTTGCGTGGAGATTCCACGGCTCCCCCCGAGCCCGTGCCGGAGGCCTCGGCTCCAGGTGTAAACTCCGCCGACAGCCTCGGGGGAGGTCGTCATCCCGGCTCGCCGGCCGCCGTGTAGCAGGCGACGGCCGCCGCGACACCCGCGCCCGGCTCGGACTTCCAGCCTTCCGCGCGCAGGACTACCTCGAGCGCGGCCAGGCAGAGCAGGACGTTCTGGCGCTGCGCGGAGTAGCCCATCGTCCCGATCCGCCAGATCCGTCCCTGCAGGGGTCCGAAGGCCGCCCCGATCTCGATGCCGAAGTCGTGGAGCAGCCGCTGCCGGACCCGCAGGTCGTCGACGCCGTCCGGCACGATTACCGGGGTGAGCATCGGCAGCCGGTGGATCGCCGGCTCGGCGCCGAACAGGCGCAGGCCGAGGGCGGCCACGCCCGCCTGGAGCGCCTGCCCGTGAAGGCGATGACGCGCGAAGCGCGCTTCCAGCCCCTCGACCTGCACCGCCCGGAGCGCCTCCCGCAACCCGTACACCATGGTGGTCGGCGCCGTGTGATGGTTGAAGCGCTTCGGGCTCCAGTAGTCGGCGAGCTGGATCAGATCGAGGTAGTTGGTGGTCACCCGGGTCCGCCGCGTGCGCAGGACCTCGGCCGCCCGGGCGTTGTAGGTGACGGGGGCCATCCCGGACGGGCAGCTCAGGCACTTCTGCGAGCCGCCGACCGCGACGTCGACGTGGCTCCGATCCACGTCGACCGGACAGCCGCCGAGGGTCACGACGGCGTCGATCATCAGCAGCGCCCCCTGCGACCGGGCCAGATGTCCGAGCGGCCCGAGCGGCTGGAGAACGCCGGTCGACGTCTCGCCCTGCACCACGATCAGCATCTTCGTCTTCGCCGCCGCCAGGGCGGTCCGGATGGCGTCCGGATCCACGATGGTGCCCCATTCGCTGCGCACGCGGGCGACAGTGGCGCCGTGGCGCTCGGCGATCTCCGCGCACAGCATCCCGAACCGGCCGCATTCCACGACCACGACCCGCTCCCCCGGCTCGATCAGCGAGGCGATCGCTGCCTCCAGGCCCGCCCGGCCCGTGCCCGACACCGGAAACGTCCGGGGATTCTCGGTCTGGAACGCGAGGCGGGACAGGGCCATGACGTCCGTCATGATCGCCGTGAACTCCGGATCGAACTGGCCGAGCAGCGGGGTCGCCATCGCGCGCGAGACGCGCGGATCGACCATGCTCGGGCCCGGCCCGAGCAGGATCCGGGGGCTCGGAAGCAGGTCCGCCATCACGCTCATCCCGAGCGGGGCCCTTCGTCGTAGAGGTAGCAGGCGACGTGGTGGTCGGCGGCCAGGGGGATCAGGGGCGGCACCGCCCCGGCGCAGCGTGGCATCGCGTGGGCGCAGCGCGTGCGGAAGCGGCAGCCCGAGGGCGGGTCGATCGGGCTCGGCGGGTCGCCGGTGATGGGCGGTTCGACCAGGCGCTGGGACGGGTCCATGCTCGGCGCGGAGGCGAACAGCGCCTGCGTATAGGGATGCCTGGGCGCCACGGCCAGGGCGTCCGCGCTGCCCGTCTCCACGACGTGGCCGAGGTACATCACGAGCACCCGCTCGGCGACGTACTCGATCACGTTCAGGTCGTGGGAGATGAAGACGTAGGTGAGCGCGCGCTCGGCCTTGAGGTCCTGGAGCAGGTTGAGGACCTGGGCCTGCACCGACTTGTCGAGCGCGGACACGGGCTCGTCGAGCACGAGGAGCCTGGGATCGAGCACGAGCGCGCGCGCGATGTTCACGCGCTGGCGCTGGCCGCCCGACAGCTCGTGGGGGTAGCGGCGGCCATAGAGCCGGGGGTCGAGGCCGACGCGCTCGAGGAGGCGCCCGGCCCGGGCGCGGGCCTCGCGGCCGGCCGTGCCGTGCACGATCAGGCTGAACGCCACGGCATCGTCGATGGTCATGCGGGGATTCAGCGAGGCGTGGGGATCCTGGAAGACCAGCTGCATGTCGCGGCGAAGCCGCTTGAGGCGCCGGCGGCTCGCCCCGCCCAGATCCTCGCCGAGAAACGTCACCGACCCGGCGTCGGGCTCGATCAGGCGGAGGATCAGCCGGGCCAGGGTCGACTTGCCGCAGCCGGATTCGCCGACGACGCCCAGCGTCTCCTCCGGCTCGACGGTGAACGAGACGTCGTCCACCGCCCGCACCCACGCCTGCGGCCGGAGGAGGAAGCCCCCGCGGACGGGGAAGTGCTTGCGCAGGCCGCGGGCCGCGAGGACGGGGCCGCTCAGACCCGCACCTCCATCGCGTCGCGGAGGCCGTCGGAGAGCAGGTTGAAGGTCATCGAGGCCAGGAAGATCGCGACCCCCGGGAGCGCCGGCACCCACGCGTTGACGTAGATCGAGCCGCGCAGAGTGTTGAGCATGAGCCCCCACTCGGCGTCGGGCGGCGTCACCCCGAGGCCGAGGAAGCTGAGCCCGGCGGCGAGGATGATGGACAGGGACACCTGGGTGCTCGAGAAGACCAGCACCGGCCCGAGGACGTTGGGCAGCAGGTGGTGGCGCATGATCGGCCAGACCCCGGCCCCGCTCGCCCGGGCGGCGGCCACGAACTCGAGTGACTTCACCTGCACCGTCGCCGACTCCGCCACCCGCACCACGCGCGGCACGAAGACGACGGAGAGCGAGATCAGCGTGTTCCAGAGCCCGGGCCCGAGGGAGCCGGAGATGGCGATGGCGAGCAGCACCGCCGGGAAGGCGTAGAAGATGTCCATCGTCCGCATGATCAGCGTGTTGAGCAGGCCGCCGGCGTAGCCGGCGGCCACACCCATCACGGTGCCCACGACGAAGGCGACGAGGACCGGCGTGAGCCCGGCCAGGAGCGTCAGGCGGCCGCCGTGGAGGAGCCGGCTCAGCATGTCGCGCCCCTGCTCGTCGGTGCCGAGCGGGTGGTCCGGCGCGCCGATCGGCGCCAACCGCAGGCGGATGGATCCCGCGGTCGGGTCGTGCGGCGCGAGCACGGGGGCCAGGACCGCGGAGAGCACGATCAGGAGGAGCAGGGCGCCGGCGCCGACGGTGACCGGGTCGCGGCGCAGTCGCCAGGCGACGGTGCGCCAGTACGACATGGGGGCGCCGGTCACGAGCTCCACGTCCGCGCGCGCGATGCCGACGGCCATCAGTGCCGGACGATCCGCGGGTCGACGAGGGACTGGAACACGTCGACCGCGAGGTTCAGGACCACGAAGAAGGCGGCCAGCACCAGGATCACGCCCTGCAGCACGGGGATGTCGCGCTGGAAGATCGCCAGGTTCAGGAGGTAGCCCGTGCCCGGCCACGAGAAGACCGCCTCGACCAGCACCGAGCCGCCCAGCTGGAAGCCGAACTGCAGGCCCACGACGGTCAGGATCTGGGGGGCGGCGTTCTTCACGACGTGGGCGAAGATCGTCCGGCGGCCGAGGCCCTTGGCCCGCAGGGCCAGCACGAAATCCTGGGCGAGGATGTCGAGCGCCGCCGAGCGCACCACGCGCGTGATGACGCCGAGCGGGATGAGCGCCAGGGCGACGGTGGGCAGCGCCATGTGGCGCAGGTAGTCGAGGACGCCGCCGTCGATGGCGGCGCCCATGGCGGGGAGCCAGTTGAGCTGCACCGAGAAGACGATGATGAGGATGATCCCCGCCCAGTAGTGGGGGACGGAGACGCCCACGATCGCGATCGCGCTCGCGAGCTTGTCGGCCGCCCGCCCCTGGCGGAAGGCGGCGACCAGCCCGAGCGCGAACCCCAGGCCGAAGGCGAGGACGGAGGAGGCGACGGCCAGGATGAGGCTGTTGGTGAGCGCGTCGCGCACGTCGTCGATGACGGGGCGCCGCGTGGCGATGGAGCGGCCGAGGTCGCCCTGGGCGACCCGGCCGAGCCACCGCACGTACTGGACCGGCAGCGGCGCGTCGAAGCCGTAGGCGCGCTTGACCGCCTCGATCTCGGCCTGGCTGGCGTCCGCCGGCATGACGGCCGAGATCGGATCGCCGGGGGCGAGGTGCGCCATCGCGAAGACGATGACGCTCGCCCCCAGCAGGGTCGGGACGGCCAGCAGGAACCGCCGCGTGACGTAGACCCACACCGCTGCCGGCCCTCCCCGCTACTGAATCTCGTGAAACGTGGTCATCAGCGGCCGACGCTGACCGAGGTGAGGTCGACGAACCAGGATTGCGGCTGCACGAACCCCTTCACCTTCGGCGAGAGCGCGCGCGGGTTCAGGTCGTGGGCCACGAAGATCCAGGGCGCGTCGTCCACGATGATCTCGTGCACCTTCGCCAGGATCGCGTCCTGCCGGGCCATGTCGAAGGTGCGCTCGGCCTCCTCGATCAGCTTGTCGACCTCCGGGTTCACGTACGGCATCGTGTTGACCGAGACCGGCACGACCGACTTCGAGTGGAAGAACCGCCCGAAGCCGCTCCAGGGCTCGACGAAGTTCCACGAGATGTTCCAGGCGTTGAGCCCCTCGCTCTCCGGCGTCTTGAAGCCGCCGCGCCAGCGGGTCAGCAGCGTGTTCCACTCCACCGGCTGGAGGTCGACGTCGAACCCCACGTCGCGCAGGTTCTTCTGGATCAGCTCGTTCATCGCGAGCGGCAGCATCTGGCCCGAGCCCGAGGTGGAGATGAGGTGCACGGCCTTCGCCGGCTTCTTGCCGTCGCCGAAGCCCGCCTGCCGGAGCAGCTCCTTGGCCTTGCCCGGGTTGTACTCGTAGGTCTCCTTGGGGTTGCCGAACCACGGGTGGCCCTTGTAGGCGACGCCCGTGGCCGGGATGCAGGTGTCGTTCAGCAGGCTCTTGCAGATCCCGACCCGGTCGATGGCGTAGTTGGCCGCCTTGCGGACGAGCTTGTTGTTCCACGGCTCCTTGTCGAGCCGGAGCGTGTGCGTCCAGTTGTGCGGGTAGGAGTTGAGGGCGATCTGGAAGCCCGCGGCCTTGAGCTGGGGGGTGGCGTCGGGCGGCGGCACCTCGATCCAGTCGACCTGGCCGCTCCGGAGCGCCGCCAGCCGCGTGGTCAGCTCGGGCATCGGGAAGAGAATCAGCTTGTCGGCCTTCGGCCGGCGCCTGGGGTCCCAGTACTGCTTGTTGGCCTCGAGCTCGAGGCGCTCGCGGGGCACCAGGCGCGTCACCCGGAACGGTCCGGTGCCGGAGGGCTGCTCGGCGAACTTCCGCCAGTCCTTGACCTTCTGCCACTGCGTGGGCGACACGATGACCATGTAGACGACCTGGTAGGGCACGAAGCTCGTGGGCTTGTCGGTCTCGATCTCGACGGTGTGCTCGTCGAGCTTCCGGATGGCCTTGAGGGAGGCCAGGCGGAAGCTCACCTGGCCGGAGCCGTAGGGATCAAAGTGGGCCGCGTCCTTCTTCTTGATGGACTCGAAGGTGAAGACCACCGCGTCCGCGTTGAACGCGCTGCCGTCGTGGAACTTCACGTTCCGCCGCAGCTTGAACACCCACTTGGTGGGCTGGTCCTTGCGCACCTCCCAGGACTCGGCGAGCCCCGGCACCAGCGGCGGCAGCCGGTCGCCACGGGTCAGGTCCCAGGCGATGAGCGGCTCGTAGATCTGGTAGCCGACGAAGCGGAAGCCCTCGAAGCCGTTGTCGGCCTGGCCGCCCGTGTACGGGATGTCGCTGGCCGTCATGCCGATGCGCAGCGTGCCCTGGGCGGAGGCGCTGCCGATCGCGACGAGGAGCGAGAGGAAGACCGCGGTCACCGTGACGAACCGTCTCATGACGCCTCCTTGGTGTTCAGGACCGGGACGATGAGGATGACGAGGTCGCCGCCACGGCTCGCCCGAACCGTTCGGGCACGAGGTGGCAGCGCGCATGGTGCCCGGAGCGCACGCGATGGAACTCGGGGAGCGCCTGCCGGCACTCGTCGCGCACCACGGGACAGCGCGGCGCGAAGGCGCACCCCGGGTGCAGCGCGACGAGGTTGGGCGGGGCCCCCGCGATCGGCACCAGCGGGATGCCCTTCTGACCCCGCCGCACGGTCGCCTGCATGAGCCCCGTGGTGTAGGGGTGCGCCGGCCGGGCGAAGAGATCGGCGATCGGCGCCTGCTCGACGATCCGCCCGGCGTACATCACGGCGGCGGCATCGGCGATCTCGGCCGCCACGCCGAGGTCGTGGGTCACGAAGACGACGGCGAGCCCGAGCCGTCGCTGGAGATCGCGCAGGAGCCAGAGGATCTGGGCCTGCACGGTGACGTCGAGCGCGGTGGTGGGCTCGTCGGCCAGGAGCAGCTCGGGCTCGCAGGCGAGCGCGATGGCCAGCATGGCGCGCTGGCGCATCCCGCCGGAGATCTCGTGCGGGTAGCTGCCGAGCACGCGCTCGGGGGCCGGCACCTGCACCAGGTCGAGCAACTCGCGCGCCCGGCGGCGGGCGGCGCCGCGGCCGAGGTCGCGGTGCTGCACCAGCGTCTCGACGATCTGGTCGCCCAGGGTGTACACGGGGTCGAGGGCGGTCATCGGCTCCTGGAACACCATCGAGACCACGCGGCCCCGGAGCTCCTGCCGGTCGGCCTCGCCGAGGCGGTTCACGTCACGGCCCTTCAGCAGCACCTCGCCGGCGACCCGGGTGTGCGACGCCGGGTGCAGGCCGAGGATCGAGCGCAGCGTCACGCTCTTGCCCGAGCCCGACTCGCCGAGCAGTGCCAGCACCCGGCCCTTGTCGAGCTCGAACGAGACTCCGTTGAGCGCGCGCACGATGCCCTCGCGCGTGTCGAACTCCACACGGAGATCACGGACGGTCAGGAGCGCCATCGTCGAGACGTTCGGCCCGGACGGGCGGGATCATAGCACCCCTGCGTGGCGGAAGGGTGCTCGTCGGCCCTCACGGCGAAAGGGGGGATTGGGGGGCCCTTCGAGGCCCCCATGTGATCAGCGCCCGCGATCGTGCCGGAGCTGCCCGCGGATCTCCCCGGGCGGGAACGCCGCGCTGTGGACGTTCGCATAGGTCCGACCAGCGCGAATCGCCGCGACGACCTCCTCGAACTCACCGGCCAGGATCCCCTGCCCGAGACGCTCAGGACCACGAACGTGATTGAGCGGCTGCACGAGGCGTTTCGGCGCCGGGTGAAGACTCAGAGCTTGTGAACGAATTGCGGTCGGGAAGGCAGCAACGAACAGCGGGGTAGGCAAGTTGGGGTCATGAGTCGTGCAGTTCCTGGCGCAACGCCTCCACGTGCGCCTCGGCCTCGGCCAAGAAGCCCTCCAGCCGCGGCCGGCGCCGAAACGACGCCGCGCCCGCGCTCGCCCGCACGCGCACCCCGTCCTGCGCCACCCGGGTCAGCGTCACCAGCCCCTCGGCCATCAACGTCGCCACACTCGTCGTCAGCACCCGGTCCAGGTACTCCACGGGCTGCACGCGGAAGTCGGCCACCGTGTGGTAATTCACCGAGACCCCGCCGCACCGCCACCGGTAGGCGTCGTGCTCCTCACACAGCCGCGCGATCACCCGGGCACTGCCGACGCCCTCCACGGTGGCGTACAGCCACAGCGCCATCAAAATGGCGGGATCGATGGCCGGCCGGCCGGCGTGGCCCTCCACGGCCTTGACCTCCATGTACAAGGGCGTGAGATCCAGCCCTTCGACGAAGTCCCACACGACGCGGGCGCGATGGTCGGCCGGCAGCAGGCCCTCCAGATCCACCGGCCGCAGCTCGACTTGCGCCCGGTTCGGCCGCTGCACGCGTGGCTCGGCCGTCTCCTCCGGCTGCGGACGCGGCGCTTCCGGGCTCGGTAGCGCAAACAAGGTGTCGTTCATGCCCCGACTCTACGCGGCGCCGCGCGGTTCCCGGAGACAAATTCTGGGATTGTTTCACCGCCTCTCAGGGCAGCCTGCCGACCGAGGACGCGGCGCTGGTCCTCCTCTTCGGCCTCGTCGCCAGCGGCCAGATCCGGCTGCGACGTCTCGACGGGTGGCGCCATATCCCGGCGGTGCTCAGTCGGCGACGGCGAAGCGCGGCATGACGCATCGCGCATTGGCGCCGCGCCGCTCGCTGTCGAGGCGCAGAACCCCGCGAAGGCCGTCCGGATCGGATGGCTCGGGCTCGCCTCGCCTGGTCCGGAGGTGTTGCGCATCGTGGACGCGTTCGAGCAAGGGCTGCGCCAGTTCTGGTACGTGGAGGGTCAGAACGTCGCGTTCGAAGACCGATGGGCGCACGGACGGTCGGAACGGCTGCCGGATCTTCCCGCCGAGCTGGTCCTTCTCAAGGTGGATACTATCGCTGTGGCGAATACGCTCGGAGTCCTCGCAGCCACCCGATCTTTTTTCTTCACCGAGAACGGCTTGCCGACCTCGCGGCGAAGAACGGGCTCCCGGCGATGTACGGATTGACGGAGCATGCAGAGACTGGTGGGCTCATGGCCTACTCGGCGAACTTCGCGGAAGTGGCCCGGCGTGTGGCCACCCATCGAGGTGATCGAATGAGTGTCTGCATGCCGAGCCTCGTGCGCATGGCGCTGCTCGCGCTTCAAGTCCTCCTTGTCGCCGGCGCGGCGCACGCGCAACCGCGCATGCCGCTGGTTGCGGTCCTGATCCACGGAACGGAGAGCGGCGATCATGCGCGACTCGAGGCGCTCCGCGACGGCATGCGCGAGCTCGGCTATGTCGAAGGCAGGAGCTATCGCTTGGAAGCGCGCTTCAGCGACGGCCGGTTCGAGCGTCTGCCTGACCTCGCACGCGAGCTGCTGCGGCTGAACCCCGACGTCGCGGTCGGCGCGCCCGTCCTTTCCGCGCAGGCGTTTTGGCGCGAGACCAAGACGGTGCCGATCGTGATGGCGACGGGTTCTGGGGCATTGCAGATCGGAATGATCGCCAGCTTGGCGCGCCCCGGCGGCAATGTCACCGGCGTCACCCATCAGGCCGACGACCTCACCCAAAAGCTCTTCGAGCTGGTCAGGGAAATCGCGCCGCGCGCCAAGCGCGTGATGGCCTTGTCCTCCGGACGGGCCTTGGTCGAGTCCGATACGCGCGGTGGCTCGCGCGCCGCCGCCGCGGCGCTCGGCATGACGTTGATCGAAGCGTGGGCGGACTCGCCC
>DASWJN010000262.1:0-25024 GCA_036397135.1 Candidatus Methylomirabilota bacterium
GCGCCCCGAGTACAAGCAGGCCCGCCTGAGCGTCAGCGAGGCGGAGGCGCGCGCCCGGCGGGCGTTCCGCGACTTCTTCCCGGATATCAGCGCCGCCGGCTCCTATGGCGGCGCCCGCGCCGATTTCAACGAGATCTGGGAGCTGCGACTCGAGCTGCAATGGTCGATCTTCGACGGCGGCAATCGCCTGTCCCGCTTCC
Source organism: Candidatus Methylomirabilota bacterium (assembly GCA_036397135.1). Taxonomy (GTDB): domain Bacteria; phylum Methylomirabilota; class Methylomirabilia; order Rokubacteriales; family CSP1-6; genus AR5. The sequence continues at coordinate 201 of DASWJN010000262.1, forward strand.
GCGAGACCAAGGCCCTCATCGACGCCGCCCAGGCGCGGGTCAAGGCCGCCGAGCTCGACATCTCCCGCGAGGTCGAGCAGGCCCAGCTCAACGTCGGGGAGGCCCAGGAGCGGATCGCCGCCGCCCAGACGGCCGTGGCCTCCGCCCAGGAGAACTTCCGCCTGGCCCAGGGCCGGTTCGACGCCGGGGTCGGCACGATCCTGGAGCTGACCGACGCCCAGCTGTTCCTGACCCAGGCCCAGAACACCGAGGCCCAGGCCCTGGCCGACTACCGCATCGCCCTCGCCCGGCTGGAGCGGGCGATCGGACGGCGCTAGGCTGGAGAGCCAAATACCGGGCGGGCAAGGCACGTCTAACGGCTTGATGAAGCGTATCGCCTCGCTCGTGCTGGTGGCGGGCCTCGTCGGGGCCGGTGTCTGGGGGTACCTCTACACCCAGAGCGGAGGCAACGCGCCCAGGTACCGGACGGCCCGGGCCGAGCGGGGTCCCCTCACCGCCGCGGTCTCCGCCTCCGGCAACCTCAACGCCGTCACCACCGTCCTGGTCGGCAGCCAGGTCTCCGGGCAGGTCAAGGAGCTCTTTGCCGACTTCAACACCCCGGTGAAGAAGAACCAGGTGATCGCGCGGATCGACCCGGAGATCTTCCAGGCCAAGGTCAGCCAGGCCGCCGCCGACCTCGAGTCCTCCCGCGCCTCGGTCCTCAACCAGGCGGCGCAGGTCCAGCGGACGCGGGCCGACGTGGAGAATGCCCGGGCGGCGCTCGCCGAGTCCCGCGCCAACACGGTCAAGGCCCAGGTGACGGTGGCCGACTCCCGGCGCGACCTCGAGCGCAAGAACGAGCTGTTCCGCCGCGAGCTGATCGCCAAGAGCGACCTCGACAGCGCCGAGGCGGCGCACGACTCCGCCCTGGCCCTGCTGGACGCCGCGCGCGCCAAGGAGCGGTCGCTGAGCGCCGGCATCGAGTCGGCGCAGGCGCAGATGCGCGTGGCCGAGGCGATGCTGCAGTCGGCCCGCGCCCAGGTCGACCAGAAGCGGGCGGCGCTGCGCCAGGCGCAGGTCGACCTGGAGCACACCACGATCCGGGCGCCCGTGGACGGCGTGGTCGTCTCGCGGGCCGTGGACGTGGGCCAGACGGTGGCGGCGAGCCTGCAGGCGCCCACGCTGTTCACGATCGCCGGGGACCTCACCAAGATGCAGGTCGAGGTGAGCGTGGACGAGGCCGACATCGGCCGCATCAAGCTGGAGGATCGCGCCACCTTCACGGTGGACTCGTTCCCGGGCCAGCCGTTCGCGGGCGTCGTCACCCAGATCCGCAAGGCCGCGCAGGTCGTCCAGAACGTGGTGACCTACACGGTCGTGGTGGGGGTGGACAACCCGGGCGGTCGCCTGCTGCCGGGCATGACGGCCAACGCCAAGATGATCGTCGCCGAGAAGCCCAGTGTCCTGAAGGTGTCGAACGCAGCGCTGCGCTTCCGTCCGCCCGGCGTCGAGGGCGGTGCCGTGGCCGGTAGGTCGGCGGCGCCGGCCGCGCGGCAGGGTGGCGGGGTCGGTGGCGAGCGGGCCGGTGGCGGGGGCCGGCCCCCGTCCGAGCAGATCCGCGAGCGGCTGGTCAAGGGGCTGGGGCTGAGCGGCGAACAGCAGGCCCGGCTCGATCCCATCCTGGCGGACACCCGCCAGCAGATGATGGCGCTGCAGAGCCTGCCCGAGCAGGAGCGGCCGCCGCGCGCCCAGAAGATCCGGGAGGCGGGCCGCGCGCGCATCCGCGAGATCCTCACGTCCGAGCAGCGCGTGCGCTACGACGAGCTCGCCGGCGGCGGGGACGGCGGCGACCCGCGCAGCGGCACCCCCGGACGCGTGTGGGTGCTCGAGGGCGACAAGCTCAAGCAGGTGTCGATCACGCTCGGCATCAGCGACGGCGCGGCCACCGAGGTCCTGCGCGGCGACCTGAGAGAGGGCCAGGAGATCGTCGTCGGAATGACGGGCGCTTCAGGCTCGACGCGGCCCACCGGGGGAACCAGTGGCGGGCCGCGCCTGCGGCTCTAGCCAGAGGGTCCGGTGAGCCGTCCGGCGATCATCGCCACCGAGGGGCTGGCCAAGGACTACGTGCTCGGTCCCCACGTCGTCCACGCGCTGCGCGGCGTGACGGTGGCCATCGAGCCCGGCGAGTTCGTCGCCGTCATGGGGCCCTCGGGCTCCGGCAAGTCGACCTTCATGAACCTGCTGGGGTGCCTGGACACGCCGACCGCCGGGCGCTACCTCCTCGACGGCCGCGACGTCGCCGGCCTCGACCGTGACGAGCTGGCGCGCATGCGCAACACCAAGATCGGGTTCGTCTTCCAGCAGTTCAACCTGCTGCCCCGCACGAGCGCGCTGGAGAACGTCGAGCTGCCGCTGCTGTACTCGGGAACGCCGGCCCGCGCCCGCCGGCAGCGGGCGCGCGAGCGGCTGACGGCGGTCGGCCTCGCCGACCGCGAGCACCACCACCCCAGCCAGCTCTCGGGCGGCCAGCAGCAGCGCGTGGCCGTTGCGCGCGCGCTGGTCAACGACCCCGCGATGATGCTGGCCGACGAGCCGACCGGCAACCTGGACACCCGCACCAGCGTCGAGATCCTCGCCCTCCTGCAGCGTCTCAACCGCGCGGGGCTGACGATCGTGCTGGTCACCCACGAGCCCGACATCGCCGTCTACGCCGGCCGCGTGCTGGTGTTCCGCGACGGGCGGCTGCTGGGCGACGAGCGCCGGCCGGCGCCCCAGGAGGCCGCCGCCACGCTGGCCGGGCTGCCGCTCGAGGACGAGGTGCCGGCATGATGGTGATGCAGTCGCTCCGCATCGCGCTGCGCTCGCTGCGCGTCAACAAGCTGCGGAGCGCGCTGACCATGCTCGGCATCATCATCGGCGTGGGCGCCGTCATCACGATGGTCGCCGTCGGCGCCGGCGCCACCGCCCGGGTCGCCGAGCAGATCCAGAGCCTCGGCTCGAACCTGATCATCGTGCTGTCCGGCTCGGTGACCTCGAGCGGCATCCGGCTGGGCACGGGCTCCCACCAGCGGATCACCGAGGACGACGCGGCGGCCGCCGCCCGCGAGGTGCCCGCCGTGCAGGTCGCCGCGCCCTCGGTGCGCGGCACCGCCCAGGTCGTGTTCGGCAACCTGAACTGGGCCACCGTCATCCAGGGCGTGACGGCCGACTACTTCGAGGCCCGTGACTGGCCCGTGGTGACCGGGCGCGCCCTCTGGCCCGAGGACGTGGACGGCGCCACCAAGGTCGCCCTGCTCGGGCAGACCACCGCCCTCAACCTGTTCGGCGACGACGACCCCGAGGGGCAGATCATCCGCATCAAGAACGTCCCCTTCACCGTCGTGGGGACGCTCGGCCGCAAGGGCCAGAGCTCGTGGGGCCAGGACCAGGACGACGTCATCCTCATCCCCCTCTCGACCGCCAAGCGGAAGGTGCTCGGGCGGAGCTACGCCAACCCGCGGGCCGTCGGCGCCATCTCGATCAAGGTCCGGCCGGGCGAGGACATGGCGGAGGCCGAGCAGCAGATCCGCGAGCTGCTGCGCCAGCGCCACCGCCTGCAGCCCGACCAGGACGACGACTTCTGGCTGCGCAATCTCTCGGAGGTGCTGCAGACCCAGGAGGAGTCGTCGAGGGTGATGACCTACCTGCTGGCCGCCATCGCCTCCGTCTCGCTGCTCGTCGGCGGGATCGGGATCATGAACATCATGCTGGTCTCGGTGACCGAGCGCACGCGGGAGATCGGCCTGCGGATGGCGGTGGGCGCCCGCGGCCGCGACATCCTCGGCCAGTTCCTGATCGAGGCGGTCACGCTGTCGCTGATCGGCGGCCTGATCGGCATCGCGCTCGGGCTCGGCGGGGCCGAGGCGCTCAGCTACTTCGCCGAGTGGCGCACGCTGGTCGCGCCCCAGGCCATCATGCTGGCCTTCGGCTTCGCCGCGGCCGTCGGCGTCTTCTTCGGCTTCTACCCGGCGCGCAAGGCCGCTCGCCTGGACCCGATCGAAGCACTCCGCTACGAGTAGGCCGAAGCGACGGAAGCCCCCACCGCGTTCCCGCCGCCTCGGCCGGCCGCGCCCGGGGCCTGCCCCGGCCAGTGCCCCGCGCCGGCCGTCGAAGCCGAGACCCCAGCCCCCGGCGAGGCGGCCGCCGCGGCCGACGGAGGCCGAAACGAGGCTGCTCGACCTCGCGCGGCAGATCGTCACCCTCCCGGTCGCCGACGCCGTCCGCGCGCTGGCGGACGCCTATGCCCCCGACGCTCCGCTGCCGGGCGCGGTGGCCCAGGCCTGGCTGCGGAGCCGCGGCGACAAGACCGCGACGCTCGCGCTGGCCTTCGCGCGCGAGAACTTGCGTCTGGCCCTGGAAGAAGTGCTGGCGCGCGCGCCGCGCGGCGCGCTGCCGGGCACGGCCGAGACGCGCGCGTGGCTCGTCCTGGCCGCCTGCGAGGCGATCGCGCACGAGCCCCGGGAGGCCGCCGCCGACCGCCGGCGCGCGCTGCTCGAGCTCACCGGTCACCCCGGGGCGGCGTGAGAGCGCGCGCGTTGACGGGCGCCGCCGGCGCCGGCTACAGTGAGCGCGATGCGTCGCCCGTGCCTGGCTCTCCTCGTCCTCGTGCTCGCCGTCCTGCCGTTCCCCGTGCTCGGCCAGACGCCGGTCGAGTCGGCGCGCGCGCTGGTGGCGCGCTACCACGAGGACCCGACGGTGATCGATCGCGCCCGCGACCTCCTGGAGGCCGCCCTGGCCCGCGACCGCCAGGTCGAGACCATGGTGATGCTGTCCTACGTGCACTTCCTGGTCGGCGACGTGCGGGCGACCACCACCGACGAGAAGCTGGCGGCCTACGACCGCGGCCGGGAGCTGGGCAAGCGCGCGGTCGAGCTGGCGCCCCGGGACCCCGAGGCCCACGTCTGGTACGGGATCAACACGGGGCGCTGGGGGCTGACCAAGGGCGTCATGCGCTCGCTGTTCCTGCTGCCGACCGTGCGCGAGCAGGTCGAGGCCACCCTGGCCCTCGATCCCAAGAACCTCCGGGCCCTCGCCCTGTCCGGCAACGTCTACCTGGAAGTGCCCGGCCTCTTCGGCGGCGACAAGGAGAAGGCCGAGCAGCAATTCCGCCAGGCCCTGGAGATCAATCCGCGCTTCACCGTCGCCCGCGTCGATCTCGCCCGCGTGCTGATCGCCAGGGGGCGCTACGGTGACGCCCGCCGCGAGCTGCAGCGGGTCATCGGCGAGAAGGCGCCCAACAACATCGCCGACTGGACCGTCAAGGACCTGCCACGCGCCCGCCAGCTCCTCGAATCCATCCAGGGCAAGTAGACATCGCCGGGGTCATCCGGGGGCTGCGCCGCACGCGGCCGGCCTGGAACCCCACGGCGCTGGCCGAGGTGGCCGGCAGCAGCGGCGATCCCTTCCGCGTGCTCATCGCCTGCATCCTGTCGTTGCGCACCCAGGACACGACGACGGGGCCGGCCGCCGCCCGCCTCTTCGCGGTGGCGGCCACGCCGGAGGCGATGCTGCAGGTGCGGGCCAGCCGCATCGCCAGGCTGATCTATCCCGTCGGCTTCTACCGCACGAAGGCCGGCGTGATCCTCGGGATCTGCCGCGACCTGATCGAGCGCTTCGGCGGCCGGGTGCCCGACACGATCGACGAGCTGCTCACGCTCAACGGCGTGGGCCGCAAGACGGCCAACCTGGTGGTGACGATGGGGTTCAACAAGCCGGGCATCTGCGTGGACACCCACGTGCACCGCATCTCCAACCGCCTGGGCTACGTGCGCACGCGCACGCCGGAGGAGACGGAGATGGCGCTGCGCCGGCGGCTGCCGCGCCGCTACTGGATCGGCTACAACGACCTGCTGGTCGCCTTCGGCCAGAACGTCTGCACGCCGATCTCGCCGCGCTGCTCGACCTGCCCGGTCAGCGCGCGCTGCCGGCGGGTGGGCGTGACCTCCGCGCGCTGACCCGCCGCAGCCGGCGCAGCACCGCCAGGTTGCGCCGGTCGGCCGCCGGCTCGGGCTCCTTCGGCGTCTCCAGCACCTTGGGCACCCCGCCGAACCGCGCGTCGCCGAGCAGCCTCCGGAACGGCGCCAGCCCCAGCCACCCCCGCCCGATGTTCTCGTGGCGGTCGAGCCCCGACCCCAGCGGCGCCTTCGCGTCGTTGAGGTGGAACGCCAGCACGCGTTCCAGTCCGACGGCGCGCGCGCACTCGGCCATCGCCGCCCGGTAGCCCGCCGCCGTCCGGATGTCGTAGCCGGCGGCGAACAGGTGGCAGGTGTCCAGGCACACGCCCACCCGCCGGGGGCGACCCACCCGGTCGAGCATCGCGCCGAGCTCGGCGAACGTCCGGCCGAGCGTCCCGCCCGCTCCCGCCGTGTTCTCGAGCGCGACGCGCACGCGATAGCCGCGGGTGCGGCGCAGGACCTCGGCGACGGCGGCCGCCACCCGGCCGAGGCCGGCCTCGACCCCGCTGCCGAGATGCGAGCCCGGATGGATCGCCACGCAGGACAGGCCGAGCGCCTCCGCGCGCTCGAGCTCGTCGGTGAACGCGTCCACGGCCTGCCGCCAGGCGGCCGGCGCCGGGCTGGCGAGGTTGATCAGGTAGCTGCCGTGGGCGAAGACGGCGGGGATGCCGGTGGCCCGGCGCGCGGCGCGGAAGGCGCGCACCTCCTCGTCGCCGAGCGGCCGCGCCGCCCACTGCCGCTGATTCTTGACGAAGATCTGCACCGCGCCGCAGTCCAGCGCGTGCCCGCGCTCGAGGGCCAGGTGCAGCCCCCCCGCGATCGACATGTGCGCGCCCAGATCATCGGCGGCCATCAGCGGGCGCCGGCCACCAGCTCGCCCAGCCGCGCCTGGCGATATGCCCACAGCGCGCGGAGCTGGCGGTGCACGAGGGCGCCGTGGAGCGCGCGGCCGAGCGGGCCGAGCGGCATCCGGTAGATCACCCGGTCCTCCACCCAGGTGCCACCGCCCTCCTCGAGAAAGAGATGGCGGTGCTCCCAGCGCGCCCACGGCCCGCGCACCTGGACGTCGACGAAGCGGTAGGGCGGATCGTACTCGCGGATGTAGGCGCGCCAGCGCAGCGGCAGCCCGAGCCAGGCGACGCGGAAGTCGAGGATCGCGCCGGCGGCCAGCGTGGTGGCGGGCGTGAGCAGGCGCAGGCGCAGCCGGGGCGGCGTCAGCCTCGGCAGGTTGCGCGGGTCGGCGAAGAACGCGAACACCTCGGGACGCGGACGCGCGAGCCAGACGCGGGTTTCCAGGACGTGATCGGCCATGGGGTTTCCGCCGCCGCCGGCAGCGCGGGCTATCATAGGCAGGTGCCCGCCCTCAGTCAAACGCGCGCCTACGCGGCGCTGCTGCTCATCGCGACGCTGTGGGGCACGTTCCCGGTCACCGGCAAGCTCGCCGTCGCCGACCTTCCCCCCGTGTTCCTCACCGCGGTCCGGGGCGTCATCGCGTCGACCTTCCTGGTCGTGCTGCTCCTCCGCTCCGGGGCCGAGACGGCGCGCGGCCTCGGCGCCGACAGCCTCCGCGCGTTCGTCCTGCTCGGCGTGCTGGGCCTGGTGCTGTCGACCCAGCTCTCGTACTTCGGCTACGCCTACACCACGGCCGCGAACGCGGCCATCCTGCAGGCCGCCACGCCGGTGCTCGTCGTGCTCGGCGCCCGCGCCTACCTCGGCGAGCGCCTGCGCCGGCGCCAGCAGGCCGGCGTCGCGCTCTCCTCGCTGGGGGTGCTCGTCGTCATCACCGACGGCCGGCTGGTGCTGCTGCGCGTGGAGGAGTTGCGGGCGGGGGACTTCATCACGATGGTCGGGCTGGTGGCGTGGATGGCCTACACGCTCTACGGCAAGCGGGTCATCGTCACGCACTCGCCCGCCCTGACCACGACGGCCGCCTACGTGGCCGGCACCTGCGTGCTGGTGGCCGAGGCGGCGCTCACCGCGCCGCTCTTTCCCCGCCCGGTGTTCAGCTCGGCGCAAGCGTGGGCCATCGTCGTCTACCACGCCCTGTTCGGCGCCGTCGCGCACATCTGGTGGTACCGCGCCGTCGCGCGCGTGGGCGCCAGCCGGGCGGCGGTGTTCATGAACGTCACGCCGATCGTGGGCGTCGCGCTGGCGGCGACCCTCCTGGCCGAGCCGGTCGGCGTGTGGGAAGTCCTGGGCATCCTCCTGGTCCTGGGCGGCGTGGCGCTGACGACGGCGACGGCATCGCGGGCTACAGCTTCTTGACCTCGGCCAGGATCCGCTCGGGATCCGGCAGCTGACCGCGCCCGTAGCGCTCGACGAAGCGCACTGTGCCGGCCTTGTCGACGATGAACGTGGCACGGTTGTTGGCGTTCCAGTCGGGCCAGTAGACGCCGTAGTCCCTGGCCACGGCCCGGTGCAGGTCGGAGAGCAGCGGGTAGTGGCTGATGCCGACCGCCTTGGCCCAGTTCTCGTGGCTGAACGGGCTGTCCGTCGAGATACCCAGCACCTGGGTATCGGCCGCCTCGAAGTCGCCGATGCGCCTGTCGAAGGCCGGCATGCAGGTGCTTCAGCCCGGCGTCCAGTCGAGCGGGTAGAACAGCAGCACGACGTTCTTGCCGCGGTAGTCGCGCAGGCTGACCTCCTTCAGCCCGATCCCCTTCAGCGTGAAATCGGGCGCAGGCTCGCCCACGTCGAGCGTCTTCTCGGTGGTGCTCATTGACGTCGTCCCTCTCTGGCGAACTTGCGGGCCTCGCGCACCGGCCGGGGAGCCGGCGGCGCGCTCTTGACGGGCGGCTTGCGCACGGCGGCCCAGAGCCGATCGCGGCGGGCCTCCAGCGGCTGGGCATCGAGGCCGAGGTGCGCGGCGGCGGTGACGACCCGGCCGGTCTGCCACAGCCGCTCGAAGCGCGTGGAGAAGCGCGGGTCGCGCAGCGCGTGGTGGTCCATGATGACGCGGCAGCCGGTCGCATCGAGGATGCGACGCAGGTGGTCGACGCCCCGGTCGATCGCCGCCGTTCCCACCTCGCGCTCGACGTAGGACGGCGGCCCCGACAGATAGAGCGTCGTGGGCCGCTGCTGGATCAGCCAGGCCGCCGCCACCGGCGACAGCGGCCCCTGCACGTCGGAGGCGAACACGAAGCGCTCGTGCTCGCGATGGTCGGTGACGGTCAGGGCGAGCACGTAGCCCAGGGCCGTCCCGTCCGTGCCGTGGGGCAACGGTGGCGACACCTTCAGGTCGAGGTCCGGCGTGGTCAGCGTCACGCCGTCGGCCGGCTGGACGTGGGCCTGGCCCTGGAGCACGCCCCACAGCGCCTGCGCCCGGCGGGCCTGGGCGCCGCTCACCATGCGGCGCGGGTCCTTGGCCAGCACGACCCGGCCGGCGTACGAGACCGGATCGGAGCGGAAGTGGTCCTCGTGATAATGGCTCACGAAGACGTAGCGCGCCCGCGCCACGTAGGCCGAGATGCGGTCGTTGGCCCGCCGCAACGCCTCCCATTCTTCCTGGCTGGGGGGCAATCCGTACCGCGCCGGCGCCAGCGTGGCGCCGGGATCGATGAGCAGGCCGGTGGCGCCGGCCTCGACGTACGTCGCCATCGAGCGCACCCCGAGCGAATCGGCGGCGAGCGGGATGAGCTTCATCCGTCGTGGCCGTCGGGACGGTTGCCCCGGGCTCCACCGCCCGGCCGTCGGGCGGCGCCCCCGCTCATATGCATCTCCCGCCGTCGACTTCCACGCAGGAGCCCGTGATCATCGCGGCGTCGTCGGAGGCGAGGAAGACGGCGGTGGCGGCGAGGTCCTCCGGCTGGTTCAGCCGTCCGAGCGGGACGGTCGCCTCGTACTGCTGGAGGCTTTCGGCGTCCACCGCCGTCCTGTTCATGAAGGTCGGCAGCATCGGGGTGTGGGTGGCCACCGGCGCCGCCGCCGCCAGGCCGCCGGCCCTCTCGATCTGCGCGACGGTCGCCTTGGCGCCCGCCTCGTCGAGGTCGACGACGAGGACGCGCGCGCCCTCGCGCGCCATCGCCAGCGCCGACGCCGCCCCGATCCCCGACGCCGCGCCCGTCACGATCGCCACCCGGTCCTTCAGCCGCATCGGTTGTTCTCCCTCGATGACGCCCGTGGTCACAGCGCCAGCTCGGCCATCGTGCGCACGGCGGTCGTGTCGCCGGCGACCATGAGCGTCGTCACGCCCGAGGCCTTCCACTCGGCCACCTGCTCGCGCACCCGCGCGCGCGGTCCGCACAGCGCGACCTCGTCGACGAGCGCGTCGGGCACGGCGGCCGCCGCCTCGTCCTTGCGCCCGCCGAGGTACAGGTCCTGGATGCGCCTGGCGTCGTCCTCGTAGCCGTACCGCCGCGCGATGTCGTTGTAGAAGTTCCGCCCGCGCGCGCCCATGCCGCCCACGTACAGGGCCAGGCGCGGCTTCACCGCCGCCCGGCAGGCGGCGACGTCGTCGCCGATCACGACGGGCACCATCGGCATCACGTCGAAGTCGCGCTGGGCGGCGGCGCTCCGTCCGCCGGCCCGGAAGCCCTCCCCCAGCCACTCGCGGAACATCGCCATCCGGCGGGCCGAGAAGAAGATCGGGATCCAGCCATCGGCGATCTCGGCCGCCAGCGCGACGTTTCTGGGCCCGACCGCCGCCAGGTAGATCGGCAGGTCCGCCCGGCCGTGGAGGATGGAGCGCAGCGGCTTGCCGAGCCCGGTGGCATCGGGGCCGGTGTACGGGATCTGGTAGTACTCGCCGCGGAACTCCAGGGGCTTGTCGCGGCGCAGGATCGAGCGGACGATCTCGACGTACTCGCGCGTCTTCCGGAGCGGCTTGCCGAAGGCCTGTCCGTGCCAGCCCTCGACCACCTGCGGGCCGGAGACGCCGAGGCCCAGCCGGAAGCGGCCGCCCGACAGCGCGTCCAGCGTCATCGCCGTCATCGCGGTCATGGCCGGCGTGCGCGCCGGGATCTGCATGATCGCGGTGCCCACGTGGATGCGCTCGGTGCGGGCGGCGATCCACGCCGCCGGCGTCACGGCGTCGGAGCCGTAGGCCTCGGCGGACCACACCGAGGCGTACCCCAGCCGCTCGGCCTCCTGGATCCGCGTCGTGTCGAGCGCCATCGAGGAGCCCGAGTAGTTCAGGTTCAGCGCCAGCCGCATGCGATGCCTCCTGATCCCCTGGTGGGTCTCGCGTCCCGTCGCCGCCGGTCGGCCCGCGCCGGCGCCCACTGGTACCGCGCCAGCCAGACGCGTCCCCGGCGCAGCCGCACGCCCTCCTGCTCCAGCCGGATCCGCTGGGTGAGCATCCCGCTGTCACGCCGGCGCCGGCTGATGCCGCCCTGCGCGTTCACGACCCGGTGCCAGGGGACGCCGTCCGGACAGCTCCGCATGGCGCCGCCCACCGCGCGCGCCGCCCGCGCCCGGCCGACCAGCGCGGCCACCTGCCCGTACGTCGCGACCTCGCCGCGCGGGATGCGGCGCACGACCGCGTAGACCGCGAAGCGAAACGCCGGCGGCGGCGCGCCGCCACCTCCCCCACCGCGCCGCCGCCCGCGAGCCCGCCCGCTCGCCCCGTCCCCCCGGCTCACGACCCTCACGCGAGCGGGCCACCCGCCCCCAGCTCGTAGAGCCGCGCATAGACGCCGCCCTGTCGCAGCAGCGCCGCGTGCGTGCCGTCCTCGTGGATGCGTCCCCGGTGCAGCACCAGGATCCGGTCGGCGCTCTGGATGGTCGACAGCCGGTGAGCGATCGTGATCGTGGTGCGTCCGGCCGTGAGCCGCGCCATGGCCTCCCGGATCATCCGCTCGGACTCGGGGTCGACGCTGGACGTCGCCTCGTCCAGCACGAGGATTGCGGGATTGTACACGAGCGCGCGGGCGATGGCCAAGAGCTGGCGCTCGCCGTGCGAGAGATTCGCGGCGCGCTCGACCAGCGGCGTGGCCAGCCCGTGCGGCAACCGCCGCACGAGGGCCGCCGCGTTGGCCGTCTCCAGCGCGCGCTCGAGCGCCGCCCGCCCGTCGCCGTCGACCGCGAGGTTGCTCTCGACCGTGCCGGTGAAGAGCACCGGATCCTGGAAGATGACGCCGACGTGCCGGCGCAGCCGGACGAGGTCCCACTCGCGCACGTCGACGCCGTCCACCAGCACGCGCCCGCGCCGCGCGTCCCACGTCCGCGTGAGCAGCCGCACGCAGGTCGACTTGCCCTCGCCGGTCGTCCCCACCAGCGCCACGTGCTCGCCGGGCGCCACCGCGAAGGTGCAGTCGGCCAGCACCCACCGCTCGTGCTCGTAGGCGAACCACACGCCCTCGAACGCCACGCGGCCGGCGCCCGCGGCCGGCGCCCGCGTGGTCGCCGGCGCCACGATCGCCGGGGGCCGGTCGAGCAGGCCGAAGATGCGCTCGGCCGAGGCCATGGCCGACTGCATCACGGTGTACTTGGCGCCGAGGTCGCGGATCGGCAGGAAGAAGCGGTTGGTGTACTGGATGAACGCCACCAGCACGCCGAAGCTCAGCGCGCCCTCCACGATGCGCCCGCCGCCGTACCAGACGAGCAGCGCCAGCGCCACCGAGCCGAGCGCCTCGACGGACGCGTACAGCGAGGCCTCGAACACGGTCGAGCCGAACAGGGCCCGGCGATGGTCGCGGTTGAGCCGATCGAAGTCGCGGCGCTCGTGCGCCTCGCGCGCGAAGAGCTGGATGACCGCCGTGCCCGACAGCGACTCCTGCAGGAACGCGTTGAGCCGGGCCAGCCGGCGGCGGACCTCCCGGTAGGCGTCACGGGCACGCAGCCGGAAGTACGCCGCGACCACGAACAGCACGGGGACGATCGCGAAGGTCACCAGGGCCAGTCGCCAGTCGATCCACAGCATCACGGCCACCACGCCGGCCAGCGTGATCACGTCGGCCACGATGGCGAACAGGCCGCTGGTGAACGCCTCGCTCACGGCCTCCACGTCGTTGAGCACGCGGGTCATCAGCCGCCCGACCGGCGTGCGGTCGAAGAACGCGGCCTCCTGCTTCAGGAGATGGTCGAACAGGCGCGCGCGCAGGTCGTGGATGACCCCCTGCCCGGTCAGCGCCATCAGGTAGGCCTCGGCCATGCGCAGGCCATACAGCACCGCCAGCGTGCCGGCATAGAGCGCGGCGACCGCGCTCAGCCCGACCCAGTCGCCGGGCAGGATGTGATCGTCGATGGCGACCTTGAGCAGGTAGGGCTGCGCCAGCTCGACCAGCGCGATGAACGGGAACAGCGCGATCGAGGACCACACCAGCCGGTGGTGCGGCCGCGCGGCCTGCCAGAGCCGCCGGACGAGGCGGCGGTCGAAGGCCCGGCCGAGGACGTCGTCGTGGTCGGGCTCGAGGGGGGGATCAGGCACGCGAGATCTCCTCCTCCAGCCGCTGCATCCGCCACAGCCGCGCGTAGAGCCCCTCGTGCGCCAGCAGCTCCGCGTGCGTCCCGCTCTCCACGACCCGGCCCTCGTCGAGCACCACGATCCGGTCGGCGCCCTGGGCGGCGCGCAGCCGGTGCGTCATCAGGAGGATCGTGGGGGCCGCCAAGCGCAGCCCGGCCAGGATCTCCGCTTCCTTGGCGGCGTCGACGTTGGCGAAGACGTCGTCGAGCACCAGGATGGGCGGGGCGCCCGCGATCGCCCGCGCCAGCGCCACTCGCTGGCGCTGGCCGCCGGAGAGCGTGAGCCCGCGCTCGCCCACGACCGTGTCCCAGCCGCGGGCGAGCCCGGCGATCTCCTCGGCGACGCCGGCCGCGCCGCCGGCCCGCCGCGCGGCGGCCGCCTCGACGGCCTCGCGGCCCAGCGTGACGTTGTCGAGGATCGCGCGCGAGAACAGGAACGCGTCCTGCGGCACCCAGGCCAGGGTTGCGCGCAGCCGGCCGAGCGGCAGCGTGGTGACGTCCGCCCCGCCGACGAAGACCGTGCCGGGCGGCGGCTCCCACAGCCGGGCCAGCACCAGCCCCAGCGTGGACTTGCCGCTGCCGGTGGGCCCCACCACCGCGACCATCTCGCCCGGACGGACGTCGAAGGCGACGTCGCGCAGCACGGGGGCCCGGCCGTCGTAGGCGAAGGTGAGCCCGGCGAAGCGGATGGAGGGGGCGAGGGGGACGGCGTCGCCGGCCGGGGCCGCCGGCGCCGGGCGCGCCTCGTCGAGCACCTGGCGGATGCGCGCCATCGAGGTCAGCCCCCGCCGCGCGAGGGAGAGCGTGAAGCCGAGCGCGATCGTGGGCCAGGCCAGGTAGCCGAGGTACCCGGTGAACGCCACCAGCGCCCCGAGCGAGAGCCGGCCGGCCGCCACCGCGCTGCCCCCCGCCCACAGCACGATCAGCGTGCCCACGCCGGTGACGAGCCCCATGAGCGGCGTGAAATGCGCCTGCGTGCGGGCGAGCTCCGTGCTGGCGTCGCGCAGCGCCCCGTTGGCCGCCGCGAACTCCGCCGCCGCCCGGGCCTCCATCGTATAGGCGCGCACGACCGCGATGCCGGCCAGCCGCTCCTGTACGAGGGTGGACAGCTCGCCGAGCCGGTCCTGCATGGCGTGAGTGCGCGCCGTCAGCGCCGTGTTGAAGCGCCGGGCCAGCAGGACGAGCACCGGAGCGGGCGCCATCGCCCACAGCGTCAGCCAGGGATCGACGGCCACCATCGCGGCCAGCGCCCCGACGAAGGCGAGCGCCGTCGACACACCGGAGATGGCGCCGAAGCCGACCAGCGAACGGATGGCGGAGACGTCGCTGGTGGCCCGGGCCATCAGCTCGCCGGTGCCGTAGCGCGCGAAGACGGCCGGCGGGAACGTCTGGATCGCCGCGTAGAGGGCGCCCAGCACGTCGGCCGCCACGTGCTGGGAGGCCCCGGCGATCGCGAAGCGCGAGGCGAGCCGCGCCACGCCGTTGCCGACCGCGCACAGGAGGATCAGCCCGACGTAGCCGCCGAGCGGCGCCGACGCGGCGTCCGTCTGGAGCGCGTCGACGGCGTGCTTGACCGTCCACGGGATCGCCAGCGACAGGCCCGTGCCCGCCGCCAGGCAGGCCAGGCCCGCGGCGTAGCGGACCCGGTAACGCGCGACGAAGCGCCAGACCTCGTGAACGGAAGACGCTGCCGCCAGAGGCGCTCCTACCGCCGCCCGGCCGCGTGCGGCTTCAGGGCGGCGTAGACGGCCGACACCATCGGCGTGGGCACTCCGAGCCGCTCACCCAGCCGGACGGCGTGGCCGTGCAGCGCCTCCAGCTCGAGCCGGCGCCCCGCCACCAGGTCGTCGTGGAGCGACGAGAACGCGTGCGGGGCCAGGCCTTCGGCCGCCTGCACCACGGCCTCGACGGCGTCGTCCGCGAGGCTCACGCCGCTGGCGCGCGCCAGCGCCGCCAGCTCCTCGACGATGGCGCGGTACATCCGCCAGGTCTCGGGCACCGCGCGGAGGACGCCGATGGGCGCGCGCGCCAGCGCCGTCATGCCGGCCTGGGCGGTGATCATGAGGTATTTCTGCCACAGGACCCGGCGGATGTCGGGCGAGATCTCGGCCGGCACTCCGGCGGTGGTGAGCGTCTCGCGCAGGCGCTCCAGCCGCGCGCTCGGGCGGCCGTCCAGCTCGCCGGCGACCACGCGGCCGAGGAGCCGGTGCACGATCACCCCGGGCGACTCGATCCCCGCGAACACGTACGCCACGCCGCCCACCGCGTGGCCCGGCCCGAGCACGCGCGCCAGCGTGTCCTCGTTGTCGACGCCGTTCTGCAGCGACACGACGGCGGTGTCGGGGCCCACGACCGGGCGGATGGCGGCGGCGGCCGTCTCCGTGTCGAACGACTTCACGCAGAACAGGACCGCATCGGCCGGCGGCTGCCCCGCCACGTCGGCGACCGCCTCGACCTTGACGACCCACTCGCCGTCGGCGGCCGAGCGTACGCGCAGGCCGTCGCGCTGCATCGCCTCCAGGTGGGCGCCGCGCGCCAGGAAGGTGACCGGCACGCCGGCGCGGACCAGCCGGGCGCCGAAGTAGCCACCCACCCCGCCGGCGCCCACGACGAGCACGCGCATCACCACCACCCCCGCTTCTTGAAGTAGCCGATCATGCCGGCGGCGGCGAGCGCCATGAGCGCCAGCACGGCCGGATACGCCCACGGCCGCTCCAGCTCCGGCATGTGCTTGAAGTTCATCCCGTAGATCGACGCGATGAACGTGAGCGGGATGAACAGCGTGGCGATGACCGTGAGGACCTTCATCACCTCGTTCAGCCGCTGGTTCTGGGCGGACAGGAAGACCTCCATGACGGACACCGCCATCTCGCGCAGGGACTCGACGATCTCGAGCGCCTGGATGGCGTGGTCGTAGACGTCGCGCAGGAAGACCCGCGTCTCCGGCGTGATGAGCGTGGACTCCTCGCGCTGGAGAATGGCGATCTCCTCGCGCATCGGCCACGCCGCCCGGCGGACACCGATGAGGTCGTGACGCAGCCGCGTCAGCCGTAGCAGGGTCGCCTGGGGCGCCCGGGGCAGCAGCGCCTCCTCCTCGAGCGCGTGCATCTGCTCGGCGAGCGCGTCGACCACCGGGAAGTAGGCGTCCACCACCGCGTCGATGAGCAGGTAGGCGAGGTAGTCGGCGCCCGCCTCGCGCACCCGTCCGCGTCCCTGGCGGATCCCCGCGCGCACCGACTCGAAGCTGTCGCCGCCGCCCTCCTGGATGGTCACCACCCAGTCGGCGCCGAAGAAGACGCTGATCTGCTCCTCGCGGATCTCGCCACCGCCGGCCTCCACCACTGCGGCGGCGGCGGTCTCGGCCGGCCGCTCCAGCCGCATCGTGCGCATGATCAGGAACAGGTGCTTGTCGAAGCGCTCGACCTTGGGCCGCTGGGGCACGTTGAGCACGTCTTCCAGCGCGAGCGGGTGGAGCCCGAACCGCTCGCCCAGTCGCGCGAAGACCGCGGGATCGCCCAGCCCATCGACGTTGATCCACGTGAGGGTGCCCGCGGCCACGCGGGCGAGGGCGGCGTCGATCGTGCCGGTCCGGGCCTCCTCGACGCCGCCGGGGCCGAACGTCATCACGTCGATGACCGGCGCCCGGCCCGACTCGGCCGACATCAGCGTGCCCGGCGGGGAGCCCGGGCGGATGCGCGAGACCCGCGGGCGCCGCCGGCCGAGGGCGGCGTGCAGGTGGCGCGGGCGACGCTTCCAGTTCATCCGCGGTTCATGCTCCGGGAGCGCCGGTGGCTTGTCAAGAACGGAGCGTGTGATAGGCTGCCTCGGCATGCCATCTCAGGAGCGCCGGGTGGCGGTCGAGGCCGCGCGCGCCGCCGGCGATCTCCTCCGCGGCGAGCTGCTCAATCCCCGCCGCATCGCCTTCAAGGGCAGCCCGACCAACCTCGTCACCGAGATGGACGCGCGCGCCGAGGCGCTCATCGTCGAGCGCCTGCTGGCCGCCTTCCCCGCCGACGCCGTCCTGGCCGAGGAGCGCGGCGCGCAGGCCGGCCGCTCCGGCCGCTGCTGGATCATCGACCCGCTCGACGGCACCACCAACTACGCCCACGGGCTGCCGCTCTACTGCGTGTCGATCGCGCTCGAGGCCGGCGGCCGCGTCGAGCTGGGCGTCGCCTACGACCCGAGCCATGGCGAGCTGTTCGTCGCCGAGCGCGGCGCCGGCGCCTTCTGCAACGACGCGCGGCTGACGGTGTCGAGCGCCACGACGCTCGACCAGAGCCTGCTGGCGACCGGCTTCCCCTACGACATCCGGGTGAACCCCGACAACAACCTGAAGGAGTACGCGGCCTTCAGCCGCCGCGCGCAGGGCGTGCGGCGGCTGGGCTCGGCCGTGCTGTACCTGGCCTGGGTGGCGGCCGGCCGCTTCGATGGCTACTGGGAGCTGCGCCTGGGCGCCTGGGACGTCGCCGCCGCCGGCCTGATGGTCGAGGAGGCCGGTGGCCGGCTGACATCGATCACCGGCGGGCCGCTCGACCTCGAGCATCCGACCGTCGTCGCCAGCAACGGCCGCATCCACGACGAGATGCTGGCCGTCCTGAAGGAGCTCCGAGGGCCATGAGCCGGCGAGCTCAGAACTCCCAGGGAGGATCGACGGCGGCGCGCAATTCGAGCACGGTCGGTCCCTCGGCGGCGAGCGCGCGGCCGAGCGCCGCGCCCAGCGTCGCGGGCTCCACCCGCTCGCCGTGGCAGCCGAACGCGCGGGCCAGGGCGACGAAGTCGGGATTGGCGAGATCCGCCTCGCCCGCGCGGCCGAAGAACTTCTCCTGCAGCCAGTGGATGGCGCCGAAGCGCTCGTCGTTGACGACGAGGAAGACGACGGGCAGCCGGTACTTCACCGCGGTGGCCAGCTCGTTGACCGAGTACAGGAAGCCGCCATCGCCGGCGACCGCGACGACGGCGCGGTCGGGGCGCGCGACCTTGGCGCCGATGGCCGCCGGCACCGCGTAACCGAGCGTGGCGGAGCCGGTCGGATACAGGAAGGTCCGCGATCGCAGCACCGGGAAGCGCCACTCCATCCAGTACGTGAGGCCGGTCTGGTCGTTGACGACGATCGCGTCGTCCGGCAGCGCCGCCCGCAGGGTGTCGACGAGCCCGGCAATGGCCGGCGTGTAGCGCGGCCCCGCGTCCGCGCGCAGGCTCGCCAGCCGCGCCCGGTCCCAGCCGGACGCCGGCGCGCCGGTGCCCAGGTCCGCGAGGAGCCGGGCGAGCCCGTCACGCGCGTCGCCGACGACCGCCACCCGCGGCTTGAACACCTTGCCGATCACCGTGGGATCGAGATCGAGGTGCACGAGCGCCTGCCCGGGTCCCAGCGTGACGCCCAGCTTCTCGAGCGAGCGGTGGCCGAACTTGGTGCCCGCCGCGAGGATCACGTCCGCGGTCCGCCAGGGCTCGGCGCAGGCGCGGCGGTCGGCCAGCACGCCGTGGAAGAGCGGATCGCGCTCGCTCAGCGCCCCGCGCCCGCTCACCGTCGCGATCACCGGCGCCCCCAGGCGCCGCGCCACCGCCGCCAGCTCGCGCTCCGCCCCCGCGGCGATCACGCCACCGCCCGTGACGATCAGCGGGCGCGCCGCCCGCGCGAGCAGCTCGGCCGCCTCCTTCACGTCGGCGACGTGGCAGGGCGGGCGCGCGCCGTGCCCGCCGGCGGGCGCCGGCGTCTCGACCCGGGCGCCGAGGAAGTCGTACGGGATCGACAGCACCATCGGCCCCGGCCGGCCCGTGCGCAGCAGGTCGAAGGCGCCGGCGATCGCCCCGGGGATCGCCCGCGCCTCGGTGAGCGCCTCCGCCCAGCGCGCCACCGGCCGGAAGCAGTCGATCTGGTTGGGCACCTCGTGCAGCGCGCCGAGGTCGCGGCCGACGAGATCCGACGCGATGTCGGAGGCGATCAGCACGACCGGCACCGAGTCGGCGTACGCCTCCACCAGCGGCGTCAGCGCGTTGGTGGCGCCGGGCCCGGTGGTGACCAGCACGACGCCGGGCTCGCCGGAGGCCCGCGCGTACCCGTCCGCCATGAACGCCGCGCCGGCCTCGTGACGGGCCAGCACGTGGCGCACGCCGTCCTGGCGCAGGAGCGCGTCGTAGATCGTCAGGTTGTGGAAGCCGGGGATCCCGAAGACGTGGCGGACGCCCTCGCGCCGCAGCGCCTCGACCACGAGGTCGCCGCCGGTCGGCAGCGGGTTCACGGCCCGGGCGGCCGCGGGATCGCCATGCCGTGCCGGGTGCCGTACTTGGCGTCGACCTCGGCGCGGAGCGCGGCGGGCGTCTTGCCCGCCCGGGTTCCCTGCATCACGTCACGCGTGATGTCCAGGCAGAGGCTTCAGGTGGCGGCGTGGCTGGTCCAGGTCGTGCTGTCGCCCGACTGGCTCTTGATGTAGCAGGAGCGGTTGGAGGTGTGGCCGAACTTCGCGCAGCCACAGGTGCACGGCATCCACGTCAGCACGTCGCCCCGTTCGCGCGCGAACCGGTACAGCTCGGCGGTGTCGCCCCGGCCGGTGAAGACGGGCAGCGCTCCGCCCTTGCGCGTCTGGACCCGGTCGCCGATGGCATCGGTGGTCACCGGGTCGCCCTGGGCGGAGGCCATCCACCAGACGGCGCCCGTGCCGACGGCCACGAGCAGCGCGAGGCCGACCAGGAACTTCATGCGTCCAGGCTCAGGAGCTGGTAGGCGGCGGCGCGGCTGAAGCGCGCCTCGAAGGCCCCGTCCTTCACCGCGCAGTACGGTACGTCGCCGGGCCCCGTGCGAAGCGTCGAGCGATCGACGTCCTGCTCGCTGCCATCGTTGAGCCAGACGCGCAGCCCGTGGCCGCGCCGCTCGACCCGGGTGACGACGAACGGCGCGTCGGCCACCTCGACCGGGATGCGGACGCGGGTCTGGATGAAGTAGCCGCCCGCGTCGCGCCGCAGGTTGCCCTGGAGGTTGGCCAGCACGCCGTGATGGGTGATCTGCACGTCGTCATCGTACCAGTCGCCGTCGACGTCCACCCGGAGCTTCGGCAGCGTCCACTCGGCCGGCGGGACGGCGGCCATCAGAACACCACGCTGGCGAAGCTGACCACCCCCTGCGGGTCCGGCCACTGGCCGTACCGCCGCAGCGTGCCCTTGGCGCCGCCCAGCGCCCGCAGGAGGGCGTAGATCGGCGACAGCCCGCAGGTGCGGCGGCGGTCATTGTCGCGGCGCACGGACTCGAAGAACCCGTCGGCGTCGCCCGCCTCGACGGCGGCCAGCAGCTCCCGGTCCTCACGATCGATCACCGCCAGCTCGGCCGGGCCGACGGGTGCCGGGTCGCCGAAGCGCGGGCCCATGTGGGCGAGGTCGGCCGCGGCGATGAAGGCCACGCGCCGCCCCGAGGCCGCGACGGTCTCGCCGAGCGCGTCCAGGAAGGCCCGCACGCGCGCGTCGTCCTCCGGCCGCCGGCCGCGGGCGAGCGCCTCGTGGACGAAGCTCGTCAGCACGGGCACGATCGCGATCTCGCGGCGGCCGCCGTACAGGTACTGGAGGAACACGGCCTGGAACTCGATCGAGTGCTCGTTGCGGTGCGCCAGCTCGGAGGCGAAGCAGTCCTGGCGCGCGCGCCGGGCCAGCGCCGCCACGAGCTCCCGGTCGACCCGCGCCGGCCCCAGCGGCGTGTCGTAGTCCTTGCGGGTCAGCGTGAAGGGGTGCGCCATGCCGGCGTGGCAGGTGCCAAAGATCACGAACAGGTCGGCCTCGCCGCGTTCGGCCAGGTCGCGGTAGGCCCAGGCGTAGGCCGGACCGCCGCGGTGGAAATCGATGTGGGGCGCGATCAGGCCGCTGACGCCGCCGCCCCGGAAGCCGTCGACGGCGCCCGGCCCCTCGGGCGCGGTGAAGAAGCCCTCCATCGTGGCGCGCAGGCGCTCGGGATCGTCGGGGTAGGCGCCGCCCGCGTGGCTGGCCGGCCGGCTCGGCGCATCCAGGAATCCACGATCGATCGCCTGGCGCCGGGCCGCGAACCCGGGGCTGTCGAGGAAGCCGTGCTCGTCCAGCGAGGCGATCAGCTGCTCGATGTGCTGGCGCGTCACCAGCTCGCCGTGCTTGCGCATGACGTCGGCCTGGATGTCGGTGATCTCGTGCTCGCCGTCGAACAACGCCAGGATTTCCAGCAGGCCGAGGGGCAGCATGACCACCGCCGGCGTGTAGCCCGCCTGATCGCGCAGGGCGATGTAGCGCTGGCCGTCCTGCTCGACCGGGAACGCCTCGACGGCGCGCAGGCTCGGGACCAGGTCGCTCATGCCTTCAGGAAGTTCAGAACCGAGGCGACGTAAATCCTCGCCGCGTCGACCAGTTCGGCCACCTCCACGTACTCATTGATCTGGTGCGGGATCATTCGGTTCCCCGGCCCGCAGGTGACGATGGGGATGCCGAGCGTCGTGTGCAGGATCGTGCCGTCGGTCGATCCGGGCACCCCGCCGAACTTCGGCGCCCGGCCGGTCGCCTGCCGCACGCCGCGCATCATCGCCTGCACCAGGGGCTCGCTGCGCTCCACCCGCGTGGCCATGCGGACGCCGTTGACCGCCTGCCACTCCACGGTCGTGCCGGGACACGCCTCCATCACGCGCTGGCAGGTGGCGTCGATCTCCTTGCCCACCGCGTCGGCGTCGGGCCCGGGCGTGAGCCGCACGTCGAGCGTCGCCTGGGCCATCGAGGGGATGACGTTGGACTGCGGCACCCCCTGCACCGGCGCCAGCACGACGGTGGGCGTGACCGTGGGCGGACGCAGGAAGGGGCTGCGCCCGCAGAGGCGACGGAGCCGCCGCTCGAGCCCGGACGCCTCACGCAGCAGCGCGCCGAGGGCGGTGATCGGGTTCACGCCGGCCTCGGGCATCGCCCCGTGGGCCATCCGCCCGCGCAGCGTCACGCGGGCCCAGACGACGCCGCGCTGCTCCAGGCACAGCTCGTTCTGCTCGGGCTCGCAGATGATCGCCGCCGACAGCTCGCGCCCGAGCGCGGTGGTGCAGAGGTGGCGGGCGCCGAGCATGTCGCCTTCCTCGTCCACCAGGGCGCCGACGACCAGACGGCCGCCGAGATCGACGCCGCTGCGCTTGATGGCCGCCGCGGCCGCCATGGCGGCGGCCAGGCCGCCCTTCATGTCGGCGCTGCCGCGCCCGTAGATGCGCCCGTCGACGAGGTCACCACCGAACGGTGGCCGGCTCCAGAGGCTGGCATCGCCCTCGGTGACCACGTCGGTGTGGCCCTCCAGCATGAGCGTGGGGCCCGTCGATCGGTCGCCGATCGAGCCGAGCACGTTGGGACGGCCGGGCGCCACCTCCTGCACCTCGACCTCGAAGCCCTGGGCGCGCATCCAGCCCTCGACGTGGGCCGCCACCGCGGCCTCGGTGGCCTCGGGCTGGCCGGGACGGACGACGCTGGGGATGCGGACGAGGTCGCGCGTGAGGCCGATCAGCTCGCCTTCGTCGATGCGGGAGAGGACGTCGGAAGCGCGCACGTCAGGGACGCCCGTTGCTGCGGGGGGCTACTGCTGGGGGAAGGACAGAATGACCGAATCCAGGCGGATGACCCGGTATTCCTCCAGAGCGATGTAGAAGTAGTGGCCCTCGACTTCCTCGGCGCTCTCCTCGAACGCCACGATGGTCTTGGGGTCGGGCATCTCGCGGAACGCATTGGCGCCCTCGTCGAACCCGTCGCCACGGGCTACCACCTCGCCGTAGCGGATGGGCGAGCCCTTGGGGCAGTTCACGCGAACGTCGGCGGGGGCCTCGGTCATCATGCGGACCAGCAGGTTGATGCCGTAAACCTTGATGGGGATGGTGGTCATGACCCTCCTCGAGCGACAGTCACTGGCGTCATGATACCACCGGTGCGCCGGGGGGAGCCGGCTCGCCCGTGGTCAGCTGCTGGGGGTACTCGGGCGCCGTGAGCGGCCGGGGCGCCTGGTCCAGCGTGGCGAGCGTCTCGATGTCGTCGCCGCCCGCGGCCCCCAGGTCCCTGAACTTGCGGGCCGCCGGCAGCACTCGCGACTCCAGCGAGCCGACCGCCTTGTTGTAGGCGTGCACCGCCCGCCCGAGCGCGCCGCCCACCTCCTCCACGTGGCCGCCGAGCGTGCGCAACCGTTCGTAGAGCTGGCGCCCCAGCTCCGAGATCTGCGCTGCGTTGGTGGCGATCCGCTCCTGCCGCCAGCCGTAGGCGATGGCCCGCAGCAGTGCGATGAGCGTGGTCGGCGTGGCCACCACGATGCGCCGGGCCATCCCATCCTCGATCAGGCTCGGGTCGGCCTCGACGGCCGCCCCCACGAACGCCTCGCCGGGGATGAACATCACGACCAGCTCGGGCGCCGTGGCGAACTGCTCCCAGTACGCCTTGCCCGACAGCGCCGTCATGTGCTGCCGCACCTGGGTCGCGTGGCGCGCGAACCCGGCCGCGCGCTCCTCGGGCGTCGCCGCGGCGATGGCCTCCAGGTAGGCGGCCAGCGGGACCTTGGCGTCGACGACGATGTCGCGGCCCGCCGGCAGGCGCACGACCATGTCGGGCCGCAGCCGTCCCCCCTGCCCCTCGACGGTCACCTGCTCGCCGTAGTCGCAGTGCTCGGTGAGGCCGGCCAGCTCGACCACGCGATGCAGCGTGATCTCGCCCCAGCGCCCGCGCACGTTGGGCGCGCGCAGGGCGGTGGCGAGCTGGCCCGTCTCGCGCTGCAGGTCCGCGCTGCTCACGGCCAGCGCGCGCAGCTGCTCCTCCAGGCTGCCGTAGGCGTGCTGGCGCGCGGCCTCCAGCGCCCGCACGTGCTCCTCGTAGCGCGCCAGCGCCTCGTGCAGCGGGCGGACGGTGGCGTCGATCGCCTCCCGCCGCTGCTCGAGCTGGGTGGAGGCCATCTCGAGGAAGCTCGACTGGTTCTGGCGGAGCGCTTCGGCGCTCAGCGCCTGAAAGGTGTGGGTCAGCCGCTCGCGCGCGTCGTCGAGCAGCCGCTTCTGCTCGTCCAGCGACTGGCGAGCGCCCTCCCAGCGCGTCTCGGCCTGGGCGCGGGCGGCCTGCTCGCCTTCCAGCGCACGCCGCAGGTCGCCGGTCTCCAGATCGCGCTGGGAGAGCTGCTTGCGCAGCTCGTCGGACAGCGTCTCCAGCGCCGCCACCCGAAGCTGCAGCCCCTCGCGCTCGCCCTGCGCAGCCGTGGCCATCCGCACGCGCGCCACCGCCCACGCCAGCGCGCCGCCCAGCACCACGCCGGCGGCGAGCAGGGCCAGCTCAAGCACGCCTGGCTCTCCGATCGCGCGCCCAGTGGCGGCAGACGCCACGCAGGCCGCACGGCGCGCACACGACCGCGTCGCGCCGGTCGCGGCAGTCGCCCGACATCCGCTTGTGGCAGAGGGCGAAGTCGTACTTCACCGGGTCGGCCGGATCGACCTGCGCCAGGCGGGCCGTGATGTCCTC
>DASWJN010000263.1:0-1682 GCA_036397135.1 Candidatus Methylomirabilota bacterium
GGCTGGGGATCACCGGCGGGCCCAACGCGCTCGGTAACGGGCACCGCGCCAACGCGGTGATCGGCCGCGCCGTGCGCCTGGTGCTGCAGAACGTCGGCGGCGCCCGGGCGAGCTGCGTCACGGTGTGCGGGTCGGAGGCGCCCCACAACGTCAACGACCACGGCTCGTCCACGCCCGAGGCGATGCTCATGGCGCTGGCCGGCACCGCCGCCACGACCGGCAGCAACAACGTTTACCTGGGCGGCGAGCCGCTGGTCATCCTCGGGCCCGAGCACGCGCAGACGCTGGCGGGCTCGGGCTGGTCGAAGGCCAACGTCAAGCAGCGCCTCTGGGAGCGCGTGCGCGTGCGGCTCGACCGCTTCAGCGCCGAGAACCTCGCCCGCTTCGCCACGATCGATCCCGCCCGCTTCGCGGGCCAGCCGCCCGGGACCGAGGTCGCGTGGTGCCCGGCGCCGGACGACCTGATGGTTATCGTGGCGGGCGGCCCCGGCAAGCACTCCTCGCTGGTGCCGACCTTCGGCGCCACCCGCTCGGTGACGCTCGCCATCGACGAGTCGCCGCCTGCTGCCGCCGGTGCGGCTGACCGCGATGCCCACGCTCGAACAACCCGAGGCCGGCGTTCGCGCAGCGCGCGCGTGGCTGAAGCGGATTACCGCGGGGGAAGGACGACCGCGAGGCCGCGCGAGCGCAGCGCCTGGTCGATGGCCAGCCGGCGGCGGTCGGCGGCGCGGCGCTCGACCGAGGCACCGCCGTCGGGCCGCCGCTCCTGACCCTCGCGGCGGTCCAGGACCACCTGTACGTTGGGGTCGCCGGCGAACTTCTGGCTGAGGTACTCGTAGAGGTTCACGTTGGGCCGGGCCACGATCACCAGGTGGCCGAGCGCCCGCAGCTCGGGCTCGGTGCGGTCGAGCCACGAGCGCATCCCGAGGTGGGAGAACAGCACGACGGCGGTGGCCAGGTGCTCCTCGGCCTCGGGCATCCGGCCGCCGCGCCGGTCGAGCTGGCCCATCCCCAGGTGGGCACGGGCCAGCAGCGGGCGCAGGCCCAGCTCGTCGGCGAGGGCGATGGCGGCGGCGTAGCGCTCGGTGGCCGCCGTGACCTGCGGCGGCTCCAGCGCGGCGGCGACGTCGCCGAGCAGCCGCAGGGCGGCCGCCTCGTGGCCGCGCTCGCCGTGGGCGCGCGCCAGCGCCAGCGCGCGCTCGCCGATGTCGGCGGCGCGGAGCGCGTCGCCCGTGGCCAGGACCCCCTCGCCGAGCAGCGTGGCCCACCGCGCGAGGTACGCCCTGACGCCGACCTCGTCGGAGAGCCGCACGCCCTCCTCGAGCAGCGCCAGCCCGTCCTCCTTGCGCTCGAGCGTCACCAGGCACTGGCCCAGCAGCGCGGCCGGGATCGCCTGCCACACGGTGAGGCTGGCGTCGCGGCAGATCGACAGCGCCCGGGCCAGCGGCCCGACCGCGCGCTCGGTCTGGCCGCGGAGCATGGTGACCTGCCCCGCCAGGGTGAGCGCGATGGCCTCGCTGTACGGATGGCGGCGCGCCTCGGCCTCGGCGCGGGCACGCTCGCCGTCGGCCAGCATGGCCTCGCGCTCGGCCGCGGCCTCCCGGCGCATGGCGTCGACGACGTCGCGACCCTCGGACCGGCGCAACTCGACCTCGGTCTCCGCCTCGCGGCGCAGGTCGTCC
>DASWJN010000264.1:0-12051 GCA_036397135.1 Candidatus Methylomirabilota bacterium
AGCTCGCTCAGGATGGGGCGAGCGCGAGCCCCCCATCCCCCCGAGGGGGCTGGCACGGCGGTGAGTCGAATCGCCGATCGCGCGCTCGCCCCATCCTGCGCTCGCGCACGCGACGACGGCTCGCCATGACGGCGCGGCCGGGGCGCATGCCCCACCAGGGCCCGCGCGAGGTGCGCCGTCACCTTCACGGGGCCGCTGTGATCCGTGGAAACCTATCGCCTCGCGGCAGGCGTGGGCGGGCGGGGTTGGCGTGGGGGACGTGGACCCGTTTCCCGCCAACCCGGACCGTGCGCCCCGCACCGAAGGCATCCAGCCGCCACGACGTCGACGCGGCCTCCCAG
Source organism: Candidatus Methylomirabilota bacterium (assembly GCA_036397135.1). Classification (GTDB taxonomy): domain Bacteria; phylum Methylomirabilota; class Methylomirabilia; order Rokubacteriales; family CSP1-6; genus AR5. The sequence goes on from DASWJN010000264.1 coordinate 342, forward strand.
CACGTGGTCCACGTCCCCCACGCCAACCCCGCCCGCCCACGCCGGTCGGTGTCGCGCTAGGAGCGTGTCGGGATAACGAGGCGTGCCGCGGCTTCGCCGGGGCGCGACGAGCGTTGGGGGGTCTGGGGGGCCATGTCGGGGCCCCCCATGTTATTAGACGGTCGCCGGGGAGGGGGCGAAGCCGTCGGCGCGTTCGACGGGCTCGAGAGCCGGGACCACGCGCAGGGCGGCGCCGGCCGGACGCCGCTCGAGGCCGAGCGCGCGCTGGACGGCGACCACGAGCTCGAAGTTGAGCCCGTGGCCGGCGTTGCGGGCGATGACGTGCCCGTGGATCGGCCGGCCGAGCAGGGCCAGGTCGCCGATGAGGTCGAGCACCTTGTGGCGCACGAACTCATCGCGGTAGCGCAGGCCGTTGAGGGTGCCGCGCTTGCCGACCACGATGGCGTTGTCGAGCGAGCCGCCCAGCGCCAGGCCGTGCTTGCGCATGACGCCGAGGTCCTTGAGGAAGCCGTACGTGCGGGCCGGCGCGAACTCGGTGACGAACGACTCCTCGGTCGGCACGCACGACAGCACCTGGGTGCCGATGGCGGGATGGTCGTTGTCGAGCGTGTAGCTGATACGCAGTTCGGCGGCCGGCACGATCTGCAGCCAGCGGTTGCCGCTGCCCACGCGGATGGGATGCGGGATGTTCACCGGTCGCCGCCGGGCGCCCTGCGGCACCCGGCCCGCCCCGTTGAGCAGCGCCACGAACGGCTTGGCACTGCCGTCCATGGCCGGCACCTCGGCACCGTCCACCTCGACGGCCAGGTTGTCGATGCCGAGCCCGGCGGCGGCGGCCATGAGGTGCTCGACGGTCTGGATGCGGCAGCCGTTCCGGCCGATGGTCGTCGCGTAATGCGAGTCGACGACGCTCTCGGGCGCGGCCGGGATCGGCTGACCGTCGGGCCCGAGGCGGAACACGATGCCGGAGTCGGGGGGGCCCGGCGACAGCGTGATCTTGACCCGCTTGCCGGAGTGAAGCCCGATACCTTCGAGCGCTACCGGCCGCTTGATTGTCTGCTGGCGCATGACCGGGGGCGTGGCGGAGCAACCAGGGTGCCATTGCGTCCAGAAATTTCTAATGTGTTGGAAAGATTACTGACAGGTCCCGATGCAGCCGGGCCCGAGAACACCTCGGCGTCGCCGGGATGCCACGGCCCCGAGGCCCCCAGTCGCGTAAATGAGACAGTCCGGCTACACGTCCACGATGATCGTGGCCTCCCAGACGTCTTCCAGGACGCCGATGGCGAGCTGGTGGTAGGTGGCGCCCTTCACGACCGTGCCGACGCGATGGCGCTCGGGGTCGAGCGGCTCGCCGTGGAGCAGGCCGTGGGCGAGCCTCTCGGTGCACGTCGTCAGCTCGACGGCCTGGACCACGAAGCCCTCGATCTCGTGGACGTAGAGACACTCGTCGATCCAGGTGACGAGCAGCGCCTCCGGCGTATCGGCCTGGGCCCGCACCGCCCGATGCTCGCGGGCCTGAACCTCGTCCGGGGCGACGATCAGCGCGAACACGCCAAGGGTGGCCTGCGCGAAGGCCTCGGCGCGCGAGGGGCCCCGGCCGCGCACGCCGACGTCGGCCTCGACCTCGAAGTGCTCCCAGCCAGCCGCGCTCATCCCAGGTCGCCGAAGCGCGACTGCAAGATCGCCACGATGGCCGGTCCCGCGGTCTCGGTGCGCAGGATGCGGGGGCCGAGGCCGACCACCGTGAGCCCGCCGGCCCGTGCCGCCTCGACCTCGGCCTGGGCGAGCCCCCCCTCCGGGCCGACGACCACCAGCGCCGAGCGCGGCGCGACCACGTCCGCCAGCAGGCGGCCGAGCGGCTCGCCGGCGCCCTCCCAGAGGCAGAGGCCGAGATCGGCCGGCTCGCCGCCGGCCAGCCACTCGGCGAGCGGGCGCGGTGCCTCCACGTCCGGAATCACCGCGCGGCCCGACTGCTTGGCGGCTTCGCGCGCCACGCGTTGCCAGCGCCGGGTGCGGTCGCGCCAGCGCGCGGGCTCCAGGCGCACGATCGTCCGCGCGCAGAGCGCCGGCCGCACGCGCGCCACCCCCAGCTCGGTGGCGGCGCGCACGATCGCCTCCATCTTGTCGCCCTTCGGCACGCCCTGGACCAGCGTGACCGCCAGCGGCGAGGCGGGGACGCCGGCTGCCTCGGCCAGGACGGTGCCGGTGGCCGCCGCACCCACGCTCTCCAGCCGCACGGTGTAGTCGCGGCCGGCGCCGTCGGTGGCGACGACCGTGTCGCCCGGGCGCAGCCGCAGCACGCGCGTGAGATGGCGCGACTCCTCGGCGTCGAAGGTGACCCGGCCCGAGGCCAGCCGCTCAGGCTCGAGGGTGAAGCGCCGCATGACGCAAAGCCAGGCTCGTCCAGCCCTCGAGACTCCGCGCCGCCTCCGGGCGGAAGCCGTGGCCGGCCAGCGCGCTCGACACGCCGTCGGCCTCGCCGTCGAGCAGCCCGCCGAGCACGAGCGCGCCGCCGGGGGCGACGAGGCGCCCGTAGCATCCGGCCAGCGCGCGGTGGGCGGCGGCCAGGAGGTTGGCGAGGACGAGCGGGGCCGGCTCGGCGGCCAGCGTGGTGGCGTCCGCGAGGCTGACGCTGACGCGCTCGCCGACGCCGTTGCGGGCGGCGTTGGCCGCGGCCGCCGCGACGGCGTCGGGATCCGAGTCGCAGGCCAGCACGTGAGCGATGCCGAGCCGGGCGGCGGCGATGGCGAGGATGCCGGAGCCGGTGCCCAGGTCGAGCGCGCGGGCCGGCGGCCCGCCGGCGACGAGCGCTTCCAGCAGCTCCAGGCAGCCGGCGGTGGTGCCGTGGTGGCCGGTCCCGAACGCGCGCCCGGGCTCGATGACCAGGACCACGCGCCCGGGGACGGCCGGTGTGTCCCAGGGCGGCGCCACCATCAGCCCGCGGCCCACGGCGAGGGGACGGAAGTGCTCACGCCAGGCCGCCGCCCAGTCGGTGTCGGTGACCGGCGTCAGGCGCGCCCGGGCGCCGGCCGACAGGCCGAGCGCGCACAGCCCCTCGAGGTAGGCGTCCACCCGGGCGGCGAGCGCGCCGGAGTGGGCGGTCGCCGGAAAGAACGCGCGCAGCCGCGCGGGCGTCCCCGGCTGCGCCTCCTCGACGACGCCGACGGCGCCTTGCTCCCAGAGGAAGTTCGTCAGCGCCTCGGCGGCCTCCTCGCCCGCGTCCACCGTGAGCTCGACGTAGCAGGCGGGGCCGGCGGCCGTGGTCACCCGAGCAGCTTTTTCATGCGGTCGAGGAACGACATGGCGAGCGGGCCCCGTTCCTTGGACGCCGCGTCGAATGCCTCCAGCGCCTCGCGCTGCCTGGCGTTGAGCTTGGCCGGCACCTCGAGCAGGAGGCGGTAGCAGGCGTCGCCGTGCCCGCGCTCGCGCAGGTGTGGCATGCCCTTGCCGCGCAGCTTGACGACCTGCCCCGGCTGGCTGCCGGCCGGGATCTTGAGCGTGGCGCTGCCGCCGAGGACCGGCACCTCCAGCTCGGCGCCGAGCGCCAGCTGCGGGAACGACACCGGCAGGTCGCAGTAGAGGTCGCCGCCGTTGCGCGCGAACATCGTGTGCTCGCGGATGCGCACGAGCACGTAGAGGTCGCCAGGCGGGCCGCCGTGGAGGCCGCCGGCGCCCTCGCCGGTCAGGCGCAGCTGCATGCCGTCGTCGATGCCGGGCGGGATCTTGATCGACAGCAGGTGCTCGGCGCGCTGGCGCCCCTCGCCGCGGCAGCTCTTGCAGGGGCTCTTGTTGATCTGCCCCTCGCCCTGGCACCTCGGGCACGGCCGCGCCACGGTGAGGAAGCCGTGGCTCATGCGCACCTCGCCGCGCCCGCCGCACGCCTCGCACGCCACCCTGCGCGTGCCCGGCTCCGCCCCGCTGCCGCCGCACGGCTCGCAGGATTCCAGCCGCGGGATCCTGACCTTCGTCTCGAGGCCGGCGGCCGCGTCCTCCAGCGTGATCTTCAGCTCGTACTGGAGGTCCTCTCCCCGGGCCACTCGCGAGCGACGCCCGCGCCCGCTGCCGCCGAGGAAGTTCTCGAAGATGTCCTCGAACAGCGAGCCGAAGCCCCCCTCGAAGCCGCCGGCGCCGGCGCCGGGGGCGCTGCCGAAGCGGTCGTAGTGGGCGCGCTTGTCGGGATCGGACAGGACCGCATAGGCCTCGTTGATCTCCTTGAAGCGCTCCTCGGCCTCCTTGTCGCCGGGGTTGCGGTCGGGATGGTACTGCATCGCCAGCCCGCGGAAGGCCTTCTTCAACTCGGCCTCGCTGGCCCGAGCGCTGACGCCGAGGATCTCGTAGTAGTCGCGCCCCACGTCCTAGGCCGCGTCCTCGTCGGGCGCCGCCGCCACCGCCACCAGCGCGGCGCGCAGCACGCGGCCGTTGACCAGGTAGCCGGGGGCCGTCTCGCTGACGACGGTCCCGGGAGCCGCCTCCGCGCTCACCACCCGGGCGATGGCCTCGTGACGGGCCGGATCGAACGGCTGGCCGACCGCCGAGTACCGGAGGAGGCCGTGCCGCTCCAGCACGCGGAGCAGCTCGCGCTGGATCAGCTCGACGCCCTCCACCACGGTGCCGGCGCTGCCGGCGGCGCGGGCGGCGGCCAGGGCCCGGTCGAAATTGTCGATGACGGGAATGAGGTCGCGCAGCAGCCCCTCGTTGGCGTACTTCACACGCTCGTCGGCCGTCCGCTCGATCCGGCGGCGCACGTTCTCCGTCTCGGCCAGCGCGCGCAGCACGCGGTCGTGCTGCTCCTGGAGCTGCCGACGCAGCTCTTCCAGCTCGGCGTCGCGCGCGCGATCCTCGGACTCGGTGGCGGTGTGGGGTGTCGGCTCGTCCATCGCTCGAATTATAGCAGCGGCCGCGCGGTCGCCCCGCTCAGCGTCCCCCGGGCGCCATCTCGCGGCCGCCCGCGGGTGATCGAGGCGCGACCCGGCTGTGCCGGGGCGCGACGAGCGATTGGGGGGGTGTGGGGGGCCCGTTCGGGGCCCCCCACTCCAGCAAGACGGGAGGTAGAGGTCCGGGCGCACGCGCGCGAGGGCCTCGGTCACCTGCCGGGCGGTCTCGTTGACGGCCGAGATGACGTCCGGGTAGGGCAGGCGGCGCGGTCCCACCACGCCGAGGATGCCCAGCACCTGGTCGCGGTACATGTAGGTCGAGGTGATGAGCGTGCACTCGCGCATCTCGCTGACGGGGTTCTCGTCGCCGATCGTCACCCGCACGCCGTCGGCGCCGGCCAGGGTGGTCATCAGCTCGGCCAGCCGCTCCTTCTGCTCGAAGGTGCGCAGCAGCTGGCGGGTCGTCTCGAGATCCCAGAACTCCGGATGGTCGAGCATGTTGATGGCGCCGCTGACGTAGAGCGTGCGGCCGCGCAGCATGCCGACGATCTGCTCGGTCACCGCCCGCGCCCGCGTGTGCAGCGTGTCGAGCGGGTCGTCGGGCGTCTGCTCCATGTCGACGATCTCCTGGACGGTGCGGTCGCGGAACCGCCGCGTGAGCTCACGGCCGATGGCCCGCACCTCCTCGGCGCCGACCGGCGGGTCGAGCGTGATCTCCCGCACGGTGAGCCAGCCGGCGTCGGTGACCATCACCGCCAGCGCGCGGTCGTTCTCGAGCGGCCGCAGGTCGACGCGCGCGATCGTCGTGTGCTTGAGCGGCGGCGCCAGCAGCAGCCCGGTGAGCCGGGTGACCGCCGACAGGTGCGAGGAGGCCTGCTCCATGAAGCCGTCGACCCCCGCCCGGCGGGCCGCCCGCGCCAGCGTGCCGCCCGGGGTGCCGGACTGCGAGGGCGGAAAGGAATCGACGTAGAAGCGGTACGCCTTGTCGGTCGGCACGCGGCCGGCGCTCGTGTGCGGCTGGGCCAGGTAGCCCATCTCCTCGAGGTCCGCCATGGCGTTGCGGATCGTGGCCGGCGAGAGGCTCGGGAAGTGCCGCTTGGTGAGCGCGCGCGAGCCCACCGGCTCCGCGGAGTCGATGTACTCGCGGATGACCGCGACCAGCACGTCCCGATGGCGGGCGTCCATCACTTCCTTGTAACGGCCGGTCCCGGCCAAGTCAAGGCGGCCGGCGCTTACAATGCGCGGGTGACGACGGCGCCCGCGAGGCTCGATCCCCGCCTGGCCACGCTCTTCGGCCGCGTGTGGCCGGCGCTGCCGGCCGGCGTGGCGCGGGCCGAAACGCTGGGCTTTTCGTGGGCGGAGGTCTCCACGCCGTTCGGGCGCCGGGAGGGCGACCGCGCGGTGGCCCATGTCGGCGTGATCGAGCTGCCGCTGGTGATCGCAGGGCGGTCGTGCCGCGTGGGATCGATCCACGCCGCGTGCACGGACCCCGAGCGCCGCGGTCGCGGTCTGGGCCGCGCGCTCATGCAGGAGGCGCTGGCGGCGTGCCGGGCGCGCTACGACACGCTGGTGCTCACCACGCTCGTCCCGGAGTTCTACGCCAGGCTCGGGTTCCGCCCGGTGCGCGAGCACGCGTTCTCGCGCCCGCTGGCGCGCTCGGCGCCGGCGTCGTCATGCGGGCGCGCGCTCACCGAGACGCCGGGCGACCTGCGCCTGCTCCGGCGCCTGCTCGCGCGGCGGGCGCCGGTGTCGGAGCGGCTGGGCTCGCGGGAGGCCGGCACCGTCTTCGTCATCGCCCTGCTGCTGGCCTGGGGCGATTTCTCGCGCGTTCACTACCACCCCGCGCTCGACACGCTGACCGTGCACGAGGTGCGCGACGGGACGCTCGTGCTCTACGACGTGGTGGCGCCGTCGATCCCGCCGCTCGAGGCGCTGGCCGCCGCCATCGGAGCCGACGCCGATCGGGTGATCACGTTCTTCGCGCCCGACCGGCTGGGGGCCGGCTTCCGCGCCGAGCCGTGGGACCGTGCGCGGGCGGCGGCCATGGGCGACGACGGGTTCGCCGGTCTCATGGCGCTCGGCCCCCTGGCCGGCGAGCACGACGAGTTCATGCTGCCGCCGCTGTCGCGGACGTGACTACGCGTACGACACCCCGATCGTCTCGGCGACGAGGGCGGGCTTGGCCTGGCCCTCGACCTCCACCGTCATCTCGGAGGTCACGCGCGCGCCCCCCTGGATCTGCTCGACGTTGGCGATGCGCTGGCGCAGCCGGATGCGGGCGCCGGCCGGCACCGGGTTGAGGAAGCGGACCTTGTTGGAGCCGTAGTTCACGCCGCGGCTGCGCTTGGTCACGCGCATCAGCGTGGCGGCCAGCCGGGGCACCAGCGACAGCGTGAGATACCCGTGGGCGATCGTCGTGCCGCCCGGCATCTCCCGCTTCGCGCGCTCGACGTCGACGTGGATCCACTGGTGGTCGCCGGTCGCGGCGGCGAACTTGTCGATCATCGCCTGGTCCACCGTCATCCACTCCGAGGGGCCCAGCTCACGGCCGACGTGCTGCAGCAGGTCCTTGGGTGTCTCGATCTCGAGCATCGCGCCTCCTTGGGGGGAGAGTCACCACTGCGCCACCGGCTCCAGCGAGTTCTCGCCGATCGTCAGCCGGCGCACGCGCCCGGCACCGTCCACGTCGAACACGACCGGCTCGGCGTTCGTGCCGAAGCCGTTCTTCGTCTCGCTGCGGAACGTGTGCTCGGCCACCGGATGGAGCCAGATGACGAACGGCAGGGGGTCCGGCAGCGAGGGATCGAGCATCGCCAGGCGGCCGTCCACGACGAGCACCTGCAGGTCGTGCCACGCGTTCCGATAGCGGCCGGCGTAGCGCTCCCAGCCGGCCGGCGGACCCGGCGGCGCGGGTGGCGGCGCCGCCTGGCGAATCGCCGGCGCGACCCACTGGTAGACCTTCTCGACGACCGCCATGGGGTTGCCGTCGTCGGCGTTGGTCATCACGATCACGGCGACGCGGTCGGCCGGACACAGCTCGAGCTGGGTGCGGTAGCCGCGCAGGCTGCCGCCGTGGCCCACGTAGGTCCGGCCGGCCAGGCGGGTGACGCGGAAGCCGAGCCCCCGCCCGGCGGCCCAGTCCGGCTCGAGCCAGTGCACGCGCTGCATCTCGCGCAGCGTGCTGCCGCGCAGGATCTGGCTGCCCCCGGCCGGGCCGTCGCGGAACTGCAGCCTCGCGAACCGCGCCAGGTCACTCACGCTCGTCGTCATGTTGGCGGCGGGCGTGATGCCGCGGCTGTCGGTGGAGGGTGCCACCGCGCGGCCGGCGCCCGGCAACCGGCGCGTGTACCCGGTGGCGAGGTCGGGATGGTCCGTCGGCGGCGTGGCCACGAAGGTGCGCCGCATGCCGAGCGGCTCGAGGATCCACTCGGCGACGTACTCCGGATAGGGCCGGCCCGACACCGCCGCGACGATCTCGCCGGCGAGCGTCAGGCCCAGGTTGGAGTACTTCCACTCCGTCTCCGCCGGCAGCGCCGTCTGCTGCTCGGCCAGCCGCTCGCGAACCTGTTCGGCCGTCGGGAACACGCCGTCGGTCCAGTACGGGAACCCGGCCTCGCGTGGCAGGCCCGCGGTGTGCGTGAGCAGGTGACGGATGGTGATGGCCGGCGCGTCGGCGTGGGCCTGCCTGATGCGGAACCAGGGCAGGTGCTCGACGAGCGGGTCGTCGAGCCTCAGCTTGCCAGCGTCACGCAACTGCAGGATGGCCGTGCTGGTGAAGAGCTTGGTGATCGACGCGATGCGGTACAGCGTGTCGGGCGTCGCCGGCTGGGCGGGCTCGACACGCGCCCGGCCGAACCCGGCCGACCAGATCAGCTCCTGGTCGTGGACGACGCCGATCGACAGGCCGGGGACGCCGCTGGAGGCCAGCTGCGACTCGATCCAGGCCGACAGCAGGCCGATGGCCGAGCGGACGCTCGCGTCGGTGGCGACGCTCATTCCGGAAGACTCCGGCGCGCCGCCGCCAGCTCGTCGGGCACGGCCTGGGCTCCGGGAAAGACGCGATCCGCCTTGCGATACCAGTAGCGGGCGTTGTCGAGATCGCCCTCGAGCGTGTGCACGATCCCGTGCAGCCACGCCGCCAGCGCGGAGGTGTCCGCCTGGACGATCTCGTGGGCCTGCTGCCAGTTCCCGGCCTCCAGCAGCTCGACGGCGCGCGCCAGCCGGCTCATCCGTCCACCTCCGGGCTGTCCTCCTCGCGATGAGCCCCGATGGATCGGGTCAGGGCTGCATGGCGACCCGATCATACCGTGTCCGGCGCGGGCGCCGCGCGGCGCATCCGCTATGATGGCGGCGAAGGACGAGCCATGCGGATCGCGACCTGGAACGTCAACTCCCTGCGGGCGCGCCTGGACAAGGTGGCCTGGTGGCTCGAGCGCGCCAGGCCCGACGTGCTCCTCATGCAGGAGACGAAGCTGACCGACGCCGACGCGCCGGCCGAAGCCTTCGGGAAGGCCGGCTACGCGCTCGCCCACCACGGCGAGGGCCGCTGGAACGGCGTGGCCATCGCCAGCCGCGTGGGCGTGGAGGCCGTGGTCACCAACTTCGGCGAGCCGCTGCGGCCGCCGGTGACGCCCGACGTGGCCGACGACGAGCCGCTGGCCGAGGCCCGGATGATCGCGGCGGTCTGCGGCGGCGTGCGGGTCGTGAGCATCTACGCGCCGAACGGGCGCGCGGTCGACTCGCCCTTCTATCGGGCGAAGCTGGCCTGGTACGAGCGCCTGGCCCGCTGGCTCGGCCAGGCGGCCGACCCCGCCGGCGCGCTCGTGATGGGCGGCGACTTCAACGTGGCGCCCGAGGATGCCGACGTCTGGGACCCGGGAGCCTGCCACGGCGGTACCCACGTCTCCGAGCCGGAGCGCAGCGCCTTCCGCCGGCTCTGCGCGTGGGGCCTCACCGACGCTTACCGCCTGCATCACCACGAGCCCGGCCGCTTCACCTGGTGGGACTATCGCGCCGGCAACTTTCACAAGAACTTCGGCATGCGGATCGACCACCTGCTCGTCACGGCCGACGTCGCCCGGCGCACGGTGGCGGCCGAGATCGATCGCGAGGCCCGCAAGGGCAAGCCGGTGCCCTCGGATCACGCCCCGCTGGTCATCGACCTCGACGAGCCGGGGCACGCGTTCGACCCGGGCTGGGCGGATGCCGAAAGCCGGATCGCCGGTCGGCGGACGCGCTGACGGTCAGGCGGCGCTCACGTGAGGACCATCTGGGTCTGGATCGTGAGCGAGAGCAGGCGGCCGCTGGCGTCGGTGACGCGGGTCTGCCACACCATCGTGCGCTTGCCCCGGTGCAGCGGCGTCGATTCTGCGCGCACCGTTCCCCCGCGGCCGGCGGCGAAGAAGTTCGTCTTGGACTCCAGCGTCGTGGTGGAGGCGCCGGGGGGCAGGTTCACCACGGTCGCCGCCGCCCCGACGGTGTCGGCGAAGGCCATCAGGGTGCCGCCGTGCAGGCTGCCGCCGATCGTGGTCAGATCGGCCCGGTAGGTGAGCTCGGCCACCACGCGGTCGGGGGTGGCCTCGACGAACCGGATGCCGAGCAGATCGCCGAGCGTGCCCTTGAAGCGCTCGGTGATGGCGGTGGGATCCACGGTCATGGGGACATCCGGCGCTACAGCAGCTCCACGAACAGCGCGTCGGAGACGAGGAAGCCCGCCTCGGTCAGGGCGATCCGCCCGTCGCGCTCGGCCAGCATCCCGGCTTCGCGCCAGGTGGCGACCCTGCGGGCGAGCGCGGTGTCGCCGGCCAGCCGCTCGTCGAGCCAGGCGCCCGGCACGCCGTCCGAGAGCCGGAGGCCCAGGATCAGCCGCTCGCCGAGCCGCTGGCGCGGCGTGAGGCGCTCGGCCGTGTCGATCGGGAGGGCGCCCGCTTCCAGGAGCGCGCAGTAGCGCGCGACGGGCTTGACGTTGCCGTAGCGGGCGTCGCCCACGAAGCCGCAGGCGCCGGGGCCGACCGCGAGGTACTCGCCGGCGCGCCAGTACACGAGGTTGTGGCGCGCGCGGAAGCCCGGCCGCGCGTAGTTCGAGACCTCGTAGTGCTCGAGCCCGCGCCCGGCGGCGGCCCCCGCCAGCGCCCAGTACTGCTCCACGACCGCGCCCTCCGCCGGCAACCCGGCCACGCCGGTGACCGCCCACAGGCTCCCGGCGTCCAGCGTCAAACCGTAGGCCGAGAGATGCTCCGGCCCCCAGCCGAGCACGCCCTCGATGGTCCGCGCCCACGCCGCCTGGCCCAGGTCGGGCAGCCCGTACATCACGTCCACGCTGACGTTGTCACACCCCGCCTCGCGCGCCGCCTCGAATGCCCCTCTCGCCCCCCGCGCATCGTGCAGTCGTCCCAGCGTCCTCAGGATTCCATCGTCCAGCGACTGCACCCCCAGGCTGACCCGATTCACCCCCGCCGCCCGATACGCCGCCAGCTTGTCGCGCGTCACGCTCTCCGGATTGCACTCCACCGTGATCTCCGCGTCGGCCGCCAGCTCGAATCCCCCCCGGATCCCCTCCAGCAGTTCCCCGAGGGCCGCCGGCTCCAGCAACGAGGGCGTCCCACCCCCGAAGAACACCGTCCCGATCGAGATCCCGGGCGCCCACGCCGCCCCGGCCAGCAGGGCGATCTCCCGCCGGGCCGCCGCCACGTACCTGCCGACCTCCGCCGTCCGCTCCAAGGGCGCCGTGTTGAACGAGCAGTAGTAGCATCGCTTCGCACAGAACGGCACGTGGATGTACAGCCCCAGGCACCGGCCGAGTGGTGTCGCGTGGGCGAGCACGCCCAGCGGCG
>DASWJN010000265.1:0-19234 GCA_036397135.1 Candidatus Methylomirabilota bacterium
CCGCCGGCGCGGTGGGGGGGGCCGGCGTGCCGGCCCCCCGCTCCGTCTCCACCGCCGCCCGTTCAGGCGCACGCGATGGCACCGAGCCAGGCGTCCAGGACATGCTGTCATCCGTGATGCCGGTGGCGCTCCGCCTGGTTCCAGGGGCCATGCTGTTGCTCGCCACCGCCCTTGCGCTGCACTCCACCGCCCTGCACGCCGCGGTGGCATCGCTCGTGCCCGCCTACCCGCTCGTGGTGCTCGGCGGGGGTCTCCTGCTCGGCTGGCGCTTCGACCGCAGCCGCCTCGTGCTGACGCTCGCCCTCCTCCTGCTCGCCGAGCGCGGGCTGGCGACGTGGGCGCCCGCCGGCGGCCAGGTCGGACGCGCGATCTTCGTCTCGCTCGGCGTGCTGGTGCCGCTCGATCTGGCCGCGCTGACGTGGCTGCCGGAGCGCGGACTGCTGGCCCGCCCGGGCCGGGTGGCGCTCGCCCTGCTCGCCAGCCAGGTCGCTCTGGTCGCACTGCTCTGCCAGCCGCTGTTCCTTCCGCTGGCCGGCTGGCTGGAGCTTCCACGCGCGGGACTGGCCGGAATGCCACGCCTGGCGCTGGCAGCATTCGTGGCCGCCGCGGTGGTGCTGGCGCGCCGCGCCCTGCGGCAGGCGACGGCGCTCGACGGCGGCGCGGTGTGGACGCTGGCGGCCGCCTTCCTGGCGTTCAGCGCCGGCGGCGGGGTGGCGGCGAGCCTGTACCTGGCGACCGGTGGCCTCATCCTGGTCCTGTCCCTGATCGAGACGTGGTATGGGATGGCGTACGGCGACGAGCTGACCGGGCTGCCGGCGCGGCGTGCGCTCAACGAGGCGCTGGACCGGCTGCGCGGGACCTACGCGGTGGCCATGGTCGACATCGACCACTTCAAGCGGTTCAACGACGAGCACGGGCACGACGTCGGCGACCAGCTGCTGCGCATGGTCGGCGCGCGGCTGGCCGACATCGGGGGCGGCGCCCGGGCGTTCCGCTACGGGGGCGAGGAGTTCGCGGTGCTGTTCCAGGGCACGGCCGTCGATCACGCCCGCCACCACCTCGAGACCCTGCGCCGGACGATCGAGGCCACGCCGTTCACGTTGCGCGCACCGACCCGGCCGGCCGCCCCGCCCCGGTCGCCGCCACCGGCCGGCGCCCGCCGGCGGATCGCGGTGACCGTGAGCATCGGCGTGGCCGGCAACGACGGCGGCGACGCGACGCCCGAGGAGATCGTGCGGGCGGCCGACGAGGCCCTCTACCGCGCCAAGCAGGCCGGCCGCAACCAGGTCCGGACATGACCAGTTTCGGCCGGGCCGGCGGCCGCTCGGCCCTCCGAGGGTCGAGCCCGCCGGGCTTCATCTCGCCGCTGGCGAGCTGGTTTTCCGGACCGACAGCGCTCGATCGCTTTCGACGGCGGCGACTCGGGCGCGCGCCGGTGGTGCTCCGGCCGCGCGACCGGGCCTGGCGCGCCATCGCGCCGGGCTTTGCGACCGCGATGGCGATGGCCGAGACGGGCGCGCCGTTCCAGATCGCCGCCGAGCGCCGCTACGATCGCTCGGGCGATCCGCGCCGGCTTCGCCCCGCGCTGGCCGCGGGCGCCACCGTGTTCCTGCCCCAGGTCCACCAGACGCTGCCGCGCCTGATGCGCCTCATGGTCGCGCTCCGGGTGGGACTGCTGGGACCGCTACGGGAGGAGTGCTCCTTCTTGTTCGGCGTCGAGGGCCGCGGACGCCTGGGCCTCGGACTCCACCACGACGGCCCCGTGGACGCCTTCTGGCTGCAGCTCGAGGGACACCGGACCGTCACGCTCGGCCCCCCTGTAACACCCGGCACCCCGGAGGATCTCGACCCGCGCACGCCCCGCCATGGACGGGGCTGGAGCACGCTGGACCTGCCGCCGGGATCGCTGTTCCATTTGCCGCCGTGGACCCCTCACGACGTCGTGTGCCACGGCCGCTCGCTCGCCCTGTCCTTGACGTGGCGCGTGCCCACCGCGCACGCCCGCCGCGCCACCCCGGCCGCCCGCCGCGCCGGCCTCACCGCCTGGGACGTCGTCTCCGGACGCGTCGACGCGATCCCCCCCGTGTCGCGCTCGCGGCTCTGGACCCAGCGGCCCGCCGTCGACGCCCAACGCTCAGGCACGCGCGTCGCGCTGATCACACCCGACGGCGAGGTCCACCTCCCCGCCAGCGCCCGAGCCCTGGCCCGCCGGTTGGCGTGCATGCCGAGCTTCCCGCGGCCGGGCAGCCCACGAGCACGGGCAGCGTTGGCGCCGCTGCTCGACCACGGAGTCGTCGCACCTCAGGATCTGCCGCTGCGGATCATCCCGTCGGATCCGCGAAGGCTGGACGGCTGGCGCTTCTCGTGATCGGAGCTCGCCGCCGCCGCGCCCGGTCGGTGGCGCGCGAAACCCTATTCAGCCGGCGGCCGGCGCCCCGTGCCTGTGCCGACGACCGCCGCGACGCGAGCGGCGCCGGCGCTGGCCCATGTCAGGCCCTCGGTCGGCGGCAGGCGGCCCCCCGGCGGCAGGCGGCCCCCCGGCGGCCGGCTGCCGGGGGATCGTTTGTCCCGCGCGCAACGCCGCCTCGACGTCGGCGCGGCGCTCCTCGAACGTGCGATCATCCATGACCGGCACGGTGACTGGGGGCGGCGGCGGGGCCGCTGAAGGCGACGGCGGAGCCGCTGAGGGCGGCGGGGCGGGCGCCGGCTCGGGAGCCGGGGCCTCGACGGGCGTCGGCGTCGCGGCCGGGGCATCCACGAGCGTGATGTGACCGGCGCGGCTCACCGACAGCTCGCGGATGCGTCGCAGGCGGGTGATCAGCCGCGGCGAGCCCGGAGGCCGGCTGAAGCCACGACTCTTGAGCGCGTTGGCCAGCGTGTCGAGCGTGACGGCGCCGTTGGACGAAGTCTGGATCAGGTCCCGCGCCACGCCCAGCAACTCGTCATGCGGCGCCGTGTGCGCCTCGGCCGCGACCTGGCGAGCGGCCGGCTGCGGCGCCGCGTGGACGACCGGCGCCTCGCGGGGCCCACGCCGGCCACGCCGATACCGACCGCCGCGCGACTCGGCACGCGGCTCGACCGCGACGGCCGGCGCCGGGGGGGCGGCCTCGCGCGGCAGCCCGATGAGGCCGCGATAGGACAGACGCCGGAACGCGATTCCCAGACTGGTGGCGACGTCGCCGACCGCGTCGAACGCCCGGTCGTCGGAGATGATCTCCAGGATGTCGCCGGGCCGCGCGGTGCCCAGCCACACACCGGCCGTCACCGCGATGCGCAGGTCGCTCCAGTCCTTCACGCCCACCGACGGCGCGCTGTGCAGCAGCTGGGCGCCGTGGCCTGCCAGCAGGCGCGCAGTGTCGTGACCGATCACCCGCCAGTTGCCGACGGCCACGAAGTCGGTGCGACGTCCCAGACGGTCCACCTCGAGGTAGTCGATGACGCGGGCGATGTGCTGCACGCGGCTGGTGTTCTCGACGTCGAAGAAGATCGCGCGCCGGACGGTGGGGAGCGGACGCTCGGGCTCCGGCGGGCGCTCGGCCGCCCGGGCGGCGAAGGCAACCTCGGGCTCGGCCAGCGGGACGTCGGGTAGAGGTGGCGCCGGGGCCTCCGGGGGCGCTGGCGCCTCCAGCGCCGGGACCGCCGGTGGGGCCGCCTCGCGCGCGGGCCGTGGCCCACGCCGTGCTGTGCTCCGTCGCCGTCTGGTGCTCTTCTTGGGCTGGCTCGTCACTTCGCTCCGGTGGCCGTCGCAGTTCGAGGGTATCACGGATGCCGCTCGCGGGCCGGGTGAAGGCGGCCGAGACGGTGTAGGATGCGGCCGTCATGAGCCCGGCGCGGGATCCCGTCGAGGTCGACCTGCTGCTGGCACTCGTGCGCCATCGCTACGGCCAGCGGCTGACCGGCGAGCAGCTCGAGGCGCTGCGCCGCGCGGTCGAGACGATCGCCGAGCATGCCGCCGCGCTGCGGGCGGCGCCGCTCACCAACGCCGACGCGCCGCTGGCCCCCTTCACGCCGTTCCGCGCCGACGAGTGAACCCGGTCTTCCAGACGGTCCGGGAGCTGGCGGAGGCCGTCCGCACCCGGCGGCTCTCGCCGGTGGCGCTCGTCGAGACCGTGCTGGCGCGCCTGGAAACGCTCGGGCCCCGCTACAACGCCGTCGTCACCGTCACGCGGGAGCGCGCCCTCGCGCAGGCGCGCCGGGCCGAGGGCGAGATCGCGGCCGGCCACTGGCGCGGCCCGCTGCACGGCATCCCGTACGGTGCCAAGGACCTGCTGGCCACGGCGGGGGGGATCCCCACGACCTGGGGCGCGGCCCCGCTGCGCGAGCAGCGCTTCGACTTCGACGCGACCGTCGTTCGGCGCCTCGAGGAGGCCGGCGCCGTTCTGGTGGCGAAGCTGGCGATGGTCGAGCTGGCCGGAGGGATGGGCTATCGCCAGCCCAACGCCTCGTTCACCGGGCCCGGCATCTCACCCTGGGGAACCGATGCCTGGAGCGGAGGATCGTCGAGCGGCTCCGGGTCGGCGGTGGCGGCCGGACTGGTGCCCTTCGCGATCGGCTCGGAGACGTGGGGCTCCATCCTCTCGCCCGCCGCCAACTGCGGCGTCACCGGGCTCCGGCCGACCTACGGCCGGGTGAGCCGCCACGGCGCCATGGCCCTCTGCTGGACGCTCGACAAGCTCGGCCCGCTGGCGCTCACCGCCGACGACTGCGGGCTGGTGCTGAACGCGATCGCGGGGCCCGACCCACACGACTCCACGGCGGCGGACCGGCCGTTCCGGTACGACGAGGCCGACGTCGACGGTCGGCGTTTCCGCTTCGGGGTCGTGCGCGACGTGGCCGCCACCGCCGAGCCGGCCGTGCGCGAGGCGTTCGCGCGCTCGCTGGACGTCCTGGCGAAGATCGGCACCCTGGACGAGGTGACGCTCGCGGACCTGCCGTACGAGGCGATCACGCGGACGATCCTCATGGCCGAGGCCGCCAGCGCCTTCGAGGACATGATCGAGAGCGGCGCGATCGCCGGCCTCACGGCGCCCGAGGATCACTTCACCGCCTACGCGCGCGACACCATCCTCGCCAAGGATTACCTGCGGGCGCAGCGCCTGCGCGCGCTCG
Organism: Candidatus Methylomirabilota bacterium; assembly: GCA_036397135.1. Taxonomy (GTDB): domain Bacteria; phylum Methylomirabilota; class Methylomirabilia; order Rokubacteriales; family CSP1-6; genus AR5. The sequence goes on from DASWJN010000265.1 coordinate 5,110, forward strand.
TGGTGCGCGAGGCCGACCGCGTGCTGTCCCGTCTCGACGCCCTGGTGGCCCCCGGCCGCCCCGGGGTCGCCTCGCCGCTCGACCGGGAGTTCCGCAGCGCCGCCCGCGGCAACGTCGCCGACCTCATGGGGGCGATCGGCAACGCCGCCGGCCTGCCCGCCATCGCGGTGCCCAACGGCTTCAGCGAGGCGGGGTTGCCCACGAGTCTGCAGTTCATGGGCCGCGCCTGGGGGGAAAACACGATCCTGGCCGCCGCCCGCGCGTGGCAGGGAATCACCGACTTCCACCGGCGCCACCCCCCGGTCGAAGAGCGGTGACCAGCGCCCCCAGCCGCGGCAGCACGACGGGCAACACGATAACCGCGACGCTGGCGGCCAGGAACGCGCCGGCGATGGGCCGCGCGACGAGGATGGCCGGGCTGCCGCGGGACAGCAGCAGCGACTGGCGGATCGACTCCTCGGCCAGCCGCCCCAGCACGAACGCCAGCACCAGGGGCGCCGGCTCGAACCCGGCCTTCCGCATGAGGTACCCGACGACCCCGAAGGCCACCATGATGACGACGTCCCACACGTTGGCGGAGACGCCCCACACGCCGACGACACAGATCAGGAGGATGAGCGGGAACAGCAGGCCGTAGGGCACTCGCAGGATCTGCACCCACAGCCCGATGAGCGGCAGGTTGAGCACGAGCAGCATCGCGTTGCCGACGTACATGCTGGCCACCACGCCCCAGAACAGGTCGGGGTGCTCGCGCAGCATGAGCGGCCCCGGCTGCACGCCGTGGATCAGGAACGCGCCCAGCAGCACCGCCATGACGACGTTGGGCGCGATGCCGAGCGTGAGCAGCGGGATCATCGCGCTGCCGGTGGCGGCGTTGTTGGCCGACTCGGGCCCGGCCACCCCCTCGATGGCGCCGCGGCCGAAGGTCTCCGGGCGGCGCGACAGGCGCTTCTCCAGCGCGTAGGACACGAACGTCGGGATGATGGCCCCCACGCCGGGCAGGATGCCGAGCACGAATCCCAGCACGCTGCCCCGGGCGATCGGCGCCGCCGAGTCCTTCCAGTCCTGGCGCGTGGGCAAGAGATTGCGGATCCGCGTCTGGAAGACTTCCTGCTTGAGGCCGGCCTCCACGTTGAGCAGCACCTCGGCGATGCCGAACAGGCCCATGATCATCGGGACCAGGCCCACCCCGTCGGAGAGCGTCGCGGTGCCGAAGGTGAAGCGGGGCGTGCCGGTGACGGGATCGAGGCCGACCGTGCCGAGGAACATCCCGGCCAGCGCCATCGCCACCGTCTTCAGCCTCGAGCCGCTCCCGAGATAGGTGATCATCGTGAACCCGAGCACCAGGAGGGTGAAGATCTCCGGCGGCCCGAAGCGCAGCGCCGCCGCCGCCAGCGGCGGCGCGAGCAGCATGATCCCGAGCACGCCCAGCGTGCCGGCGATGAAGGAGCCGAAGGCGGCGATGCCGAGCGCGGGCCCGGCCCGCCCCTGCCGCGCCATCTGGTAGCCGTCCAGGCACGTCACCACCGAGGCCGCCTCGCCCGGGATGTTGACGAGGATCGAGGTGGTCGAGCCGCCGTACATCGCGCCGTAATAGATGCCGGCCATCATGATGATCGAGGCCGTCGGCGACATCGCGAACGTCACCGGCAGCAGCAGCGACATCGTGGCCACCGGCCCCAGCCCGGGCAGGACACCGACGAGCGTGCCCACGAAGACGCCGACGAAGCACGCCAGGAGATTCGCGGGCTGCACGGCCACCGAGAAGCCGTAGACGGTTCCCGCGAACACATCCATCGCGGGCTCAGAACCCCCACGGCCCCGACGGGAGCCGCACGCCGAGCCACGTCTTGAACAGCAAGTGGCCGAGGACGGCCGCGGCCGCCGCCGCCGCCAGGGCGACCGGCCACCGGAGGGACTCGACGGCGCGAAAGAGCACGACCATCAAGAGGAACGTGGCGAGTACGAATCCGAGCCGGCTGAACACCGCGGTGTACACCAGCAGCGCGGCGACGACGGCGACGAGCCGGGCCCGGCCGCCGGCGGCGCCCGGCCCGGCCGGCCTCGCCGGGGGGCGCGCGACCGCGCGCACGACCAGGAGCGCCGCGGTGGCGGCGAGACCGGCGGCCAGCGCGAGGGGAAAGAACCCCGGACCCGGGGCGACGGCACTCCCGAGCGGCAGCCGCCACGCCTCGACGAGGCCGGCGAGGGCCGCCGCGAGGAGGACGACCGCCGAGCCGAGCTCACGCACCGGGTGGGCGCTCAGGCGGGCGGCGCCGCGGCCCGCTGGGCGGCGCTGACCGCCTCCAGGATCGCCAGGTAGCCCGTGCAGCGACAGATGTTGCCGCGCAGGTACTCGCGGACCTCCGCCGGCGTGGCGGCCGGCGTCTCGTCGAGCAGGGCCTTCACCGCCATGATCATGCCGGGCGTGCAGTACCCGCACTGGAAGGCGGCGGCGGCGAGAAACGCCTCCTGCACGGGATGCAGGCGGTCGCCGGCGGCGAGGCCCTCGACCGTCAGCACCTGGCGCCCGCGCATCTCGTAGGCGAGGACGGAGCACGCGCTGACCGGCCGGCCGTCGAGCAGCACCGTGCAGGCCCCGCAGACCTGGACCTCGCAGGAGCGCTTGCTGCCGGTCAGCCCGAGGTCGTCGCGCAGGACGTCGAGCAGGAGCGCCTCCGGCACGGCACGCAGGCTCACCGGCCGGCCGTTGATGGTGGTCTCGAGCGCCAGCCGGCGATCCGGCGCGCTCACGCCGCCGCCCTGGCCCGGCGGGCTGCCAGCGCGAGCGCGCGCTTGACGAACACGCCGGCCATCGCGCGCTTGTAGTCGGCCGAGCCGTGGAGGTCCGACATCGCGTCGAGGTCGTCGCCGGCGTGGTCGGCGGCGGGCCAGCCGGCCTCGACGGCGGCCAGCGGGAGGCCGCCGAGCGCCGTCTCCAGCGCCCCCAGGCGGGTGGCGACCGGCCCGACGCACCCGACGGCGATGCGGGCCTCGGCCACCGCACCTCGCGCGTCCGGCACGAGCAGCGCGGCGACGCCGACCGTCGGTCGCTCGTGCATCCCGAACTTGAGATACGCGCTCGCCGCGCGCGGCGGGGGCGCGGCGACCTCGACCGCCGTGAGGAGCTCGTCCTCGCCCAGGGCGCTCTCGTAGGGGCCGACGATGAAATCGGCCAGTGGCAGCCGGCGCCGGCCGCCGGCGCCCTCCAGCACCACCGTCGCGCCGTGGACCAGCAGCGCGGTCGGCGGATCGGAGTGAGGCTCGGCGAAGCAGAGATTGCCCCCGAGCGTGCCCACCGACCGCACGCGCGGGTTGGCCACCTGGCGCTCCATCTCCGCGAGGAGCGGGAAGCGCTGGCGCGCCAGCGGAGACCGCTCCAGCGTCCGGTGCGTCACCGCGGCGCCGATCGTCAGCGTGCCGTCGGCGGCGACGTCCACCGCATCGAGGCCGGGGATCGTCTTGACGTCGATCAGGTGCTCGAAGCCGCCCAGGCCCTCTTTCATCGCCAGGAGCAGCTCGCTGCCACCGGCGTAGAGCGCCGCCGACTCGCCGAAGCGGGCGCGGAGGGCCGCGGCCTCCGCCGCCGTCGACGGCTGGTGGATCTCAAACGGCGGCAGCATCGCTTCCGGTCGAGAACAGCGCCGCCAGATTGCTCGCGAAGCGGTCGAGAATGTCGCGCGTCTTGCGGTCGATCACCCCCTGACCGAGCGCGGCGAGCTTGCCGCCCACCTCCCCGTGCCCTTCCAGCGACAGTCGTGCCCCCCCGGCGGCGCCGGCCGCGATCGTCGCGACCAGCCTGAGCCTGACGGGGCTCCCCAGCACCGAGTCCCGGCCCGTCGCGCTCACGACCAGGCGTGCGGGCGGCGTGGCTTCGACGGCGACCTCCAGCGGGATCGAGATGCGGAAGGGGCCGACCTTGTCGCGGATCGTCGCGCGGTACCGGCGCTGCGCCTCGACGGCCTCGACGGCGTCACAGCCCGGGATGCACGCGGCCAGCGCGGGGACGTCCCACAGCCGCTCCCACACGGCGTCGGGGGCGACGCCGAGGTCGATGACCCGGCGCAGCTCGATCAAGGCGCGCCGGGCCGCGGGCCCGCGGCGCGGAGCGCCGCCCACACCCGCTCGGGCGTCAGCGGCAGGTCGCGGATGCGCACGCCGGTGGCGCGGGCGAGGGCGTTGGCGACGGCCGGGGCGACCGGCAGCCCGCCCCCCTCGCCCATGCCCTTGGCGCCGAACGGGCCGGTGCCGTCGGCGTTCTCGACCAGGATGGCGTGCAGGGCCGGGGGCAGGTCGGTGACGAGCGGCACGCGGTAGTCGATCAGCGAAGGATTCAGCAGCGAGCCGCCCGGCGAGTACACCATCTCCTCGAAGAGGGTGTGGCCGAGCCCCATGACCGCGGCGCCCACGTCCTGCTGCTCGCAGAGGTGCGGGTTGATGGCGCGGCCGACGTCGGCCAGGCCGGTGTAGGCGAGCAGGCGGATGACGCCCGTCTCGTGATCGACGGCGAGCTCCACGCCCCCCATGCCGACCTCCCAGAACGCCGGCGACGGGCCGAGGTTGCGCACGTAGCCGCGGCCGATGACCTCGCCGGCCGGGCGACCGTACCACTCGCGGATGACCTCGGCGGGGGCCAGGCGGCGGCCGGCGACGTGCACGCAGCCGTCACCCCACGCGACGTCCGCGAGGGGCACGCCGGCGCTCTCGGCCGCCAGCGCACGCAGCTGCTCCCGGATGTCCTGCGCCGCGCGCTGCACGGCGGTGCCGACGATCGTGACGCCGCGGCTGGCGCCCGACGACCAGTCGTACGGGCCGAAGCGCGTGTCGGGCGAGACGACGAGAATCGCCTGCCGCGGCACGCCCAGCTCCTCCGACACGATCTGGGCCAGCACCGTGTGCAGCCCCTGGCCGACCTCGACCATCGAGCACAGGATCGTGACGCTGCCGTCGTAGTGCAGCCGCACGATCGACGTCGAGATCGGCAGCTCGGCGGGGTTGGCGATGCCGATGGCCACGCCGCGTCCCGTCGCCTCGGGCGCGCGCACCTCGTCCATGCCCTTCACCAGGCGCCTGAGGTCGTCGGGCAGGTCGGCGTCCATCGGGCGCAGCTCCGGCCGCACCCGCTCGCCGCGCCCGAACAGGTTCACCATGCGCAGCTCGACGGGATCGAGGTCGAGCGCCCCGGCCAGCTCGTCCATGGCGCACTCGGTCGCCCACACCGTCTGCGGGCCCCCGATCGACCGGAAGGCGCCGGCCGGCGTCGTGTTCGTGTACATCGCGCGGACCTCGATCCGGTAGTGGGGCACGCGGTACGGGCCGAGCGCGCGCACGCTGGCCTTCTCGGCCACGAGCGGCCCGGTGTCGGCGTAGCCGCCGGTGTCGAGCAGCACGTCGCACTGCTTCGCCACCAGCGTGCCGTCGCGCCGGGCGCCCAGGCGCACCGTCACGTGGGCGCCGTGACGGCGGTTGGTGCGCATCGAGCCCTCGACGCCGTTGAGGACCTTCACGGGACGGCCGACGTGCGCCGACAGCGCGGCGGCCAGCGGCTCGAGCTTGGGGAAGGACTTGCCGCCGAAGCTGCCGCCGACGTACGGCACCACGACACGGATCCTGGCCAGCTCGAGGCCGAACATGTCGGCCAGCTCCTGGCGCAGCTGGTAGGGATGCCCGGTGTTCGTCCACACCGTGATCTCGCTGGCCGTAACGCTGGCGACAGCGCCGTGCGGCTCGAGCGTGTAGTGGAACACGCGCGGAAACGTGTAGACGCGCTCGATCACGACGTCGGCCCCGCCGAACGCCGCCGCCACGTCGCCCTGCTCGAGCAGCACGCGCGCGCAGACGTTGGTGCCGGGCACGGCCGGCCACCGCCCCTGGCGACCGACGGGCGGCGGGGTTTCGTGCACGAGGGCGGCGCCGGGAGCGCGCGCGGCCTCGACGTCCACCACCGGCGTCAGCTCCTCGTAGTCCACCGCGACCAGCCGCGCCGCCCGGCGCGCCGTGGCCGCGTCGGCCGCAATGACGGCGGCCACGGGCTCGCCCTCGTAGCGCACCTTGCCGTCGGCGAGGACGGTCTGGTCCTTCGTGTACGTCCCGAACCGCCTCACACCCATGGCGCCGAGGTCGGTCAGCCCCACGGCGGCGAGCACGCCCGGGACGGCGCGGGCGGCGCCGGGGTCGAGGCGGCGGATCCGCGCGTGGGCGTAAGCGCTGCGCACGACCGCGGCGTACACGGTCCCGGGGATCACGAGATCGTCGAGGTACTGCGCCCGCCCCGTGACCTTCGCGACCCCGTCCTTGCGTTCGACGGACCGGCCGACTTCGCGCAGGATCAGCTCAGGTAGTCCTTCAGGTCGAGGTTCTCGTAGCCCGGGATCTGCGCCAGTTCGAACCGCTCGGCCCGGGCCAGGGGCTTGGTGGCGTCGATGCCGATCTTCGTGATGGAGCCGTAGACATCCTGGATCGGGTCGAGCTCGTTGCCCTTGGCGCCGGGGATCATGAAGATGTCGCGCTCGCCCAGCACGCGGGTGGCCAGCGCGAACTGCAGCTCGCGCGGGTTGCCGATGTCGATGTCGGGGTCGACCGCCATCACGATCTTGATGTCGCGGATGGCGCCGAAGGCCCCCAGGATCGCGTTCTTGGCGTCGCCGTCGTGGCGCTTGGTGAGCGAGAGCACCGCGAGGAACTTGCCGCAGCCGCCGGGGGTGATGTGCACGTCGCGCAGCCCGGGGACCTGGGCCTTGACGTAACGGAACAGCACGCCCTCGTACGGCAGTCCCAGCATCAGCAGGTGCTCGGTGCCGAACGGGACGATGTCCTGGTAGATCGGCTCCTCGCGCATCATGAGGGCGGTGGCCTCGAAGACGTGCTTGGGCTCGGTGGAGCCGTACACGCCGGTGAACTCGGCCATCGGCCCTTCCGGCTCCAGCGCGCCGGGCAGGATGCGGCCCTCCAGCACGATCTCCGCGTCGCCGGGCACGCGCAGCTCCACCGTCTCGCACGGCACCATCTCGAGCGCCTGGCCGCGCAACCCGCCGGCGATGGCGAACTCGTCCAGCTCGAGCGGGATGTTGGAGCCCCAGGTGGCCGAGGCCAGCCGGACGGCCGTGTCCATGCCGAGGATCACGGCGACCTCGGTGGCGCGACCGCGGGCGGCGTTCTTCTGATGGATCTGCAGCAAATGGCGCGGCTGGATGTAGATGCCGCAGCGCCCGCCGTCCTTGAGCTGCATCCGGTTGTAGGAGGCGTTGAGCACGCCGGAGTCGGGATCGCGCGCGACGACCATGCCGCCGGTGACGAACGGCGCCGGCTCCTTCTCGTAGTGGTGGGGCACCGGCAGCACGCGGCCGATGTCGAACGGCGCCCGCTGGCGGCGCGCGCGCACGGGCCCGTCGTCGACCGCCTTCCACGGGATCGGCGCGCCGATCGCCCGGCTGAAGTGCTCGATCATCTCGACCGCCCGGATGCCGAGGTTCTGCGCCACCCGGTCCTTGGTGCCGTCGGTGCCGACGACGACCGGCATCGAGAAGCCGCGGACGTGCTCGAACAGCACCGCGGGGCCGCCGTCGAGCTTCTTGGCCACCGCCGCCAGCTCGAACCGCCGGTCGACCTCCTTGCGCACGCGCACGAGCTCGCCCTGCTTGTCGAGGCGCTGGAGCGTGTCGCGCAGGCTCATCGCGGTCGCATCGTGGCCAAGCGGCCCCGGGTTGTCAAGGGGCGGGGGCGTGGTAGTGTCTCTGCTCGATGGGCGCCGCCCGCTCGCTCGGCGTGGCCTTCGACGGCCGCACTCCCCTGCCCGTGCTCGTCGAGCAGGCCCGCGCCGCCGAGGCCGCCGGCGCCGACGGCGTCTGGGTCTCCAGCCACCTCTTCCTGCGCGATCCCTCGGCGATCGCCGCCGCCGTGCTGGCGGCGACCACGCGCGCGCACGCCTCGCTGATGGCGATGAGCCCCCACGTGATGCACCCCGTGCACATGGCCATGGCGGCGGCCACGCTCGACGAGCTGGCGCCGGGCCGCGTCGTGCTGTGCGTGGCCACCGGCGCGCCCAACGACCTGGCGGACGCCGGCGTGGAGCCGCTCCGGCCGCTGCGCGCGCTGCGAGAGACGGTCGAGGTCGTGCGCCTGCTGCTCGGCGGGGAGCCGGTGAGCTACCAGGGCGAGATGTTTCGCATCGGGGGGCGCCGGCTGGGGCCCGGCCGTCACGCCGTGCCGATCTTCCTGGCCGCGGTCCGGCCGCGGTCGCTCGAGCTGGCCGGCGCCATCGCCGATGGTGTCTTGCTCTCCAACGCCTCGTCGGTGGAGTTCGTGCGCGCCTCGCTGGAGCACGTCGCGCGGGGCGCGCGGGGCCGCGCGGTGCGCCGGGCGGGGCTCGTCTATGCCTCGGTGGCCGAGCGAGAGACCGACGCGCTGGGCCGCTTCCGCCGCCAGCTCGCCATCACGCTGCGCGCCCCGCACCACGCGGACAACCTCTGCCTGGCCGGCGCGACGCTGGACCAGGAGGCGGTGCGGCGCGCGGTGGCCCGGGAGGACTGGGCGGCGGCCGAGGCGCTCGTGGGCGACGAGGTCGTGCGCCGCCACACCGCCTCGGGCACGCCCGCCCAGGTCCGCGCGCGCCTGGACGCCTACCGGGCCGCCGGCCTCGACGAGCTGGTGCTCGGCGGGCTCTACGCGCCCGACGAGACCGCGCGCGCCGTCGCCGTCGCGCGCGGGCCGGCCTGATGCGCTTCAGCGTCCAGCTGCCCACCTGCACCGAGGGGCTCGTCAACCCGGTGCCCTTCGCGGCGCCCGAGGACTTCGTGCGGCTGGCCCAGGCGGCCGAGCGGCTCGGCTACGACGGCGTGTGGGGCAACGACCACGTCACCGCCGCCGCCTACGTGCGCCAGAAGTGGAGCGACCCGCCGAACTTCTACGAGGTGCTGGTGACGCTGGCGACCGTGGGCGCCCACACGCGGCGCGTGCATCTGGGCACCGCGCTGATCGTGCTGCCGCTGCGCGATCCGGTGCTGCTGGCCAAGCAGGTGGCCACCCTCGACCGCCTGACCGGCGGGCGCGTGATCCTCGGTGTGGGCCTGGGCGCCTACCGCGAGGAGTTCGAGGCGCAGTGGCCGGCGCGGGCGGCCGCCCGCCGCGGTGACATCTTCGACGAGTCGCTCGAGGCGCTGCGGCGGCTCTTCACCGAGCGGCAGGCGAGCTACGCGGGCCGGCACGTGGCGTTCGAGAAGCTGGAGCTGGCGCCCAAGCCGCTGCAGCAGCCGTTTCCGATCTACGTCGGCGGCCACAACGAGACGGCGGTGGCGCGGGCGGCCCGGCTCGGCCAGGGCTGGCTGCCGGGCTGGCGGCCATTCGAGGAGGTGCGCGCGCGCACCGCGCTCCTGCGCCGGCTCACCGCCGAGGCCGGGCGCCCCCCGCGGTCGGTGGAAGCGGCCGTGCAGTTCACGCTCGTGCTCGGCCGCACCGACGCCGAGGCCTCCGCGCGCTACCGGAAGACGGGGATGGTCCAGCACCGCGTGTCGCTGGCCCCCACCGGGCGCGATCCGGCGCTGGCCGAGGCCAACAACCTGATCGGCAGCCCCGCCCGCGTCGCCGACCACCTCGGCGTCCTGCGCGACGCCGGCGTGGATCACGTCTGCGCCCTCCAGTTCCCGCACGAGACCGTCACCGAGATGCTCGAGCAGATGGAGTGGTTCGCGCGCGACGTCATGCCGGCGTTCGCGGCGCGGGCCTGATCGATCGACACCCACGGGAGGATCACCATGAGGCGCCTCATCGTCGTGGCCATGACCGTTGCGCTGGCGTCGCTGTCGTCCGGCGGCACGCGCGCCGCCGACTACCCGGCGCGGGACATCGAGCTGGTCGTGTCCTTCCCGGCCGGGGGCCCCGCGGATACGGCGGCGCGGATCATGGCGCCGAAGCTTTCCGCCATCCTGGGAGTCCCGGTCGTGGTCGTCAACAAGCCGGGCGGCGGCGGCGCCATCGGCGCGGATTACGTCGCCAAGGGCAAGGCCGACGGGTCGGTGGTCTACTCGTCCACCAACTCCGTGCTGACCATCAGCCCGCACCTGCAGAAGAACCTGTCCTACCGGCTCACTGACTTCGCGCCGCTCGGCTCCTACGCGTCCGACCTCGGCGTCATCACGACGCGCGCGGGCGGGCCGGCGGGGACGCTGGAGGAGTTCGTGGAGTACGCGAAGAAGAATCCCGGCAAGCTCAACTACGGCTCGGCCGGGTTCGGCACGGTGTCGTTCTTCACGATGGAGCTGTTCAAGCTCGCCTACGGCCTCGACCTCGTCCACGTGCCGTTCCAGGGGACGGGGCCGGTCAAGAACGCGGTCATGGGCGGCCACGTCAACGTGGCGACCAGCGGCTTCGGTTCGCTGTCGCCGTTGATCCGCTCCGGCGACCTGATCGCGCTCGTCACCACGGCGCCCAGGCGGGTGGCCGACTTCCCCACCGTTCCGACCATGACCGAGAAGGGCCACCCCGACGCCTCGCTCAACATCTGGATCGGCCTCTACGTCCCCACCCGGACGCCGAAGCCGGTGCAGGACACCCTCATCAAGGCGCTGGCCCAGGCGGCCAGGGATCCGTCACTCGTCGCGGCCATCGAGAAGGCCGGTATGCACGTCGACTACAAGGACCCGGCGGAGACCCGGCGGGCGCTGGAGGCCGAGACGGCCACCGTCGGCCGGGTCGTCGACAGGCTGGGCCTGAAGAAGCAGTAGCGCCGTTTCGGGTATGCTAGCGGCATGACCACACGAGCCAGCGACCCGTTCGAGCCGCTCCTGTCCGCCCGGGCCCGCATCGGCTGGGGCGTGGCCGTCGCCACGCCGCGCCCCTCCATGAGCGCCCTGTACGAGTTCGGCGGCGGCTATCCCGATCCCGAGTCGTTCCCCTACGAGGGCATGATCGACGCGACGAAGCGCATGATGGAGGCCGAGGGCGCGGCCGCCATGACGTACGGCGAGCCGCAGGGCTATCGCCCGCTGCGCGAGCTCATCTGCCACAAGTACGAGCGCTTCGAGGGATTCAAGGCCGAGCCCGAGAACATCATCGTCGCCAACGGCTCCGGCCAGGCGCTGGCCCTGGCCTTCAGCGCCTTCATCGATCCCGGCGACGTGATCATCGCCGAGGCGCCGACGTTCTCCGGCTCGCTCAACACCATCCGGCGGCACGGGCCCGAGATCCTCACGGTGCCGGTGGACGACGAGGGCATCGTCACCGCGGCCGTGCGGGAGCGCCTGCAGGCGCTCCGCGCCCAGGGCCGGCGGTGCAAGCTGATCTACACGATCGTCAACTTCCAGAACCCGGCCGGGCCCAGCCAGTCGCTGCGCCGGCGCCACGAGCTGATCGAGCTGGCGCACGAGTTCGAGACGATGATCCTGGAAGACGACGCCTACGGCGAGCTGCGCTTCGAGGGCGACACGCTGCCCCCGCTCTACGCGCTCGACCGCGGCGGCCGCGTGGTCCGCGCCGGCACGCTGTCCAAGATCCTGGGCGCCGGCGTGCGCATCGGCTGGCTGTGCGCGCCGCGCGAGCTGATCACGGCCTTCCAGGGCTTTCTCTTCGGCGGGGGCGTGAACCCGTTCATGTCGCGCGTGGCGACGTACTACCTGCGCGACAACCTGGCCGGCCACGTCGAGCTGCTCGTCAACGTCTACCGGGCCAAGCGCGACGCGATGCTGCGCGGCCTCGACGAGGTCCTGGGCGGCACCGACTATCGGGTCAGCCGGCCCGAGGGCGGGTTCTTCCTCTGGATGCGCCTGCCCTCCGGCACCGACACCCGGCGCCTGGCCGAGCTGGCCGTCGACTCCCGCGTGCAGTACACGCCCGGCCCGGCCTTCTACGCCAATGGCGGCGGCGAGGCGTTCATCCGCCTGGCCTTCAGCTACGAGCCGCCCGAGAAGTGCTACGAGGGCGCCCGGCTGATCGCCCGGGCGATCCTGGCCGCCCGCCCGAGCTGACGGACCCGTCGGAACGCCGCGTTTGCGCACCCGCTGCGCCACTCTGGCGTGGTGGCGTGTCACTCCGCGCGCGCCGGGCGGCCCCTCCTTGCATCTGACGCGGAAATCTCGCCTGGCACCGCTCTTGCGAAGCTCGCGGAGGCATGCGTACCCGTGCCCAGTTGGTCAACATCCCCCGGCTCCACATCCCGCTGGCGCGCCTCGCCCTCTGCGTCGACTGCGAAGTGTGCTTCGAGATCGGCCCGGACCAGTGTCCCGCCTGCGGGAGCAAGACGTGGTCTCCCCTGTCCCGCTTCATCGGCGACGCCTCGGAGAAGGCCGTGGTCCGGGCCGTCCACGCCCTCGTCGCCGAGGCGCGCGGCCTGTCGGACGCGTCGGGGGGGCCGCATCACCTGCTGATCGTCTCGCGCGACCAGCTCAAGCTCTTCCACACGCTGAAGAACGAGCTGCGCGACAACCGGTCGATCACGGTCATCCAGGACCGCAGGGGGCGGGGACCCGGGGCCGCAAAGATCCCCAACCAGCGCTGGCGCCACGTCGACCACCAGCTCAACGCGCTCGGCTGGGCGATCGTCCGTTCCGAGGCGCCGGCCGGGCGGGCGGCGGAGCGGGAGCGCGGCGCGCTGCGGTAGGTTTCTACAGGCGCTCACGCACGACGCGCCGGTCGCGGGTAAGGCGCGCATCCACGCTCAAGGGCCCGCCGCCCCGCGCCGCCAGGAACAGAAAGACGAGGGCGTAGAGCAGGGGCAGCTCCCCGCCGTTCTGGATGGGCCAGCCTCCTCGCGGCAGGTGCGCGATCACGAAGGCGGCCAGCATCTCGATCGCCAGCACGAGCGCCACCGGGCGGGTCCAGAGCCCCAGGATCAGCAACGCTCCCCCGACCAGCTCGAGCAGTCCAGCGATCCCCAGCATCGACGCCAGCGGCACCGCGGTTCCCCCGAGCGAACCGAAGACCTTCTGCAACCCATGCTGCAGGAAGAGCACCCCGGCGCCTGCTCGCAGGAGGGCCTGGGCAGCTGCCTCGGTGGAGGCGGCATCGCGTCTCGGGATTGGCATCCGGTCGGTGACGGGCGGCACCTTGAAACGTCGTATCCGTGCCATGAATCAAGGTCGCTGCAACACGGGTGCCGGTGACCCAGCGCCGCCGGGCGACGAGTCGGGCCCGGCGATGCCAGCGGCCACTCGCCCGGAGTGCGTTGACAAGAGCGTGCGCGAGGCCTAACGTCTTCACTTGCCCATGACCGCGTGTCGGCGCGCCCGGCGAACGCTCGTCGTGACCTTCGTGGCCCTCCTGGCCATCTGCTGCGCGCGGGCCGTCACCGCCCAGGTCTCGATCGTCTGGCGCACGTCCGTCGTCTCGTGGGACAGTCCGACCACCCAGTTCCGCGACGAGCTGGCCGTTCAGGGCATCGTCTACGTCGACGGCGCTCGCCAGCTCCGCGAGCACGCGGGCGCCGCGTCGGTGCCCGCGGGGCGGCTGACGGTCCCTCCGGATCGCGCCGCCGAAGCCGTCGCCCTCACCTCACGGCTCACTCGCTCCCCTCCCGCCGCCTAGTCCCCGCTCGGCGTGGCCAGCGCCCGGACAGCCGTGGGCTCATCAGCCCACCTGTACCCGTGCGCGCACCGTACCGGCTCGCGTGCGTCGGCAGACGACGCCAGGGAGTGATCACGATGAGCGTTGCGCAGATCCTTGGTCTGGTGCTCATGGGCGGAGTGTTTGTCGGCCTCATCGCCTATCGGGAGTGGGAAGAGCGGGCGACGACCTCCTCACCTCAAAAGCGCCGGAAGGAAGCCACTTCCCGGCCGTGAAGGCGGTTCTGTCGCCATGTCGTCGATGCGGGGACGGTGGCTCGGGGTCCTCGTTGTTCTGGCGTGCCTGGGCCTCGGTGTCACTGATCATCCGGTGACCGGTTGCCCGGCGCTGGGCGAGGACGCCGCGCCGTCCGTGAGCGCGGCCGCGCTGAGCAGCGGCGCGGCCGCGCGTCTCTCGCCGGCTCCGGGCCAGCCACCCGCGCCGCGGTGCGATCCGCTCGCTCGCGCGCCGCCCCAGGTGGTGCCGAAAGGAACGGTTCGGCCTCGGCCGTGGTGGCGGCCTCCACGCCGCCACCAACGGCGCGCCTGCGACGTTTCATCGTCCAGGCCCGACGACCACTAGATAGCGCTCCTCA
>DASWJN010000266.1:0-9104 GCA_036397135.1 Candidatus Methylomirabilota bacterium
ACTCCCGTGATCGAGGCTGCGGCCAAGGCCGACATCCGGCCCGTGCTCTGCCGCCAGGAACGAGTGGGTGTGGGGATCGCCGACGGCTATGCGCGGGTGAAGAACGGCAAGACGCTCGCAGTCTTCTGCATGCAGTACGGCCCCGGGGCCGAGAACGCCTTCCCCGGTGTCGCCACCGCGTACTCCGACTCCACGCCGATGTTGCTCCTGCCGCTCGGGCATCAGCGCGACCGGGCCCAGGTATTTCCCCTGTTCAGCTCGGCGCGCACCTATGCCTCCGTGACCAAGTCCGTCGAGACCATCACCGTGGGCAGCCAGGTCGCGGATGTCATGCGCCGGGCCATCAGCCTGATGCGCATGGGCCGCCCGGGTCCGGTGATGGTCGAGATCCCCGCCGACCTCGTGAGCGAGGAGGTGCCCGAGGCCCTGCTCGACGCGTACCGGCCGGTCAAGGTGACGTCGGCCGGCGCCAATGCGCGCGACGTCGAGACTGCCGCCCGCGTGCTCCGCGAGGCGCGGCGGCCGGTGATCCACGCCGGCCAGGGCGTGCTGTACGCCGAGGCGTCGGATGACCTGATCGAGCTGGCCGAGCTGCTCCAGGCGCCGGTCATGACGACCCTCGAGGGCAAGAGCGCCTTCCCCGAGGATCACCCGCTCGCGCTCGGCACCGGCGGCCCGGTCGTGACCGGACACACCTTGCACGCTCTCCGCGAGGCGGACGTGGTCTTCGGCATCGGGTGTAGCTTCACCCGCCACGGGATGGCGGCGAGCATTCCCGCCGGCAAGACGCTCATCCACGCGACCAATGACGAGCGCGACCTCAACAAGAGCTATGCCGCCGACTACCCGCTCCTGGGGGACGCGCGGCTCGTGCTGCGGCAGTTCGTCGAGGCCGTCAAGAACCAGGGAGGCCGCCCGGCCGGCCGGGAGGGTGTGCTCGCGCGGAGCTCGAGCGCGTGCGTGCGGCATGGCTCGCCGAGTGGACGCCGGCGCTCGGCTCGGCCGAGGTCCCGATCAACCCCTACCGGGTCATCGCCGAATTCATGCGCGCGGTCGACTCGCGCGACGCCATCGTCACTCACGACTCGGGGAGCCCGCGCGACCAGCTCCTGCCCTTTTACCGGGCCGTCTCGCCGCGCAGCTATCTCGGCTGGGGCAAGTCGCATGCGCTTGGCACCGGCCTCGGCCTCATCATCGGCGCCAAGCTCGCCGCCCCCGACAAGTTCTGCGTCAACTTCATGGGCGACGCCGCCTTCGGCATGACCGGGCTCGATTTCGAGACGGCGGTGCGCTGCGGGATCCCCATCCTCACCGTCGTGCTCAACAACTCGAGCATGGCCATCGAGATCCCGCACCTCGTCGTGTCGCACGACAAGTACCGCACGCGCGACATCGGCGGGCGCTACGCGGACATGGGGCGCGCCATGGGCGGCTGGAGCGAGCGGGTCGAGCGGTCCGAGGACATCGCGGGCGCCTTCGCCCGGGCGAGGAAGGCCACCGAGGGCGGGCAGGCGGCGCTGCTCGAGTTCATCACCAGCCAGGAGACGCGTTTCTCGAATCGCGGCGTGCTGCGGTAGGTTGCCGGCCGCTGGATTCCTGGCCCGCGTCCATCCCGCGCAGCAGGGCGAGCTGCCGTTCGGCGTCGAGGGGTCGGCCCACGGCGGCGAAGGCGCGGGCGAGCCCGGGGTGCAGCAGCGGCGGGACGGCCCGGTCGGCGCTAGGCACGCCGATCCACGGGCTCGCCACTCTCGACCGGCGGGATCGGAGTCCGCCACGCCGTGACGACGATCGGGCCCGCGCCGACGAACCAGAAGACCCCGGCGGCCAAGAGCACGAGGTTCGGCAGGTGCACCAGCCAGCGCGGCATGCGCCGGAGGACCGCGCCCGCCACACGCTCATCGGGACGCTGGCCGGTGAGGACACAGCTGAACCTCGTCTCGATGACGCGACCGGCGACCCGATAACGACCTCCATCGGGGTACCAGGTGCCGCCCGCACCGTTGGAGCCCAGGATCGTCCGGATACCGTCCTCGCGGGCGCGCTCGCAGGCGACGCGATCGAGTTCCCGACCCCGCTCGACGATACGGCTCCGCTCGGGTGGGCCCGCCATCGCCACGCCGCTGTCCGGCCAGATGCGACTCGTCTCCTGCAGGCTGTAGGTGACCGGGGCGGACTGTGCCAGCGCGGTCGGCACGCCGGTCGAGGACGCCACGAAGACCGTGACCATCGCGAGGGCCATGACGACGAGTCGCGGGGCGTCGGTCGGCGGCCAGGGCGAGGAACCAGTCATGGGGTGACTCTCCACTCGTGGTCGGGCGGTTGCGCGTCGCTTGGCCGGCACGCCGGGCCGTGGCAGCCGCGAGCGTCAGTTCCATCGGGCGAAAAGCGCCATTTCGACCGCGGCATCCCCGGGCGTCACCCACCGCAGGAAGCGGCGGCGATCCATGCCGGGACGGTAGGGCGGGAGGGCCCGAAACGCAAGACCTCCCGCCTCGGGGCCTCCCGCCCCAGGGCCTCCCGCCCCAGCGACGCGGCTCGCGCTGCTTCCCTTCGTCCTGCCTCAGCCGTTAGAATGCGCGGGGCCCCGTCCGCGCAGGCCGCGAGTCCAGGAAGGTGGGATTTCAAGATGAGCGTGCACGCTTCGCCACGGTCGGTCACGGCGTCAAAGCCTCCGTATGAGCGCCAGCGGCTGGAAGACATTGGCTACATGACCTGCATGACTCTCACGCTGCTCGGCAACTATGCCCAGACCGGGCACTTCGGCGGCCCGCTGGCCTACACGCCGTTCAATGTCGCCGCGCATCTGGCCGGGCCCGAGCTGGGCGGGCTGCGATACGACTACCGGCGCCCCAAGCATCCGTACGGTGACAAGTTCATGCTGGCGGCGGGCCACTGCGCGCCGACCTGTTACGCGCTGTGGATGATCCTGGGCCAGGCGCTGTACCGCAAGTACCAGGCGACGGGCGACCGCCGCTACCACGTCGCGCCGGACGTCGCGATGCTGCCGGTGGATGCGCTGGGATTCCGCCGCGGCGCCGGGGCGCTGAAGAGGCTCCTCGCGGATCACGGCTTGTCGGAGCATCCGCTGTTCGCCCAGGCCAGGGGGCGGGGCATCCGGGCCCTCGCTGGGCACATCGAGACCACCGACGTCACCAACGACGTCAATGGCGGTCCGTCGGGCGTGGGCATCGCGTCGGCGGCCGGGAAAACGGCGTTCTGGGACATCGTGGGCGCGCCGATGGGGACGCCGAAGATCATCGCGTTCGAGGGCGAGTTCGCCATGACCGAGGGGCACGCCCAGGAGCTCAAGACGCAGGCGATCGCGCTTCAGGTCGGCAAGCGGCTCCGGATCCTCCTGTCCGACAACAACGCCGGCATCGACGATGCACTGATCGGCGGCGTCGTTCATCGCAAGTTCGACGGCTACCGGTTGATCGACCAGTGGACCTCCTATGGGTGGAACGTGTTCTCCCTGCCGGACGGTCACGACTACGACCAGATCGTGGGCGTGCTCAAGACCATGGAGGACTGGGATCCGGCGGACCGCCGGCCGATGATCGTGATCGGCAAGACCACCAAGGGGTACTGGCCCGGCGCGGTGAACGGCAAGATCCCCGGGGCGGGGGACCAGGTGGTCGGCTATCCGAGCCATCCGTACGCGATGAAGATGAACTCGGAGTACTTCGTGGCCCTGGCGCGGACCTTCGAGGAACGCTACGGGGTGGAGTTCTCGGGCATCCGCCAGGGCCCGGTGAGCGACACGCGCGAGCGGCTGATCCAGTTCAAGACCAACATCGACGTCGCCATGTCCGTGCTCGATCGCAACGGCCTGGGGGACTGGCTGGCCGATCGCCTGGTGGAGATCGGGGATACGGTCAAGGACCACCTTCCGCTCCGGATCGACGTGAAGCACGATCCCTTCCTGGACGATCGCCTCCGTGTCGCCAATCTCCCGGAGGAGCCGCAGACCCTCACCGTCAAGAACCCGGCGTCGGGCGCGGAAAAGCAGCTGAAGGTCGCGCTGTTCCGCAAGGCCGGCGAGGTGGCGGGGGCCCGCCGGGCGGTGTCCGAGATCGTCAAGTGGCTCAACCACGTCACCGACAACCGCGTGCTGACCCTGGCCGCGGACCTGTCCGAATCGGTCAACCTGGAGCACGGCAGCATCTGGGGTCACTACGATCCCGAGACCAATCCGCTGGGAACGCGACTCAAGGCGGCGATCCAGGAAGCGGGCAACGTGTCCAGCGCCATCGGCCTCGTCGGCCAGAGCGCGGCACTGGACCCCGACCAGTTCGCGGGCGTGTGGGCGTTCAGCGGCACGTACGGCGCCTTCACGCCGTTGATGTACCTGCCGGCGCGCGTCTGGAGCCAGCAGAACCAGGACAGCAAGTTCCGCACGGGCGTCCTGCACATCCTCGCGGGGCATTCCGGCCCCGAGACCGCCGCCGATGCGCGCACGCACTTCGGCATCTTCTCGCCACAAGTGTGGAAGCTGTTCCCGCGTGACCAGGTCATCAACCTGAGCTTCTGGGACTACAACGACGTGGCCCCCGGATACTTCGCCGCGGCGGAGATCGCCGCGCGCGACAAGAAGGTGGGGATCATCATCATCGAGGTGGCGCGCCCCGACTTCCGGGTGGCCGATCGCAGCACGTTCGCCGACACGGATCTGCGGGCCGCCGCCAAGGGGTTGTACGTCATTCGCGATTTCGCGCCCGGCACGCCGAGGCACGGCTACGTGGTGGCCCAGGGATCGAGCTCGACCTTCAATCTCGTGAGCGTGTTGCCGCGCCTGGAACAGGCCGGCATCAACGTGAAGGCGATCGCGGCGATCAGCGAGGAGCTGTTCGATCGCCAGCCGGACGCCTATCGCAACGCCGTGCTGCCGCCCGAGGCACGCCAGGACCTCATGTTCGTCAGCAGCGGCACGCGGCGCATGTGGCCGCTGCGCAACGTGGGCTCGCTGACGGACGCCTACTCGCTCACCGCCGACTGGGGCAATCAATGGCTCACCGGCGGACTGGAAGCGGACGTGATCGCCGAGGCGCACCTGGACCCGGAGTCGATCTTCGCCGGCGTGCAGCGCTTCGCCCGGGAACGTCAGGAGCGCCTGGACCGGCAGCGCTCCCTGCTGGATGCGCTGGGATAGCACCGCACGCACTCGTGCGGTGCTGACCCTCGACCGCCGCGACGGAGACCGGCGTCCGGTCAGTCGGGCAGGTACATCCTCACGAACTGGTCGTCGGTGACCTCGCCCTGCGCTCCCACGGTGAAGTTGGACGTGATCAGCCCCTGGGCGTTCTGGAAGCGCCCGTCGCCGCCCGTGATCTCCCAGACGACGGCGCCGCGCTGGATGCCCGGGAGCGGGCTGGGGCCGAGGACGCCGCGGCCGACCGTCTTGAACGTGACCTTCCCGGCGCGCCCGTAGGTGATGCTCCCGGATTCCAGGAAGGCGCCGTCCCCGACGATCTCCACCTCGGACTCGAAGCTGGCCGTATCGCCACCGCTCGGCTCGATGACCGCTTGAACGCCGTCGGGCTTCAGGACGCTGCGGAGCGTCTGCCCGCTCGCCGACGTCGTGGCGCGGAGCCTGGTGTCCGAGCCCGGCACCGGTGCGGCACTGCCCTTGAACTCGAGAGCGAACACCAGTTCCTTCATGGCGACGCCTCCTCCAGGCTGCTTCGGGTCAGGGTGCGGCCAGATCGGTGAAGAGGGAGTCTGCGCTCGGGCCGTCGGGTTGTCAAACTCCTCTGGACCGACGGCGGGCTGCGTTACTATCCGCCAATGCCCCATCTGGTCGGAGGTGATCTCGATATGAACGGCCCCCACGCGATTCGGCCGGAATCACGCCGCCGCCGGACGGTCTCCGCCTCCGCATGCGCCCTGCTCGCCGCCTGCCTGTGGGCGGTGCCGGCGGGCGGCGCCCCGGAGCAGACGCAGCCCGCTCCGCCGCCGGTCCGCCCCCGGCCGGAGCGAACCGTTGACGCGCTCTCGGTGGTGAAATTGCGCAGCAGGGTGTTTGCCGGCGCGCGTTCCAGCCGCACGCTGGGGCAGCAGCGCGAAGGCACGGGCGTGGTGATCGACGCCGAGGGCCTGGTGCTCACCATCGGTTATCTGATCCTCGAGGCCGAGACGGTGGAGCTCCTGACCGCGGACGGCACCTCCTTCCCGGCGACCGTGGTGGGCTACGACAGCGCCACCGGCTTCGGGTTGCTGCGGTCGCTGCGGCCGCTGCCGATCGTTCCGGTCCGGTTCGGGCAATCGTCGCTGATCGTGGCCCGCGAGCGGGTGTTGATCGTGGGCTTCGACGGCGTCGCCCCGGCCGTCGTCGTGTCCCGCCGGCAGTTCGTCGGGTACTGGGAGTACCTGCTCGAGGAGGCCATCTACACCGCGCCGGCCACGGTGAACTGGAGCGGCGCCGCCCTGCTCGACCACGAGGGGAAGCTGCTGGGCATCGGCTCGCTGTCCGTCAACGATGCGCTCGGCGCCGACAGCCAGGTGCCCGGCAACCTGTTCGTGCCCATCGATTTGCTGAAGCCGCTGCTGACCGATCTCGTCGCGCGCGGCAAGTCCTCGGCGCGCCCGCGCCCGTGGATCGGCGTCCAGACCCAGGAAGTGCACGGCAACGTGATCGTGACGCGGGTGTCCACGGAGAGTCCGGCCGACGCGGCGGCGATGCGGCCCGGCGACGTCATCGTCGCGATCGGCGGCCAGACCATCAAGAGCCAGGCCGATTTCTACACCCGGCTCTGGTCGCGCGGCCCGGCGGGGGTCGAGATCCCCCTCGAGGTGCTGCGGGACGGGAAGATCCAGAGCGTCACGGTCAGCTCGGCCGACCGCGACACGTACTACCGGGCCAAGCCGACCTACTGACCTGACGAGCCCGCCATGACCCGGCACCCGGCCTTCGACGCGGTCGTGGTGGGCGGTGGTCTCCTCGGCACGGCCACCGCCTATCACCTCGTGCGCGCGGGCGCGCGCACGCTGCTGGTCGACCGGGCGGACACCGGCCGCGCGACCGACGCGGGGGCCGGCATCCTCTCGCCGGAAACGAACAGCCGGGATTCCGACGCGTGGTTCCGCCTGGCGGTGGAGGCGGTCGCGTACTATCCGGCGCTGATCGACCAGCTCCGCGGCGAGCAGGGCGGCGACACGGGCTACGCCCGCTGCGGGCAACTGGTGGTCGCCGTCTCCGACGACGAGATCCCCGCGTTCGAGCGGGCCCGGGGCATCGTCTTCGAGCGCCAGCGGCGCCGCGGGCTGCCGAAGCCCGAGGACCTCCACGAGGTCTCCGCCGTCGAGGCGCGCGAGCTGTTCCCGGCGCTGGCCGACCAGCTGCACGGGGCCATTTACTCGCGCGCCGGGGCCCGCGTGGACGGGCGCCTGCTGAACCGGGCGCTGCAGAGCGCGGCCACCGCGCGCGGCCTCGTCACCCGCCCGGGAAGCGTCGAGCGCCTCGCGCTCGACAACGGAGCGGTGACGGGCGTCGTGATCGCCGGCGAGCACGTGGCCGCCCCGGCGGTGGCCCTCGCCGGGGGCGCGTGGTCGGAGACGTTCGGCAAGCAGCTCGGCGTGAGCATTCCCGTGGCGCCGCAGCGCGGACAGATCATCCACCTGGGCCTGGGCGGAACCGATACGAGCCGCTGGCCGGTCGTCAGCGCGTTCCACCACCACTACCTCGTCGCGTGGCCGGACAGTCGCGTGGTGGCCGGGGCGACCCGGGAGACGGGCTCGGGGTTCGCGCCGCACACTACCGCCGCGGGCATCCGGGAGGTGCTGGCCGAGGCGATCCGCGTCGCCCCGGGGTTGGCGCCCGCGGAAGTCCGCGAGATCCGCGTCGGCTTGCGCCCGCTGGCGGCCGATGGGCTCCCGGTCCTGGGCGCGGTGCCCGGCGTGCGCGGCGTTTTTCTCGCCACCGGCCACGGCCCGTCCGGGCTCACGCTGGGCCCCTACAGCGCCCTGGTCGTCGCCCGCCAGATGCTCGGCGAGCCGCCCGGCACCGATCTCGCGCCCTGCTCGATCGAGCGCTTTCGACGGCCACGAACGTAAGGAGAATTCGGGGCCGCGGCGGTCCGGCTCGTATACTGCTGGCCATGAGCCATTCGACGCCCGTTCGGCTGGTCGCGCTCGTGCTCGCCACGGTGATCCTCGTCGTCGCCGCGACGCCGGCCAAGGCCGAGGCGGTCGAGGTGCTGGCGATCGTGGCCATCGCCACGCTCGTGGTCGCCGGCCTCCTGATCGTCGCCTATCTCGTCATCGCCAACGTCGAGGGGGGCAGGCGGGCGGACCAGGGCCAGGTGATCTGGGTCGCCCAAGTCCCGGAGTCTTGACGGGCCCGCCCCGCTACGGCTCCGACCTCGTCGTCGACCTGCTGCGGGCGGTGGGCGTCGAGCACGTCGCGCTGAACCCGGGGGCGACCTTTCGCGGGCTGCACGATTCGCTCGTCAACTACGGCGACCGCACGCCCGAGTTGATCCTCACCACTCACGAAGAGATCGCCGTCGCCCTCGCCCACGGCTACGCCAAGGCCAAGGGGCGGCCGATGGCGGCCGTCGCCCACGACATCGTGGGCCTCCAGCACGCCAGCATGGCGATCTTCAACGCCTTCTGTGATCGCGCGCCGATCCTCGTCCTCGGGGCCACCGGCCCCATGGACGCCACCCGGCGCCGGCCGTGGATCGACTGGATCCACACGGCCCTGGTGCAGGGCACCCAGGTCCGCGACTACGTGAAGCTGGACGATCAGCCGGCCAGCGTGGCCGCCATCCCCGAGGCGCTCCTGCGGGCCTGGCGCGTCGCCCGCACCGAGCCGCCCGGGCCCGTCTACCTCTGCCTGGACGCCGGCCTGCAGGAGCAGCCGCTCGACGGCACCGTCGCGGTGCCGGAGGTGCGGCGCTTCGAGCCGCCGGCGCCGCCCCACGCCGACCCGCGCGCGCTCGACGACGCCGCGCGGCGCCTCGTCGAGGCGCGGTTCCCCGTGATCGTGACCGAGTGGCTCGGGCGCCGGCCGGAGGCGACCGGGCCGCTGGGCCGTCTCGCCGAGCGGCTCGCCGCGCCGCTGATCGATCTCGGCGGCGAGTACCAGGGACGGCCCAGCGTGCCCG
>DASWJN010000267.1:0-5323 GCA_036397135.1 Candidatus Methylomirabilota bacterium
CGTCGGATGAACGCGTCCAGCTCGGTGACGTCGGCGCGGTCGAAGTGCGTGACGTGGGGAATCAGCGACGCCGCCAGCGTCATGCGCTCGGCGATGGTGCGGCGCCGGTGGGAGAGCGGCTGGCGCTCGACCGGGCCCCACTGCTCGAACTTCGGCAGCGACGGCGGCTCCACGCCCACGGGGGCCAGCGGCCGGGCGGCGGCTGGCGGCTCGGCCGCCGTCGGCCGCTCGCCCGGCGCCGCGGCGTCGGGCGTCGCGGCCCGCGCCGGCCCGGCCCCCGCCGCCCGCACGTCGTCGTCGATCACCCGCCCGCCCGGCCCGCTGCCCGGTACGGCGCGCAAGTCCACGCCCAGCTCGCGCGCCAGCCGGCGCGTGGCCGGCGTCGCCGGCACCGGACCTTCCCGGCGCGGCGGCGCCGCGGTGGACGGCGCCTGCGTCATCCGCCCGCCGGAGCCCGCGGCCTTCGCGCCATCGCCGAACGTCACCAGCACCTCGCCGACCTTCACCGTTTGTCCGGGCTGGACGTGGATCTTCTCGACGCGGCCGGCCATCGGCGACGGGATCTCCACCGTCGCCTTGTCGGTCTCGACCTCCAGCAACGGCGCGTCCTCTCCGATGACGTCGCCCTCGCGCACCAGCACCTGGCGGATCTCCGCCTCGGTCAGGCCCTCGCCGAGATCGGGAAGCACGAAGGGACGCGCCATGACGGCTCCCATTGTACGCGCCGACTCTCGCGGCACCAGGCGCTGGTCGGTTTTCGACCGCTTGTGTCACCAACGGCGGCCATCCAGGCACGGCTCCCGGCGGCCGCTACATACGTGTCTGATTTCGCTGTCCGTGGAATGGCATTCGTTTCGCAGTTGCTCGCCCCCGGTCGTCGGGCTCCTCGCAGGCCCGGTCTCCGCGCATTGGCGCGTGGTCCTCGATTGCGAGGCATCCACTCAAGGCGGTTCAACCATGACGAAGCACACACTCGGAAGACTCGTCGGCATCGTCGCCGCCGCCGTACTGGCGGCCGCGACCCCGGTGCTGGCAGCGCCGTTCGCGTACGTGACCAGCTCCTTCACCCACGACGTGTCGGTGATCGACACCGCAACGAACACGGTGGTGGCCAGCGTCCCGGTGGGCGTCAGCCCGTTCGGCGTGGCGGCGCATCCGGCCGGCTCCCACGTCTACGTGGCGAACTTCGGCAGCGACACGGTGTCGGTCATCAGCACAGCCACGAACAGCGTCATGGCGACGGTGCCGGTACAGGACGGCCCCTTCGGCGTGACCGTCCATCCGTCCGGGACGCGCGCGTACGTGGCCAACCAGTTCTCCGACACCATCTCCGTCATCGATACCGCCACCAACACGGCCGTCGGGACCTTCAACGTCGGCAGCCGGCCCCTCGGCCTCGTCGTGAACCCTGCCGGAACCCGGCTCTATGTCGCCAACCAGGGAGCCAACACGGTCTCGGTCGTCGACACCGCCACCGGCACCGTCGTGTCGACGGTGCGCGTGGGCGCGTCGCCGTTCGGCGTCGCGGTCGCGCCGGACGGGTCGCGCGTCTACGTCGTCAACTCGGGGTCTCGCAGCGTGTCGGTCATCGAGGCCGCCACCAACACGGTGACGGCCACCGTGACGGTCGGCTCCTTCCCGCTCGGCGTCGCGGTCCACCCGAGCGGCTCGCACGTCTACGTCGCGAACAACGGGTCGGGCACCATCTCGGTCATCGCCGCGGCCACCAACACCGTGGTGGCCTCGCCGGCCGCCGGCATCGGCCTGTTCGGGATCGGGGTCGCGCCCTCGGGCTCGCACGTCTACGTGGCCAGCGAGGATCTGAACCGGGTGTACGTGATGGCCACGGCCACGAACACCGTGACGGGCAACGTGCCGGTGCCCAGTGGCCCGGCGGCGTTTGGTCTGTTCTTCGCCGAGCCGGTCTCCTGCGACACCTCGGAGCTCGAGCGGGCCCTGGCCGCCGCCCAGGACAGCCTCGCCGTGTGCCAGCGTGATCTGGCGACCGCCAACACGCAGAACGGAGTCCTGGCGGCCCAGAACCGGGCGCTGGCTGCCGAGAACGAGCGCTTGCGCAACGGGCAGGCTTCGTCGTCGGCCCTGGTCCACGCGCTGGTGAGGGTGCTGTTCGGCGATCGTCCGAACGCCGAGGTGGCGGCGGCAGTGCGCGATGCGACGCGGGCCGAGCTCGGGGCAGCCCGGGCGGCGCGGCCACACGACCCGCGCCTGCGGGAAGCCCAGCGCACGTTCGACGCGGGCGTGGCGGCGATGCATCGAGGCGACTGGACGCGGGCGATTTCCGAGTTCCGCCAGGCCTATCTCCTGGCCGGGCTGATCCAGAACGACAGCGGCGCCCGCCGCGGCTGGCGCAGGTAGGACGCGGAGAAAGGCGGGCCAGTCATGACGACTCGACCTCCTGGACGGCTCCTGGCCATTCTTGGCGGCGTGCTGCTCTCGCTCCCGGCGTTCGCGCATGCCGCGCCGGAGGCGGGTCCCTGCGACACGATCGCGCTCGAACAGGCGCTGGCGGCGGCCCAGCGCCAGGTGGCCACCTTGCAGGCCGCCAACCAGGCCCTGTCGTCGGCCAACCAGGCCCTCACCGCCGAGACCGAGCGGCTGCGGGCGGATCCCAAGGCGGCCCAGGCCACGATCGATTCGTTCGTGTCCCGGCTGTTCGGGCAGCCCGCCGACGGCAACGTGGCGGCGGCGGCGCGGGCGGCCGCGCTCGCCGAGCTGACCGTGGCCCGGGCCAGGACGCCGGGCGACCACCGCCTGCGCTTCGCCCAGCGCTCGTTCGAGCAAGGCGAGCAGGCGATGCGCCGCCAGGAACCTGGCCGGGCGGTCCACGAGTTCCGGGAGACCTACGAGATGGCCGTCCGCATCCTGGGCGAGCGTCAGCGGCCTCCCGCGCCCCAGGTGAAGAACTCGGACTGACGGAAGGGGGCTCCGGCGGACGCCGGAGCCCCCTCCGTGCTCAGAACGCCAGAGTCTCTCGGGCAGCGGCCAGCACGCGGGCCACGTCGGGCACGTTGGCCTTCTCGCGCGCGAAGCCGGGGAACGGCACGTCCCAGGCCGCGACGCGCGCGATCGGGGCCTCCAGCGACAGGAAGGCGCCGTCCATGATCGAGGCGGCGATCTCGGCCCCCGGCCCGAAACTCCGCGCCGCCTCGTGCACGATCACCGCCCGCCCCGTCTTGCCGACCGAGGCCACGATCGTCTCCCGGTCGAGCGGCGAGATCGTCAGCAGGTCCAGCACGTCGCACTGCACGCCGTCTTCCTGCGCCAGGGTGTCGGCGGCCTCGCGCGCGACCCGGAGCATGGCCCCGTAGGCGATCAGCGTGAGGTCGCCGCCCTCGCGCACCACCTGCGCGCGGCCGATCGGCAGCGTCTCGATCTCGTCGGGCACGTCCTCCCGGGCCGCGTGGTAGAGGCCCTTGTGCTCGAAGAAGACGACCGGGTCGGGGTCACGGATGGCGCTCACCAGCAGCGCGCGGGCGTTGCGCGGCCCCGAGGGGATGACCATCTTGAGCCCCGGGATGTGCGCGTAGAACTGCTCCTCCGACTCCGAGTGGTGCTCCAGCGCCCGCACCCCGCCGCCGTAGGGCATGCGGATGACCATGGGCACGTGGAAGCGGCCCTGCGAGCGCATGCGGTAGCGGGCGCAGTGGTTCTCGATCTGGTGGAAGCACTGGAAGGCGAAGCCGGAGAACTGGATCTCGCAGACGGGCTTGAGCCCGTAGAGCGCCATGCCGACGCCCGCCCCGATGATGGCCGCCTCCGCCAGGGGGCTGTCGATCACCCGCTTGGAGCCGAACTTGCGGTGCAGGTCCTCGGTGACGCGGAAGACGCCGCCGTCGACGCCGACGTCCTCGCCGAGGATCAGCACGTCCTCGTCGCGCTCCATCTCCTGGAGCAGGGCCAGGTTCAGCGCCTTGACGACGTTGAGCTTGGGCATGGGCTCAGCGGTGCGTGGCGCGCTGCCCGCGCATGGGCGGCGAGGCGTGCACGGTGGTGTCGGGGGCGGGGGCGGCGGCGCCGTTGCGCAGCCACGTCGCCAGCTGCTCGCGCTGGTGGGCCAGGTGGGGCGGCAGCTCGGCGTAGACGTGCTCGAACATCGTGAGCGGATCCGCCGCACCGCCCGCCTCGAAGCGCTGGACGGCGGCGGCGATCTCGGCGTCGACCGAGGCCTCCAGCCCGTCCTCGAGCAGGCCCTTCTTCTGCAGATAGGCGCTGAAGCGGGTGAGCGGGTCCTTGCGCTCCCACGCCTCGACCTCCTCGGCCGAGCGGTACTTGGTGGGGTCGTCGGCGGTCGTGTGCACGCCCAGGCGGTAGGTGACGCACTCGATGAGCGTCGGCCCGTCGCCGGCCCGCGCCCGCTCGACGGCCTCGCGGCTCGCCGCGTAGACGGCCAGGACGTCGTTGCCGTCCACCTGCAGGCCGGGCAGGCCGTAGGCCAGAGCCTTCTGGGCGATCGTGCGCGAGTGCGTCTGCTTCTTGAGCGGCACCGAGATCGCCCACTGGTTGTTCTGGACGACGAACACGGCCGGCACGTGCCAGACGCCGGCGAAGTTGAGCGCCTCGTGGAAGTCGCCCTCCGAGGTGGCGCCGTCGCCGCAGAACGCCATGACCACCGCGTCGTCGCCGCGGTACTGGGCGGCATAGGCCAGGCCCACGGCGTGCGGCAGCTGGGTGGCCACCGGGATCGTGATGGGCAGGTCGTTCTGGTGCGGCGCCGGCTGCCCGCCCTCGAGATGGCCGGCGAAGAGCAGCAGCAGCTTCTCGATCGGCCACCCACGCCAGAGCATGGCGGCCGTCTCCCGGAAGGACGGCACCATCCAGTCGCTCGGCCGCAGCGTGAAGGCCGCGCCCAGCTGCGAGGCCTCCTGCCCCTTGATCGGCGCGAACGTGCCGATCCGCCCCTGGCGCTGCAGGCGGATCATGCGGTCGTCCAGGCGGCGCCCCAGCTGCATCGCCCGGTACAGGCGCTTGAGGTCGGCGTCGGCGATGTCGGGCTCGAGTGACGTGTCGAGGTTGCCCTCGCTGTCGAGGATCGACAGGTATTCGACCTGGAAGCGGGGCTCGAGGACCGTTCGTGGCATGGCGCCTCCGGTGACGATCCCATTGTACCCGCGGCCGGACCGGCCCGCCGAGGGACGAACGCTCATGAATCTCGTGAAACGTGGTGACGCCGGGGTGGGGCGCGGGGGCCGCGGGCGCGCCATCATGGCGAGCCGTCGTCGCCGTTCGAGCGCAGGGCGCGGCGAGCGAGCCACCTACGATTCGACTGGCCCACCCCCCAGCCCCTCTGGGGGATGGGGGGCCC
>DASWJN010000268.1:0-2762 GCA_036397135.1 Candidatus Methylomirabilota bacterium
AGCAGGGGCACGAAGCTCGGCTTGGGCTGCACGTAATGGGGGTTCTCATCGCCGACGGCGATGGAGTTGACCTGGCCGCGATCGCCCACGATCTCGCGGGCGATGGCGGCATAGGTCGTGAGCGACGTCACGACTTTCACCGGCGCCGGCGGCGGGGTCACGCCGGCGTGCAGGCTCAGGAGCAACGGCAGGATGTATGGCATGTCAGTACGTCTCGTGTTTGTGGGGACCGATGGCCCAGACCGCCTGTAGGACCAGCCGATTGCGGCTTCCGCCGGCGACCGGCGTGAGGCGGTGGTTGAACTCGGCGCGCAGGAACACCCACTCGCTCTGCCACCACGTGAGCGAAGGGACGACCTGCCGGGTGATCTCATTCGGGCCTTCGGGGGGGGGGGCCTCGACGTAATCGTAGCGCGCGCCCGCGATCCAGCGCTGCCCCAACTTGTACGTCGTACCGATGAACCCACCCAGGCGCACGTCGCCCGCGCCCCCGCGCTCCTTCTTGAGGCCGAACAGCTCGCCGCGCAGCGTCCAGTCGCGGTACAGGGCACGGGCGGGCGGCCGCCAGCTAAACCGGAAGTTCACGGACCCGAGGGTAGTCTTGAGCGACGAGTCGGGGTTCGTGCCGTACACTCCCGTCGCCCCGATCTGCATGTAGGTGGACCGGCTCAGTTGCCAAAAGTTGTTCAGGTGGACCAGGTACGCCGGCCGGGCGCCGTCCTCGAACAGGACTTCGTTGGTCCCGGCGGTCACCTGCGCCCACACTTCGTGCGTGCCGAGCCCGCCGAAGGCGCGATACAGCGACAGGCCCGCGCCGGCGAGCCCTTCCTCACCCGCATAGGTCGTGAGCGCCAGCGGGTAGTCGGACTCGGGAACGGCGTGCAGGTGCCAGCGGTTCAGCTCGCCGAGCTGCTGTCGAAACACGCCGAGGTCGAGTCGCGCGCGGCCGGGAAGGCCGGTGTAGTAGAAGTAGCCTTCCTCGATGTCGACCTCGCCTTCGTGCACCGCGGCGAAGATCTTCGTGTGGGAGTATGGATCGAGCGCCGCCTGGAACGAGAACTCGACCTCGTGCAGCTCGAAGTTCTCGGCCTGTGCTCCCTCTCGGACGACCCCGTGGAGGTTGCCTGTCACACTGATCTCGGGATTGAGCTGGGTCTGACTGCGCTCCCGCCCGACGAACCGTTGCGGCGCCGTGTCGGCCCGGGCGGTGTCGCGACCGGTGGCGGCCGCGGCGGCGGCGCGGAGGGCGGCGAGGTCGTCGCCGGGAGGCGGTGGCTGCCGGCCGAGCGTGGCGAGGATGCTGTCGAGCCGTGCTCTGAGGGCCCGCAGCTGAGCGGCCAGGGAGTCCACCTGCCGCTGCGTGGGTTGCTGGGCCGCGGCGGGGGCCGCGAGGCATACCGCGGCGACGAGCGCCGCGAAGAATGTGCGAGTCATGTCGATGTCGTCTCCTGTCCATGCGTCGGTGTGAGACCCCTCCGCCGGGGGCGGAGCGGGCGACGTGTGGCGGCCAGCCCCGCGTCTCGCGGGCGCCGGCGATCAGGAGAACGAGGGTGGTGCGCGGGGGGGGGGGGCGGTGTAGCGAACGGCGCTCGCGACGACCATGACGCGGTGCGCCCGCGGAACCAGGACGCGTGCCGGGCGCGAGGGCGAGATCACGATCGTCGGCTGCCGCACGACCCGGGCGCCCGCGTAGTGACAGAGGGCGCAGCGCAGCGCGTCGTGCAACACCGGGCAGCGCGCGTCGTGACTCTTCTCCACGGCGACAGCTGCGGCGACGACGTCCTGGGCGTGGGCGAGCGTGACTGCGCCGCTCCCCAGCGCCTGAATGATCAGGAGCAGGGTGAGGCCGGCCTGGGTCAGCCGACGGTGCCTCCACTGCAGTCCGGGCATGCTGCCTTTCATACGGCTTGGGCCGGCCGAGCGCTGGCGTGCGCGTACGCGCGCAGCCGGCGCAACATCCGGCGATCGTGCTTGAGCGGGTCACCCCGCTTGGGCGTCTCGATAATCTTAATCACGGCGGCGAAGCGTGGGTCACACATGATCCGGCGGAACGGCTCCGCGCCGATCGTCCCCTCCCCAATCCACTCGTGCCGGTCGAGCCGCGACCCACGGGCGGCCTTGGAGTCGTTGAGGTGCAAGCACTTGAGGAGATCGAGCCCGACCACCCGCTCGAACGCCTCCCACACCCCCTCGATCCCGCCCCCCCCGCCGGCTACGTCATACCCCGCCGCGTGCAGGTGGGCCGTGTCGAGGCAGAACCCCACGCGGTCCCGCTCGGCTGCGGGGAGGGCATCGCGCAGCGCCCGCAGCTCCTCGAACGTCGCCCCCAGCGCCGTCCCGGCCCCCGCTGTTCCCTCGATCAGCACGCCCACCTCGCCCGGCACCGCGGCCAGGCAGTCCGCGTAGCCCCGGGCGTTGCGCTCGAGCCCCGCCGCGCGGTCGTCCATAAAGTTGCCCGGGTGCGACACGACCCACGGGATCCCCAGCGCCCGGCAGCGCGCGAGCTCGGCAGTGAACGAGCGGATGCTCTTGGCGCGGAGCGCGTCGATGGGGGAGGCAAGGTTGATGAGGTAGCTGTCGTGCGCGACCACCGCGCCGATCCCATGCCGGGCGACCTCCGCGCGGAACCGCCCCACCTCGTCGGCCCCGAGCGCCGGCTCGCGCCATTGGTTCGGCGTCTTGGTGAAGAGCTGGATGGCGGTCGCCCCAACGCTGGCGCCCCGGGCGGGCGCCTCCGCCACGCCGCCTTGCGAGGAGACGTG
>DASWJN010000269.1:0-11307 GCA_036397135.1 Candidatus Methylomirabilota bacterium
CTGGATAGAGGTCAATCGCCGGGTCCCCCGCCTGGTCGACACGCTGCCCAACGGGCCGCATCCCACCGTGCGCGCGTTCCTGGCCGGCGGCGTGCCGGAGGTCATGCTCCACCTGCGCCGGCTCGGCCTCCTCGACGTCTCCGTCCTGACGGTGACGGGCGAACCCCTGGGGCGCCTCCTCGATTGGTGGGAAGGCTCCCAGCGCCGCCAGGCCCTGCGAGACCGCCTGCGCGCCGCCGACGGCATCGATCCCGACGACGTCATCATGGACCCCGAGCGCGCCCGCGCGCGCGGCCTCACCAGCACGGTGACCTTCCCGCGCGGCAACCTCGCTCCCGAGGGCTCGGTGATCAAGAGCACCGCGATCGATCCCTCGGTCGTCGACGGCGACGGTGTCTACCGCAAGATGGGGCCGGCGCGCGTGTTCACGCGCGAGCGCGACGCGATCGCGGCTATCAAGGACCGTGGGCCCGGGGGCCTCAAGGCCGGTGACGTCCTGGTCCTCGCCTGCCGGGGACCGCTCGGGGCCGGCATGGAGGAGATCTACCAGATCACCGCGGCGCTCAAGCATCTCTCGTGGGGCAAGCACGTGGCGGTGGTGACCGACGCGCGCTTCTCCGGCGTGTCGACCGGTGCCTGCATCGGCCACGTGGGGCCCGAGGCCCTGGCCGGCGGCCCGATCGGCAAGCTGCAGGACGGCGACCGTATCCGCATCGTCGTGGACCGCAACCGGCTGGAGGGCTCGGTGGATCTCGTGGGCGAGGGCGGTCGCGAGTTCGGGCCGGACGAGGGCACGCGCGTTCTCGCCGCCCGGGCGCCGCGCCCCGACCTGGCGCCCGATCCAGACCTGCCCGACGACACCCGCCTGTGGGCGGCGCTGCAGCAGGCCGGCGGCGGGACGTGGGGCGGCTGCGTGTACGACGTGGACGCCGTGGTCGCGGCGCTCGCGCGCGGGCGCTGAGCGCCTCAGGGGATTATTTTACCCAGAGTACCCAGAGTAGATTCTGCACTTGACAGCCGCGAATGGTCGGTCCTAGACTTCCGCCGCGATTTGGATTCCCGGGAGGCTCGCGGCGGCGACTTCGATGCCAGGTGGCCGGCTCCCGACCGCGGAACTGCAAAGAAAGCTGACGGTGATGGCTGTCAGCAGAGGGGGGGAATGACCCAGGCATTCGCGCGCAATGGCTGTGTCCCGGGCACGTCGCCCGACGATGTCGCACTGAACAGTTGGGGGAGAGTACACATGCGTCGCACCTCTTTCCTCGTGATCCTTGGTGTGTTCGTCCTCACGCTGGTCCCGTTCGCGTTCCTGGCCGAGCAGGCGGAGGCCACCCTGGCGTGCTGCCGGCTCAGAGCCGACGGCACGATTGCTCCCGGCAGCTTCAGATGCAGCAAGAAGATTACCCAGACGCAACGGCTCGCCACTGGGCAATACGAGGCCGACTTCACTCCCGTGTCGACCGACATCCGCAAGCTGGCCAAGTCGGCCACCCTCAACACCCAGACGACCGGGAGCCTGGTGGCCGAGATCGGCGTGGCCGACCGTGCCGGCGACACCAGCTCCGTGTTCATCGCGATCACCAACAATGCCGGTACTTTTATTGACGCCGGCTTTGACGTCTGCCTCCACAGGGTCCAGTAAGGTCACGGGCCGCACCGGGCATGTCGTCCCGGCGCTGACGGGTCAGCGCCGGTGGTCGTCACGGGTGTCATCTTCGTGACCGGTGTCACCTGAGGAGGGCGAGATGGGGAGGTCATTGGCGGGGTGCCTTTTTCTGGCGGGGTTTTTCCTGCTCGGTGCCGCCCAGCCGGAGCTGCGCGTCCGCGTCCACGAGGATCGGCTCACCGTGCGCGCCGACAAGGTGCCGCTCTACGGCATCCTGTCGGCGATCGGCGCCCAGACCGACCTGGAGCTTGGCATCCCGGAGGCAGGCGAGGGCGCAGGGCCGCTCGTCACGATCGATTTCGAGGATCTCCCGATCGAGGAGGGAATCCAGCGCCTGCTTCGACGACACCTGACGCAGTCCAACTACATGATCGTCTTCGACGCGGACGGCAGGCTCGCGGGGGTGCACATCCTCGGAGCCGCGTCGTCCTGGCCGGCAGCCCCGCCCCAGGCGGCCGCACCCACGGCCTCCCGACCCGCCGGCCCGGCCCGACGGCTCACGACGGGCGAGGTCAGCGCCGAGGCGAGCGACGATCCGCTCGAGCAGGCCCTCGAGAAGGCGCGGACCGCAACGGATCTCGAGGCCCGGGTCAAAGCGCTGCTCGCGCTGGGCGACTTCCAGGATCCGCGAACCCTCGCGCTGCTGCACCCGGCGCTGCGGTCGGACAGCCCGGACGTCAGGCAGGCCGCCCTGGCGGCGATGCGCGAGGGGACGGTGGACGAGCCGAGGGTCCTGGCGGATGTTCGCTCGGTGGTCACCAGTGATCCCGATCCCACGGTGCGGGAGGCGGCGCTGGAAGTCCTCGTCCGCTACGACGAGACCGTCGAGGCGCGGGAACTCCTGCGAGTGCTTGCTGCCGACAAGGACAGTCCATTTCGCGCGTTCGCCCAGAAGAACGTCGAGCGCATGGAGGAGGAGGCGCGCTATCGGGCGGGCTCGGACACCCAGGTCCAGAATGCCGGCGCGCCCCGAGCCCGTGGGAAGGTTCACTGATCCGACCTGCACCGCCGCGCCGCCCGCGCTGAGCACGGTCGTCGCGAGCGCCGCGCGCCGTCATGCCGCGTGTATGCTGGCCCCATGGCGCGCCGGCGGGCCGACCACGACTATTACGCCACCCTGGGACTGGGTCCGGACACGAGCGAGGAGGAGATCCGGCGCACCTACCGCCGGCTCGCGCTGCAATGGCACCCCGACCGCAACCCGGGCAACCCGCGCGCCGAGGAACGCTTCAAGGAGATCAGCGAAGCCTACGCGGTTCTCATGGACCCGGCCAAGCGCCGGGCGTACGACCGGGCGCGGGGCGCCGGCACGCCCGGCGACTTCGGCCCCTCGCGCGAGGACCTCTTCCGCGATCTCTTTGCCGACCCGCGGGCGAGCGCGATCTTCGAGGAGCTGGCGCGGGAGCTGGGACGGATGGGCATGCGGGTGGAGCGGGGCGACTTCGAGCGCACGCTCTTCGGCGGCCGGGTCATGGTCACGGGGGGTGTGTTCGTCATCACGCCGCTCACGCCCTTCCGGCTGCTGTGGCGGCTGGGACGGGCCGCGCGTCGGGGCGCGCGGGCGGTTCCGCCGCCGCAACCCGTACGGGCCCTGGCGCCGCCGGGGGGATTGCTCGGCCGCGCGATCGAGATCGGGCGCCGCCTGCTCGGACGGCCCGGCGGGGCGGCCGATGCCGGGCCCGCCGACGTGACCTTTCCCCTGCGGCTCACCGCGTCCGAGGCCGGCCACGGCGCCCGCAAGCACGTCACGCTGCGCCGCGCGGACGGCGGCGACGACGTCGTCGTCACCGTGCCGGCCGGCACCCGGCCGGGCACCCGGCTCCGGCTGCGCGGCAAGGGCCGTCCGCTCGCCGGCGGCGCCCGCGGCGACGCCTATCTCGTCGTGGAGGTCGCCGCCGAGGGCTGACGGGCGATTCAGGGGCGGCGGGGGAGGACGACGACCGCCCGACCCGCCGCGATCGTCTCGCCGCGCTGGTTGACGGCGGAGAGGCCGAGCGTGACCTCGCCCCGGTCGTCGGCGAGCGCGCGGCCGATGACGGTCCCCCGGCACCACGTCGTGTCGCCGATCAGGTTGTGGCGGCGCACCTGGACGTCGAGGCGCGCGAGCCAGCCGGCGTCGCCCATCCAGTTCGTGACGAGGTGGCCGAGCCAGGCCACGCGCTCCGGCCCGTAGTCGTACGCCCCGGGCACGCCGACGGCGCGGGCGAGGGCGTCGTCCCAGTGCACGCGCTCCGGCGGTTCCGGCACGCCGAACGCGTTGGGGATGCCGAGCGCCGGATGGCGCTCGAACAGGTCGAACGCCAGGCCGTGAGCGCGGACGTACAGGCTGCCCCAGCCCTGCACGAAGGCCACGATCGAGGTCACGGTCAGCGGCCCCTTGACGACCTCCGGCAGCGCCTCGCCGACCTGCACGTCCTCCCAGTGGCGGGGCGCGGCGCCGCGGATCGCCTCCTCGCGGTAGCCACGCCGGATGCGCTCCAGCTCGCCGGCGGTGTAGCGGTGGGGCTCGACCGGCGCGTACTTCGCGCGCTCGCGCGCGGTGTCGCGCTCGGTGCGGAAGCACCACGAGTCGGCCTCGCACACGACCGCGCCCCCGACATCCGTGAAGGTCGTGCGGTACGTCTGCTTGATCGCGCGCCGGGCGAACGCCGAGGGCTTCTCCTCGAGGTCCAGCAGCACGCTGGCCCCGACGAGGCGGTCGTCCTCGCGGACCGGGCGCCGCCAGCGGAAGTCGGTGCCGCCGTACATCGCGTGGATGCCGGGCAGCCCCCCGACGTAGCCGGATACGATCCGGTCCATCGCGAACAGGATCGTCGGCGGCGCCAGCCGCGCGCGTGCCCACAGCGGGTTGCGATCGCCGATGCCCTGCGCCCAGTGCCGGATGGCGTCGCGGCTGGCGACCTCCACGTACGGCTCGGGCCGGGGCACCGGCTGCCCCAGGCGCGCGCGCAGCGCGGCGAGGGCCTGGTCGGTGATGGTCGGAAAGCTCACGGCACGCGCCCCCCGGGCGCCGCCCGCGCCCGCAGCGCCCCGCGGTCGATCTTGCCGGCCGGGGTGCGCGGCAGCGCGTCGACGAACTCGACCAGCCGCGGGAACTCGTGGCGGCCCAGCCGGGCGCGCACGTGCTCCTGCAGCGCCGTGGCGAGGTCGTCACCGCGATGCCGCGCGACGACCCAGGCCTGGGGCACCTGGCCGCGCAGCGGATCGGCGACGCCGACCACCGCGGCCTCCTGCACGTCGGGGTGGGCGAGCAGCGCCCGCTCGATCTCCAGCGCGCTGAGCGTCCAGCCCGCCGAGATGATCACGTCGTCGGAACGTCCGCCGTGGTGCACGTAGCCGTCGGCGTCGATCCAGCCGCGGTCCTTCACCGGGAACCACGCGCCCTTGCGCCGCACGGCGATCTCGCCGACCGCGCCCACCGGCAGCGGCTGGCGGCCGTCCGCGTCGACGACGGCGACCTCCCAGCCGGGCGCCGGCTTGCCGAGCGCGCCGCGGCGCACGCGATAGCCCTGGAAGCCGGGATAGTTGACGACGATCACGCCGACCTCCGTGCTGCCGTACATCCCGCACGGCGTCAGCCCCAGCGCCTGCTCGATCCAGTCCCAGGTGGCCTCGTCCATCGGCTCTCCCGTGTACGTGAGCTTGTCGAGGACCAGCCCCTCACGGCTGTCGAGTCCCGATTCGCGGAGCAGCCGGTACACCGTTGGCGCCGCGGCCAGGTTGGTGATGCGAAAGGCGGCGAGCGCCTCTCGCAGGCGGAGGGCGTCGAAGCGCCCCGAATAGGCGCCGGCCGCCAGGCCGAGGGCCAGCGGGCTCAGCGTGCCGTGCCAGAGCCCGTGCCCCCACGCGGGCGACGAGGGACAGAAGTAACGGTCGTGCGGCTCCAGCCCCAGGCCGTAGAGCGCCGCGACCATGAGCGTGACCACCGCGCGATGCGTATGGCGCACGGCCTCGGGCAGCGCGCGGGTCGTGCCCGAGGTGTACTGCAGCACCGCGAGGTCGTCGGGCGCGGTGTCGGGCGCGTAGTGGTCGGGCTCGCCGGCGAGCGCGTCGAGCAACGCGGCGTCGAGCGGCAGGACCCCGACGCCGGGCGCGGCGTAGCGCGCGGGCTCGACGTCGGCGCCGACCAGCAGCAGGCGGGCGCCCGAGTCCGCGAGCCGGGGCGCCAGCGCGTCGGGCCCGAACAGCGTGAAGAGCGGCACCGCCACCGCGCCGCGCCGGAGCGTGCCGAACAGCGCGCCGTAGAAGGCCAGGGAGGGCTCGAGCAGCACTGCCACGCGGTCGCCGCGCCCCACGCCGCGCGCCTCCAGGTAATGCGCGAAGCGGCTCGACCAGGCGGCCAGCTCGCGGAAGGTCCACTCCTCGCGCCGGCCGTCGGCGAACTGCAGGCGCAGCGCGGTGCCGCGGTCCACCCAGCGATCGACGCACTCGTGG
Source organism: Candidatus Methylomirabilota bacterium (assembly GCA_036397135.1). Classification (GTDB taxonomy): domain Bacteria; phylum Methylomirabilota; class Methylomirabilia; order Rokubacteriales; family CSP1-6; genus AR5. Next base: position 6,101 of record DASWJN010000269.1, read on the forward strand.
GCCAGGTTGAGGTGGCGGCGGTCGCCGTCGACGAGGTCCCACAGCGCCGACCACTGGAACGTCTCGGCGACCTCGGGGTACGGCCGGCGGGTCCACAGCGTCACCGCCCGATCTTGCCACGACTCCGGGCCGAGGGTTAGAGTGCGCTGACAGATCGGAGGCCCGCATGCCCGTCACCGCGCTCGACGTCCAGACCCGCTCGCTCGTCCTCGGCGGCCGTCCCTTCGGCGCCGCCGGCGCCTACGAGAAGCTCGCCGGCACGCTCAGGTTCGCCGTGGACCCCGGCCTTCCGGTGCACGCGACGATCTGCGATCTGGGCCGCGCTCCGCGCAACGCCGGCGGCGGCGTGGAGTTCGCCGGCGACTTCTACCTGCTGCGGCCGGTCGAGCCGGCGCGGGGCAACGGCGGCCTGCTGCTCGACGTGCCCAACCGCGGGCGCAAGGTCGCCCTCGGCATGTTCAACAGCGCGGTGCGCGTGCCCGATCCCACGACGCTCGAGGACTTCGGCAACGGCTTCCTGATGCGCCACGGCTTCACCGTGGCCTGGATCGGCTGGCAGCACGACGTGCCGCGGCGCGACGGCCTCATGGCGCTCGACGTGCCGCGTGCCCCCGGCGTCAGCGGGCTGGTGCGGTGCGAGTTCCGGCCCAACGCGCCGGTCGACGTGCTGCCGCTGGCCGACCGCTATCACATCCCGTACCCGGCGGCCGAGCTGGACGACCCGGCGGCCCGGCTGACGGTGCGCGAGCACGCCGGCGCGCCGGCCACGGCCGTGGCCCGCGGGGCGTGGCGCTTCGCGCGCCGGCAGGACGGGCGGCTGGTCCCCGACGCCTCGCACGCGTACCTGGAGGGCGGCTTCGCGCCGGGGCGGATCTACGATCTCGTCTATCGCGCCGTCGATCCGCCGCTGGTCGGGCTCGGGTTCCTGGCCGTGCGTGACACGGCGGCCTTCCTCAGGTGGGCGCCGGCCGCCGCCGGCAACCCGTGCGCGGGCGCGCTCGAGCGCGCCTACGTCTTCGGCGTGTCGCAGAGCGGGCGCTTCCTGCGCCACCTGCTCTATCTCGGCCTGGACGAGGACGAGCAGGGACGGCCGGTCTTCGATGCGGTGATCCCGCACGTGGCCGGCGGGCGCCGCGGCGAGTTCAACATGCGCTTCGGCCAGGCCTCGCTCAACGCCCAGGAGTCGGTGGGCAGCCTGTTTCCGTTCGCCGACGAGATGCAGACCGACCCGGTCACCGGCCAGCGTGACGGCCTCCTCGCGCGCCTGCAAGCGCGCGGGCGCCGGCCCCGGATCCTGGCGATCAATACCTCGGCCGAGTACTGGCGCGGGGACGCCTCGCTCGTGCACACCGACGTCGAGGGCCGGCGCGACGTCGCGCCGCCGGCCGATGGCCGCCTCTATCTGTTCGCAGGCACCCAGCACACACCGGGCGCGCTGCCCCCGCCGCCGGCCGATCCCAATACCGGGGGACGCGGGACCCATCCCTTCAGCGTCGTGGATTACGCGCCGCTGCTGCGCGCTGCCCTCGTGAACCTCGATGGCTGGGTGCGGCGGGGCGTGGAGCCCCCGCCCGACGCGGTGCCGAGGCTGGCCGATGGCACCGCCGTGAGCGCCGAGTCGGTGGCGCCGCGCCTGGCCGCGATCCCGGGCACGCGGGTGCCCGACCGCGTCGCCCGACCGGCCCGGCTCGACTTCGGCCCGGAGGCCGGGCGTGGCATCGTGACCGAGTTGCCGCCCAAAATGGGCGCGCGGTTCATCACGTACGTGTCGGCCGTGGACGCTGACGGCAACGAGGTGGCCGGCATCCGGCCCGTCGAGCTGGCCGTGCCGCTGGCGACGTTCACCGGCTGGAACCCTCGCCACCCCGAGCAGGGCGCGCCCGGCGACCTGATGTCGATGATGGGCTCGACGCTGCCGCTGGCCCGCACCCGCGCGGAGCGCGAGCGCCGCGGCGACCCTCGGCCCTCCGTCGAGGAGCGGTACCGTTCACGTGCCGACTACCTGGCGGCCGTCCGGGGCGCGGCCGAGCGCCTGGTCGCCGCCCGCCACGCGCTGGCCGAGGACGTGGACGCGATGGTGGCGCGGGCCGGGGAGCTGTGGGACCTGCTCGAGCGAGGACTCTAGCTCAGGAGCGTTCGCAGCGGATGGCGACCTCGGGCTGGTCGCCGAGGGCGGCGCGCAGGATGTCGAGCAGATCGGGCTCCACGCCCTGGTCTTCGAGCAGCTCGATCGTCTCGACGCTCAGCGCGGACTCGCCCTCTTCGAGATCCTCCTCTTCGAGGGCCTCGGCAAGAACCTCGAACTGACGGTCGGTCAAGGTTCCGCACAGCCGATTCGTGCCTGTCTCGTACAGCCTAACCATCACGCCCTCCGCCGCCGCAGATTAGGGGGTGCCGGTGCGTGGGTCAAGACCCGTTGCAGCCGGTGCTATGCTGGCCGCGCCAAGGAGGCGCTATGCCCAACGTCACGATCCAGTGGTATGCCGGCCGCACGAACGAGCAGAAGCGGGAGCTGACCCAGGCCATCACCGAGGCCCTGGTGCGCATCGGCAAGACGACCCCCGAGCAATGCCACATCGTGTTCCAGGACGTCGAGAAGTCGAACTGGGGCTGGAACGGCAAGCTGGCGAGCGATTAGGCGGCCGTCTCACCAGGGGATGGACTGGCCGGGGCTGAGGACGGCGATACGCTCTTCGAGGCCCCGGCGCAGGGCTTCGGCCAGCAGGCGCTCGGGGGGCTCGTGGTGGGGCTCGCGGTTCAGGGCGAACGTGCCCCAGTGCATGGGCACCAGCAGGCGGCCCCGCACGTCCTCGAACAGCTGCACCCCCTCCTCGGGGTTCACGTGGTGATCGTAGTGGTCGTGGGAGACCAGCACCACGTGGACCGGCGGCAGATCCTCGAACGCGAGCCCCGGCGGGACCAGCCGCCGGGGCCCGAAGCCGAGCGGCCCGGCGTGATCGCTCCAGGTGGGATCGGTCAGGATGTTGACGCCGTCGAGCTGGACCAGCAGCGTCGCGTGGCCGATCCATGTCACGGTCGGCCGGGTGCCGTTGGCCCGCAGCGCCGCGCCGTCGTTGGCCACGCGGGTGAGCAGGGCACTGCGGTCGGGCTCGCGCTCCAGGGCGCGGCGCATGAGGCTGACCGTGCGGCCGAGGATCGTGTAGTCGTAGGCGGGGTCCAGGTTCTTGAACCCGCGGGCCAGATGGTGGGAGGGGCGGGGGAGGCTGCGCGACTCGGCGACGACGATCGGCGCCGCTGCCAGGCTCGCGAGGAGCACGGCAGCGAGCCCGGCCCGCCACGATACCGACCACCAGCGCCGCACGACCCCCTCACCCTAGCACGGCGGGCAAGGGGGGCGGCGGTCAGCCCTCCAGCACGCAGACCGCGTCCGCCGCCACGGCCTGCGGCGCCACGGTCTCCACGCAGAAGAGGTGCACCGCGTCGCGATCGTGCAGCCGGTACCCGGTCGAGAGATCGCCGCCCACGGTGATGACGAAATCGCCGCCGCGCGTGGAGAAGACCGCGCCCGCCTCGCGGATCACCGGCGAGCGATGCACGGCCGCCAGCACGTCGCGCAGCTGCCGCGCCGTGGGATAGCCGCTGTCGTCCACCGCCTGCAGATAGGCGTAGTACCGGCTGGGCGGCAGCACCGCCTCGTACGGCCCCGGGATGCCGCCGCCGTCGAGGGTCTCGACCGCCTTCACCAGGTCGGCGAGCACGTGGCCGGGCCGTGACCAGTCGCGGGCCTGGACGCGGGGCGACTTGTGGGCGGTCAGGAACCCGTTGCCGGCCGGGTCGCCGTAGAACACCACCCGGTCCTCGGCCAGCGCCAGCTCGCGCCCGGCGGCCTCGGCGGGGCCGGTGTCGAGCACCGGCGCTCCTCGCTCGAACACCTCGATGGACGACCACGGCAGCGAGAAGTCCACGCGCACCTCGAGCAGCAGCACGACGTCGGGCACGCAGACCACGGCCTGGCCCTCGGGGCTCCGGCAGGGGGTCATGCTGCCGAGCCGGGCGGCGACGTGCTCCCAGCCCCGCGGGCCGTCGAAGGTCGCGATGCGCCGGCCCGCCAGCACGTGGCGGGCTGCCTGCACGATCGCGTCGTCCAGCGCCTTCCAGACCCGATCGGACAGCGGCGCGGCGTGGCGGCGCAGAAGGTCCATCACCGGCCTGCTCGCAGGGAGCCGACGCTGGCGCCCAGCGCGGCCGACCCGTTGCCGGCGCCGGCCGCCGCCCGCTCCAGCACCTCCTCGCGCCGGACGATCGAGCCCTCGGTGAACAGGTACTCGCGCAGCTTCGTCTCGAACACCCGGTCGTGGCGGCGGATCCACTCGAGGACCATGGCCGCGTGCTCCTTCTCCTCGTCGCGGTTGTGACGCAGGATCTCCCGCAGCTCGCCGTCCTCGGTGGCGTCCACCCGCTGCTGGTACCAGTCGACGGCCTCCAGCTCCTCCATCAGGCTCACGATGGCCCGATGCAGGTCGCGGGTGGCGGCGCTCAGGCGCTCCTCGGACTCGTGAAACGTGGTCGAACCCTGGGGCATCGGCTCCTCCGGCGTGACCGTGCTGCCCCCGCACACGCACGATGCGTGCCGGTGGCTCCTGATCGCTTGACAAGACCGGGCCGGGCCTCGAACCTCGACGGCGAGACGCCGGGCGAGCCGGCGCGAGGAGGACCCATGAGCGGAGCGACAACCAGACGGGCCAGAGTCGCGGGAATCGGCGAGGTCGGCGATGGCGAGGGGCGGGTGGTGGACGTGGAGGGCAGGACGCTCGCCCTCTTCAACATCGGCGGGACGTTCTACGCCATCGACAACAGCTGCCCCCATCGCGGCGGACCACTGGGGGAAGGGGACGTGGAGGAGCGGATCGTGACCTGCCCATGGCACGCCTGGCGCTGGGACGTCACCACCGGCCGCAACGCCAACAACCCGGCCGTCACGGTGGCCTGCTACCCGGTCCGCGTGGAGCCGGACGGCGTGTTCGTGGAGCTTCCCTCGTAACATGGGGGGCCCCGACATGGCCCCCATACCCCCCCGACGCTCGTGTGCCCCGGCGAAGCCGGGACACTCCTCGTTATCCGCTTGGAGGCCCGCGCGGCGCGCGAACACGCTATACTCCCGGCACCCGGCCCAACTCATCCAGGAGAGGGAGGACATCGCTCATGCCGCATCTCGCTCTCACCGCCGTGGTCAGCCTCGCCGTCCT
>DASWJN010000270.1:0-12502 GCA_036397135.1 Candidatus Methylomirabilota bacterium
GCACCATAGCCCATCGCCACCGGACGGCCAACGGTGTGGCCGTGGGCGGCCGACGTCAGGGTGCCCACCGGACGGCCGTCGCGAGAGATCGGCTCGTCGCCCCACGCCACCGCCTCCGGGTCGTCGAGCCTGAGGAGCAGCGTCGGTCCGGCAGAGCGGCCACTGCCGCGCGACGTCGCCGGGCCCGATCACGTGCGCGTCGATGCCGACCGCGCGCCCGAGGGCGACGCTCCGGCAGAGCTGGATCAGTCGCTCGGGCGTACGCGCCACGACGAGGCTGCCGCAGCGCCGCCACCCGGTGGCGTGCCCGGTCTCCGCCTCCAGGCGCGCGTACAGCTCGGCGCTGGCCTGCACGAGCCGGCTCGCCGTGCGCGAGCCGCGCAGGCGGCCGACGAGACCGGCCGCGTGCCACGTCGTGCCGCCGGTGAGCGAGCGCCGCTCGAGCAGGAGGGTGTCGCCCCACCCCGACCACGCCGCTGCCGATGACGACCACCCGGGCAATCATCGGGCCGAGGTCGGCTCCTGTGTCGACGTGGCCCACGCCTGCGTGCGGCGGGTCACGCCGCGCAGCAGCGCCCAGTACACCAGCCGGACCAGGAGGCCGATGGTGATGATCAGCACGGACATCGCGGTCGCCTGGGCCGTCTCGCCGGCGTCGTCGAGGAGGAGCACGGCCACCGCCGCCAGCTCCGTCCCCGGCGCCACCAGGAACACGACGGCCGACAGGGTGACCATCCCGTTCAGGAAGAAGTACATGCTGGTGCCCACGATCGACGGCAGCGCGATGGGCACCGTGACGCGCCAGAACGTCCGGTAGAACGGCACGCCCAGCGAGGCGGACACGTTCTCGAACTCGGCGTCCATCTGCCTGAGCGCGGTGGTGGCGGTCAGGAACGGCACCGTGAAGTAGTGGACGAGGTTCGAGATCACCAGGATCGCCAGCGTGCCGTACAAGCGGTTCAGCACGCTGCCGGGCGCGTTGAACACGAAGATGTAGGCCAGCCCCAGGACCATGCCGGGCACCGCCACCGGCAGCAGCGACAGCACGTAGAGCACGGCGCTGGCGGCCGTCCGGCGCTTCTCGACGAGATAGGCGCCGGCGAACGTGATCACCGTCCCCGCCACTGCCGTCAGCGCGGCCACCCATACGCTGTTGCCGAGCGCGGTGTAGCCGCCGATGCTGTCGAACCGGTAGTGCTTGAGGGTCGGCGCGAAGTTGTAGGGCCAGCGGGTCACGATCGAGGAGACGAGGACGACCACGTAGATGCCGACGATGCAGGCGGCGACCAGGGCGCAGTAGCCGAACAGCATGGACCGGGCGACCGGGCTCCGGCCCGGGGCCAGCGGCCGGGCCGCCGAGCTGACCAGCGCGTACCGCCGTCGCTGCACGATCCGGTCGATCACGAACGCCGCCAGGGCGGGTACGAGCAGCACGACGGAGACGGTGGCGCCCATCGTGAAGTTCTGCTGGCCGATCACCTGGTTGTAGATCTCGGTCGCCATGACCGAGAACTTGCCGCCGACGACCTTGGGCACGCCGAAGTCGGTGATGACGAGCGTGAACACCACGAAGCAGGCGCTCATGAGGCCGTACTTCACCCCCGGCAGCGTGACGGTCAGGAAGATCTTGAGCCGGGAGGCGCCGAGCGCGACGGCGGCATCGTAGAGGCGGGCGTCGGCGGCCCCCAGGGCCGCGACCAGAATGAGCATCGCGTGGGGAAAGCAGTAGAAGACCTCGGCCAGCACGATGCCCTTGGCCCCGTAGATGCCGATGTTGACGCCGGTCCAGCGGGTGACGATGCCGTTGTTGCCGAAGGCGTAGACGAAGGCGATCGCCGACACCAGCGAGGGGGCGAAGATCGGCAGCATCGCCACCACGCGGAAGGCGCCGCGGCCGGGCATCCCCGTGCGGGTCAGCGCGTAGGCGTAGACGAACGCCAGGCTCACGGTGATCACCATGGTGGCCAGCGACACCGACAGGCTGTTGGTGATCGAGGCCGCGATGGCCGGCGTGGCGAAGTACCGCACGTAGTTGGCCGGGCCGATGAAGCGGCCGTCGTTGTCGAGCAGGCTGCGCCAGAGCACCTGCGCCATGGGCCAGACGAGGAACACGTAGAGGAAGGCGCCGAAGAGTCCGACGAGGACGTACCCGACGACGCGCTCGCCGTCGACGCGCCGCCGGACCGCGCGGCCCGGCATCGCGGCGGCGCCGGCGAGAGGGCCGGGCGCCACCGTCAGCCTCCGGCGGGCGGCGCGACGAACACGCGCAGCGCGTCGGGCGCCAGCGCCACCGCCAGCTCGGCGCCCTCCTCGATCTCCAGCTCGGCCAGCGCGCCGGCGGCCAGGTCACACGCCAGCGCCGGTCCGTTGCCGGCCGCCTGCACGCCGAGGCGCGTGAACGCGCCCTGGAACTGCACGCTCGTCACCCGCCCGACCAGACGGTTGTCCGCCTCGCGGGCGGCGGCGCCGACCCGGACCTGCTCGGGACGGATGCCGAGCGTGATCGCGTCTCCTGCGCGGGTGCCCGGGGCCGGGCGATGGCGCAGCGCCAGCGCGCCCAGCCGGGCCCAGCCGGGCCGGGCGTCGGCGACCGCCTCGAGCAGGTTCATGTGGCCGACGAACCGGGCGACGAAGAGGGACGAGGGCTCGCTGTAGATCTCGGCCGGCGTGCCGATCTGCTCCACCACGCCGTGGTTCATCACCACGATGCGGTCGGCCATGGTCAGCGCCTCCTCCTGATCGTGGGTCACCATGATCGTGGTGATCCCGAGCCGGCGCTGGAGCGCCTTCATTTCCTGCCGGAGCGCCAGGCGGACCCGGGCGTCGAGGGCGGACAGCGGCTCGTCGAGCAGCAGCAGCGAGGGCGACGGCGCCAGCGCGCGGGCCAGCGCCACCCGCTGCTGCTCGCCGCCGGAGAGCTGGGCCGGGTAGCGCTGCTTGTGCGCCCGCAGCCGGACCAGGTCCAGCAGCTCGTCCACCCGCGCCTCGGTCTGGCGGCGCCCGCGGCGCCGGGCCTCCAGGCCGTACCCCACGTTGCGGGCCACCGTGAGGTTGGGAAACAGCGCGTAGGACTGGAAGACGATGCCGTAGTCGCGCTGGCCCGGCGGCAACCCCGACACGTCGCGCCCGGCCATCCGCACCACGCCGGCGTTCTGCCGCTCCAGACCGGCCACGATCCGGAGCAGCGTCGTCTTGCCGCAGCCGCTCGGGCCCAGGAAGCAGACGAACTCGCCCTCGGCCACGCTGAGGGAGACGTCGCGCAGGGCCGGCACCGCCCCGAACGTCTTGGCGATGCCCTCCAGCGCGACCGCCGGCGGTCGCCCCCCGGGGCCGAGCCCCCGTCGGTTCTCGGTCGCTCCGGTTACTTCTGGTAGCGCTTCGCCCACTCGGCCAGGATCCGGTCGCGGTTCTTCGACGACCAGTCGAAGTCGTTGGGATAGACCACCTTGCTGATGTCCTTCGGCAATCCTTCCGGCGCCGGGAACCCGGCGACGGCGACCGCCGCGAAGTACTTCGCGTAGAGGCCCATCGCCTCGTTGGAGATCGCCCAGTCGAGGAACTGCCGGGCGGCGGCGTTGCCCTTGCCCTTGCGGGTCAGCGCGTTGGCCTCCATCTCGTACCCCGAGCCCTCCTTGGGCAGCACCATCTCGACCGGCGCGCCATCCTTCTTCATCTTGGCGGCCACGTACTCGAACGACACGCCGATCGCCCGCTCGCCGGCCGCCGCGTCCTTGCAGGGCTTGGAGCCGGACTTGGTGTACTCGGCGATGTTCCGGTCGAGCGCGTCGAGGTATGTCCAGCCCTCGGGCTCCTTCAGGCGCTGCAGGATCGAGGCGACCGAGAGGTACCCGGTGCCCGAGCTGGCCGGGTTGGGCATCACGATCTCGCCCTTGTAGACCGGCTTGGTGAGATCGGCCCACGACTCGGGCCTGGGCAGCTTCTTCTTCCTGGCCACCTCGGTGTTGAAGCAGAACGCCGACATGTAGATGTCGATGCCGACCCACGAGGGCGGATTGGCCTTGTCGCGGAACAGCGGCTGGATCCGCTCGAGCCCCTTCGGCGCGTAGGCCTCCAGCAGCCCGGCATTCTTGAAGACCAGCATGTTGGTGGCGCCCACGCCCCAGATCACGTGGGCCTGCATGTTGTCCTTCTCGGCCATGAACCGGGCCGAGATGTCGCCGGTGGACAGTCGCAGCATCTTCACGTCCAGGTTCGGGAGCGTCGTGTTGACCGCCTTCATGTAGTCGGTGATCTGCTCCGGCTCCAGCGCCGTGTAGACCACCACGGTGTCCTTGGCCTGGGCGGGACCGGTCACCAGCAGCAGCATGAGTACCAGGAGCGCCCATCGAGCCATGTTCGTCCTCTCCTTTCAGGCGAGCAACGTGGGAACACGCTCCCGGCCGGCGATCGCGCGGCCGAGCAGCAGCGCCCCGCCCGCGAGAGCGAGCAGGACGGTGGCGACCGCGCAGGCCGCGCCGGCCGCGCCCGAGGCGGCGAGAGCGAGCAGCGTGGTGGCGCCGAGGCGGGGCCCGGCCAGCACGATCACCGTGCCGACCGCCAGCACGCCGGCGGCGAACGAGTAGCCGAAGATCCAGCCCGCCACCGGCCGGAGCGCCGGCACGACGATCCGACGCAGCGCGGTGCCCCGGCTGGCGCCCAGGCTCACGGCAACTTCCTCCGCACTGGGATTCGAACGAGCCAGCCCGGCTCGCGCCAGGCCCAGGGTCACGGGCAGCTCCCAGCACGCCACCGCCGCCACCAGCACCAGCAGCGTGCCGGCGAGCGCCAGCGGCGGCGCTCCGAAGGTCAGCAGGTAGCCGAGCGAGGCCACCACGCCGGGAACCGCGACCGGCACTCGCGCCAGCCACGCCACCGCGAGCGCCAGCGGCGGGCGTCCCCGCTCCACGATCCAGGCGGCGGACAGCGCCAGCGCCGTCCCCACCAGGCCGGCGCCGAGGCCGAGGGCGGCACTGCTGCCCAGCGGCGCCGCGGCGGCGGGCGTCGCGAGGGCGGCCCAGTGCTCGAAGGACGGCCTCCACACGCCGTCGCCCGCGCGCAGCAACGAGCCGAGCGGGACGACCGCCCACAGCGTCGCCAGGGCCAGCGCGGCGCCCCAGACCGTGACCCCCAGCGAGGCACGCAGGAGCCCCGGCGCCGGGCGGTCCAGACGCGGCAGGCTCGCCCAGCCCCAGGAAGTGACAGTGGCGTGCCGCCAGGTGGCCCCCAGGAGCGCGACAGGCGTGGCGAGGGCGGCCAGCCCCAGGGCGGCGCCGGCGGCGTTGTCGGCGTTCACGGCCGCCGCCGCCACGACGAACGTGGCGAGGACGAGCGCGTCACCGCCGAGCAGCAGCGGCGTGGCCACGTCGGCCAGGCACAGCCCGAGGACGACCAGCGCCGCCGCGCACAGCCGGGGGCGTGCGACGCCCAGCGTCACACGGCGCAGGACGGTGAGCCGGCTCGCCCCCAGCACCTCGGCCGCCTGCTCCAGGTCCGCGGGGACGTCGGCCAGCGCCCGGACCAGCAGAGCCGTGGCGTGAGGCAGGAACGCGAGCGTCTGCCCGATCACGATGGCGACGAAGCCCGCCGGCGGTCCGCCGGAGCCGGGAACGCCGGACCAGCCAGCGAGGACGAGCAGCGCCAGGGGGGCGAGGAACGGCGGAATCAGGACGCCGAGCCGGAACACGCGCCACGCCAGCGCGCGGCCGGGCACGTTCACGCGCGAGACGGCGTAGGCGAGCGCCGCCCCGCCCAGCAGCGCCAGCAGCGTGGAGGCGCCGGCGACAGCCACCGTCACCAGCACGACGGCGAGCGGCGGGACGGCGGCAGCGAGGCCGGCGACGATCACGGCGCCGACCGGCCACCCGACGAAGGCGGCCAGCATCGCCAGCACGGCGGCGGCGCCGGCACCGGCGGGGTCGATCCGGACGGAGCGCGGCGCCGACCGCGAGAGCAGGCGGGCCATGCGGTCAGCCGGCGGTGAAGCCGCCGTCGACCACCAGCTCGGCGCCGGTCATGAACGACGACTCCGCGCTGGCCAGGAAGAGCGCCACGTAGGCGATCTCGCGGGGGTGGGCGATCCGGCCCAGGGGGATGCCGGCCTCGAACTCCTTGCGGATCGCGTCCGTCAGGTACGGGGCCTGCAGCGGTGTGTCCACGATGCCGGGGTGGATGATGTTGCAGCGGATCCGGTCCTTCGCGAACTGGATCGCCAGCGATTTGGTCAGCGAGATCAGGGCGCCCTTGGCCGCCGTGTAGGCGTCCTGGGCTCGCGTGAACCCGGCCAGGGCCGACACCGAGCCCGTCATGATGATGGAACCGTCGCCGGCCGCGCGCAGGTGCGGGATCCCATGCTTGGTGACCCAGAACACCGACTTGAGGTTGACGGCCATGACCCGGTCCCACCACTTGTCGTCGGTCTCGAGCACGGAGCGGTCCCGGTCCTTCCACAGCACGCCGGCGTTGTTGTAGAGCACGTGCAGCGCGCCGAACCGCCGGACGCCCTCGTCGATCATGCGGTGCACGTCGGCCTCGCTCGCCACGTCACCGGTGACCGCCAGCGCCTGGCCGCCGGCCCTCTCGACGAGTCCGACCGTGCCGCCGGCCGCCTGGGCGTCGATGTCGGCGACGACGATCCTGGCGCCCTCCTCGGCGAACAGCACGGCGGCCTCCCGCCCCATGCCCATGCCGGCGCCGGTGATGAACGCGACCCTTCCCTCCAGCCGTCGTGGCGCCCTGGCGGCGCCACGAGAGAGTGCCATTTCTTCCGAATTTTCAATCATTTGACGCCAGTGAGATTCATATTCGCTCGAAGTTTCGGACGAGCTCCCAGTCGGTCACCGACTGGTCGAACGCCTGCTGCTCGAGCCGCGCGGCGTGCAGATAGTGGTCCGTCACGCGATCCCCCAGGGCGGCCCGGGCGACCTTGGAGCGCTCCAGCTCGGCGATTGCCTCCCGCAGGGTCTTGGGCACCTGCGGCAGCGTGGCGTCCTCGTAGGCGTTGCCCTCGTAGAGCCGGGGCGTCTTCAGCTTGTTGCCGACGCCGTGCAGGCCGGCGGCGATCGTCGCCGCGAAGGCGAGGTAGGGGTTGGCATCGGCGCCGGGGATGCGGTTCTCCACGCGCAAGCCGCTGCCCTCCCCGCACAGGCGGAAGCCGCACGTTCGGTTGTCCCAGCCGGCCGCGACGCGGGTGGGCGCGAAGGAACCCGCCTGGTAGCGCTTGTAGGAGTTGACGCCCGGCGCGTAGAAGTACGCCAGCTCGCGCGCCAGCGCCATCTGGCCGGCCAGCCAGTGGCCGAGCACAGGCGGCAACGGGGGGCGGTGAGCGGGACCCTTGCCGTCGGGGGCGAATAGCGCCTTGCGTCCGCCGCGGTCCCAGAGCGAGGAGTGCAGGTGGAAGGACGAGCCGGCCGCGGCCATGTCGTACTTGGCCATGAACGTCAGCGAGCAGCCCTGCAGGTGGGCGATCTCCTTGGCCCCGTGCTTGTAGAGCACGGTGCGATCGGCCATCTCGAGCGCCTTGGCGTAGACCAGGTTGATCTCCTCCTGGCCGCGCCCCCACTCGCCCTTGGAGGTCTCCACCGGCACGCCGGCGCCCTCCATCCCGTTGCGGATGGCGCGGACGAGCGGCTCCTCCTTCGTCGTCTGCAGGATGTGATAGTCCTCCAGGTAGGTCGAGAACGGCGTCAAGTTCTGGTAACGCCGGGCCCGCGCCTCTTCGAACGTCTCCCGGAAGCAGTACAGCTCCAGCTCGGCCGCCGTCTTCACCACGTAGCCCTGGGCCGCCGCCCGCGCGATCTGGCGCTTGAGCACCCAGCGCGGGGCCTCCTCCACCGGCTGGCCGTCCTCGGTGTAGACGTCGCAGAAGACCAGGGCCGTCTTGGGCAGCCACGGGATCAGCCGCAGCGTGCTCATGTCCGGCACCATCTTCATGTCGCCGTAGCCGCGCTCCCACGAGGTGAGCGTGAAGCCGGGCAGCGGCTCCATTTCCATGTCGACGGTGAAGAGGTAGATGCAGGCGTGGACGCCGTCGTCGAGGGCGCGTTCGAGGAAGTGGCGGGCGGTGAGCCGCTTGCCCAGGAGGCGGCCATACCCGTCGGGGAAGACGGTGAGGACGGTGTCGATGTCGCCTTTGCGGACGCACGCCTCGAGACCCTTCCGATCGAGACGGCCCGGCATGGGGCGGATAGTAGCGCAACCCCGCGGCGTGTGTCATCCTGCCCGCCGTGCCGGCCTCGGCGCGTGGTGTGGTTCTGGCGTGGGTGTTCTACGACTTCGCCAACTCGGCCTTCTCGGCGATCATCCAGGCGACCGTCTTTCCCGTCTACTACGCGGAGGCGGTCGTGGGCAACGCCGACGGGCGCGGCGACTTCTGGTGGGGCCTGATCGGCTCGCTGTCGATGGTCATCGTGGCCCTCACCTCGCCGCTGCTCGGGGGCATCGCCGACCACGCCGGCGTCCGCAAGCCGTTCTTCGTGGGCTTCACGCTGGTGTCGGTGACGGCCACCGCGCTGCTCGCCACGCTCGGGGGCGGCATGGTGCTGGAGGGGTTCGCGCTGGCGGTGATCGCGCTGGTGACGTTCGAGGCGGCGTTCGTCTACTACAACTCCTACCTGCCCCGCATCGCGCCCCCCGCCACGCTCGGCCGGGTGTCGGCGGCGGGCTTCGCCGTCGGCTACGGGGGCTCGATCATCGCCTTCGCCGTCGCCTACCCGCTCGTGGCGGCCGAGCTGTACTGGGCCTGCTTCCTCACCGCCGCCGTCCAGTTCGCGGTGTTCTCGCTGCCGGCCTTCGTCACGCTCCCGCCCGACCACCGGCGGTCGGTTCCGCTGCGCGTGGCGGTGGCCCGGGCCGCCCGCGAGACGCTGGCGACGCTGCGCGAGATCGTGGGGAGGCCCGAGCGCGCGCAGATGCGCCGGTTCCTCACCGCCTACCTGGTCTACGAGGACGGCGTCAACACGGTCATCCTGTTCGCCGCCATCTTCGCCTCGCGGACGCTCGGCTTCTCGCCGCCCGAGATCATCGGGCTGTTCCTGGTGGTGCAGGTGACCGCGCTGGCGGGGGCGGCGGCGTGGGCGCGGCCCACCGACGCCCGCGGCCCCCGCTTCGTGGTCGGGGTGACGCTCGTGCAGTGGGCGCTGGTGACCCTGCTCGCCTACTTCGTCACCGCCAAGTGGCAGTTCTGGGTGGTCGCCGTGCTGGCCGGCACCGGCCTCGGCGCCGTCCAGGCCGCCAGCCGGACGTTCATGGCCACGCTGATCCCGGCGAACCGCGAGGCGGAGTTCTTCGGCTTCTACTCGCTGGTGGGCAAGACCGGCGCCATCGCGGGACCCCTGGTGTTCGGCGGCGTCTCCTGGCTGCTCGCCGGCAACCAGCGCGCAGCGATCCTCGCCGTCGGGCTGTTCTTCGTCGCCGGCTTGGTGCTGCTCGCACGCGTGAAGGCCGGCGGCCCGACGGCGGCCGCGCGAGCCTGACGGACTTCTGACCCGGGGGACTAGATCGGAATCGGCGGGATCAGCAGGACCGCGAGGACCAGGCAGCCGATCCCGAGCAGCCGGCGCGCGGGCGTGAGCGGGGTGAGGTCGTCCAGCGGCGGGCCGTGGTCGAAGCCCACCAGCACCAGGAGCAGCGCGGCCCAGACGAACCAGTTCACCGAGCCGGTCAGCGCGCCCAGCGCCAGCAGCACCACCCACGTGGCCACGCCGAGCGCGCGGTGGCGGCGAGCCGACAGCGCGTAGGCGATCCGTCCGCCGTCCAGCTGGCCCACCGGGAAGAGGTTCAGGGCGGTGACGAAGCAGCCCACCCAGGCGGCATCGGCCATGGGGTGGGTCATCACCGCCATGCCGTCGACCTCGCCGAAGCGCAGGTGCACGAAGGCGCGGGTGAGCAGCGAGTAGCCGAAGCCGCCGAGGCTGCCGTCGCCGGCGGGGACGAGCCGCGACCACGCCAGGCCGAGGATCAGCGCGGGAATGGCGACGAGCAGGCCGGCCAGCGGACCGGCGGCCGCGATGTCGAAGAGCGAGTTGCGGTCGCGCGCGGGCGAGCGCATGCGGATCACGGCCCCGAAGGTGCCGAACAGCATGGGGGCCGGGATGAAGTAGGGCAGGCTGACGGCCGCGCCGTAGTAGCGCGCGGTGAAGTAGTGGCCGAACTCGTGCACGCCGAGGATCGCCAGCAGCGTGACGGCGAACGGCGTGCCGCTGACGAGCCAGCCGGGAAACGGCAGGGCGCGATACGCGTCGAATGTCTCCGACCCCACGAAGAAGAACGCGCCGGCCACGAACGTGGAGGCCACGGTGAGGGCGAACAGCGTGAGCGCCAGCACCGGCCGCGCCGGCTGGGTCAGGTCGCCGAGGGGCCACGCCTGCACGAGGACGCCGTCGCGCTCGGCGCGCAGGAACGGCGTGTAGCCGAACGGCTCGAAGCGGCCGAGCAGCGTGTCGAGCGCGCGGGGGGCGTCGGTGCGCAGCCGCCCGCGGAAGACGATCACGCCGCCCCGGATCTGGCGCTCCTGCACCTCCAGCACGTCCTCGGCCGCGTGACGCAGCCGTTCCTCGGTGACGAGGAGGTCCTCGGACGGCAGCGGCGGCGACAGGCTCGCACGCCGGCGGAAGGGCCAGAACCGCATGCCGTCAGCCTACCACGCGGCCTGAGGCCAGTTCGCGAGCCGGCCGACGAGCGCGCGGACGGCGGGCAGGCCCCCGTCGAGGTAGAGCGCCCCCAGGACGGCTTCGAGCGTCGTGGCCAGGATGGACGCGGTCTCGCGGCCACCGGTCTGCTCGGCCCCTCGCCCGAGCCGGAGGCGGGGCCCGAGCTCGAGCGCCGCCGCCCAGCCCGCGAGGCCGCTGTCCGCGACGATCGCGGCCCGCAGCGGCGTCAGCCGGCCCACCGCCGCGGCCGGCTCGTCGCGCAGCAGGCGCTCGGCCACCACGAGGCCCAGCACGGCGTCGCCCAGGAACGCCAGCGCGTCCTGGGCCTCGGCGGACGGATGCTCGGCCGCGTAGGACGCGTGGGTCAGCGCCCGCGTGAGCAGATCAGGATCGGCGAACCGATATCCGAGCCGGCCCTCGAGCGCCCCGAGCCCCGACCGAGGCAACGGCGGAGATGGCCCCCTGTCCGCAGCCTGCTAGCCGAGGTACTTGCGGAAGGCGAGCGTGGCGTTGGTGCCGCCGAAGCCGAACGCGTTGGACAGCGCGTACTCGACGTCGACCTTGCGCGGCTGGTTGGGCACGTAGTCGAGGTCGCAGTCGGGATCGGGCGTCTCGTAGTTGATCGTGGGCGGCAGCAGCCCGTGGTGCAGGGCGAGCACGGTCGCGATGGCCTCGACGCCGCCGGCGGCGCCCAGCAGGTGGCCGGTCATCGACTTGGTCGAGGACACGGCCAGCCGGTGGGCGTGGTCGCCGAACACGCGCTTGATGGCGAGGGTCTCGAACTTGTCGTTGTAGGGCGTGGAGGTGCCGTGCGCGTTGATGTACCCGACCGCCGTCGGGCCGATGCCGGCGCCGGCGAGGGCGAGCTGCATGGCCCGGGTGGCGCCGTCGCCCTCGGGATCGGGCGCGGTCATGTGGTGGGCGTCCCCCGTCATGCCGTAGCCGACGACCTCGGCGTAGATGCGGGCTTCACGGCGCACCGCGTGCTCGAGCGCCTCCAGCACCACGATGCCGGCGCCCTCGCCGCACACGAAGCCGTCGCGGCCGGCGTCGAACGGGCGCGAGGCCTTCTCGGGCGCCTCGTTGCGGGTCGACATCGCCTTCATCGAGCAGAAGCCGGCGATCGTGAGCGGCACGATCATGGCTTCCGCCCCGCCCGCGATCATGACGTCGGCGTCGCCGCGCTCGATGATCTTGAAGGCGTCGCCGATGGCGTGGTTGCCGGTGGCGCAGGCCGTGACCACCGAGGAATTCGGCCCCCGGGCCCCGAAGCGCATCGAGACCAGGCCGGAGGCCATGTTGATGATGAGCATCGGCACCACGAAGGGTGAGACGCGGTCGAAGCCCTTGGTCCGGCGGGCATCCTCACCCTCGATCAGCGTCGTGATCCCGCCGATGCCGGAGCCGATGCACACGCCCAAGCGCGTGCCGTCGATCCGGGCCGGATCGAGCGCGGCGTCCTCCACCGCCATCGCGCTGGCGGCGAGCGCGTACTTGAGGTACGGGTCGAGTCGGCGCGCCTCCTTCCGGTCGACGTACTTCGTCTCGTCGAAGTTGCGGAGCTCGCCGGCGATCCGGGTCGGGTAGCCGGTGGCGTCGAATCTCGTGATGGGACCGATGCCCGACCTGCCCTGCGTGAGGGCGGACCAGAACTCGTCGGTGGTGTTGCCCACCGGCGTGAGCGCCCCCAGGCCCGTGACGACGACCCGCCGAGGCTCCACGAGGCTAGGAGTTGTCCTTGATGTACTGGATGGCGTCGCCGACGGTCACGATCTTCTCGGCTTCCTCGTCCGGGATCTGGATGTCGAAGTTCTCCTCCAGGGCCATGACGAGCTCGACCGTGTCGAGAGAGTCGG
>DASWJN010000271.1:0-7404 GCA_036397135.1 Candidatus Methylomirabilota bacterium
CTCGGCGAACTTCAGCGACGGGTAGGTGTGGTAACAGTAGCCGCGCGGCGTCCGGTAGTCGTCGGCGGTGAAGCAGGCGTAGTGGTGGAGCGTCTCGGCGTAGATCGGCTTGCCGTGCGCGCGCGCCTCGGCCACCGCCTCCACGCCCTCCCGGGCCGAGGTGTGGACGAAGTAGACGGCGCCCCCGATCGCGCTGGCCAGGGTGATCGTGCGGCGGAACGAGATGTGCTCGGAGAGCTTGTTGTGCACGTAGGGCAGGTTCCAGCCGTCCATCCGCCCTTCCTCGCGGAAGCGCTCGTACATGAACTGCACGATGTCGTGGTCCTCGGCGTGCACGATCATGATGCCGTCGTTGGCCGCCACCTTCTCCATCGCGAACTGGATGCGCCCGAAGTCCAGCCGGTTGGACGGGCGCCGGGGGTGGGGCGGCAGGATGTCGGTCGTGAAGACCTTGAACGACGGGAAGCCCTGCTGGATCGCCTCGGGGATGGCGTCGAACGTCTTGATCGGCAGCGGACCGACCAGCGTGACGTGGAACGAGTAGTCGATGTAGCTCTGGCCCCGCCAGCGCGCCACCCGCTGCTCGATGGCGGTCGGGAGATCGCCGCCGGGGCGCACGAAGCAGAAGTCGACGTGCGTGGTGGTGCCGCCGAACGCCATGCCCCGGCTGTCGTCCTCGGGGCCGAGGGTGAACAGCTCCTCGTCGGGGTGCATCGTGATCCGGTGGGCCAGGTGCGTGTGCGGCTCCACCCCGCCCGGGACGACGATCATCCCGCTGGCGTCGATGGTCCGGGCCGCTTCGGTGAACGTGCCGGCCGCGGCCACCGCGGCGATGCGCCCGTCCTGCACCGCGATCTCCCAGGCGCCGGCGCCGTGGGGCGTGACGACGCGACCGTTCTTGACGAGCAGGTCAAGCATTGGCTTCCTCCCCGGTTCGTGGTTTCCGTAACGTACGCCCGGAATGGCCCGAATACGAGCCCGGCGTGACCGATACCACGGGGGCGGCGGCCACGGCCGGGCGCGGGTTCATGACCCTTCGTCGAGGAGCACCTGCAGGCGGGCGGCCAGGGCGGGGCCGGTGCCCTTGTCCTCGTGCTTGAAGAACACGAAGGCGTCGCGCCAGCGCCCGCCCACGCGACGCATCGTCGCCAGCCAGCCGCGCAGGTCGTCGTCGGTGTACCCCGTGGCGCGCAGGCGCAGATAGCCCCAGTCGGCGGTCGCCATGGCAGGCGTGGCGCCGCCGTCATTGTCGGCGATGCAGAGGGCGGCGTTGCGAGCGGCCAGGCGCGTGTAGACCTCGTCGGTGAACCAGGTCGGGTTGCGGAACTCGAACGCCGCCCGGACGCCGGGGGGCAGCACCGCCAGCAGGTCGGCCAGGCGCCCGGCGTCGACCTTGAAGTTGGGCGGGAGCTGGAAGAGCAGCGGGCCGAGCCTGGGCCCCAGCGTGCGGGTCGTGTCGCAGAAGAAGCGCACGGGGTCGTCCACGTCGCGCAGCCGCGCGAAGTGCGTGATCCGCTGCGGCGCCTTGAGCACGAACGTGAAGCGCGCGGGCACCGTGGCCGCCCAGCTCTCCACCGCCTTCGTGGTCGGCATCCGGTAGAACGTGTTGTTGACCTCGACGGTCGAGAACTGCCCGGCGTAGTAAGCCAGCATCCCGGCGGGCTTCATGTCGTCCGGATAGAACGACCCCTTCCACTCCGGATAGTTCCAGCCCGAGGTCCCGACGCGGACGTCCACGGCGCGCCCTTCGTTCCTCGCTACCGTCCGACGCCCGCGGTCTCGTCCACGTGGGCGTCCTCCCGGAAGTGCGGCATGACCTCCTCGGCGAACATCTGCATCATCTCCAGGGTCTGCTCGTGGGTGCCGCCGTTCATCCCCGAGCACACGATGCCCGCCCGCAGCTCGTCGGCGAAGACGCGCAGCTTGTCGCGCACGGTGGCGGGGCTGCCGCAGATGAGGTAGCCGCCCTCGTCCAGGTCCTCGTAGGTCAGTTCAGTCGGCATCTTGCCGCGGCTGCCGAGCAGCCGCTTCAGCGAGGCCTCGGTCGTGTAGCCGGGCGGCTGCCAGTAGGGCGGCAGCATCCTCAGCCCCACGTGATAGACCCACATCGCGTACGCGCGGGCGATCGCCTCGGCCTTGCGGTCGTTCTCGGCCACGCAGATGGGCAGGTTCACGGTGAGCTGGGAGCTGCGCGATGCGCGCCAGCGGCGTGAAGACCATGAGATAGGGGAAGCGGCGCCGGGCCGCCCACTCGACGGTCTCTCTGGAGCCCTGCGATGGGCACCACACCGGCGGGTGCGGCTGCTGCAGCGGGCGCGGCCACGGGTTGACGAACGGGTAGACGCTCCTGGAAGTCCAGCCAGCGCCCGCCGGCGCCGGCGCCGTGCAGGTAGAGCAGCGGCGGCCCGGTGCCGTCGCGCAGCAGCTCCACGGGCGTGTCGTGGACCGTGAACCGGGCCGACTCGGGCATGGCGTTACTTCTACCCTGTCAGCGGCGGGTGCGCCACCAGACGGCCAGGCCCAGGATCCCGGCGAAGCCGGCGGCGCCGGTCACCGCCAGCGTGGTCCGGATGCCGAAGCGCTCCGCCAGCGAGCCGATCATGAACGCGCCGAAGGGCGACATGCCCGCGAAGACGAGCATGTGCAGGCTCATGATCCGGCCGCGCAGCTCGTTGGGCACGGTGAGCTGATGCGAGGTGTTGGCGCCGGCCATCACGAGGATGCCGCAGAAGCCCATCACGGCCAGCAGCGCGGCCGCCACCCCGAACCGGGTCACCAGCGCCAGGGCCGCGGTCGACGCCGCCAGGACCAGGGCCGGCAGGATCAGCGAGCGGACCGCCGGGCGCCCGCGCCCGAACGTGGCGAGCGTCAGGGCGCCGGCGACCGCGCCGACGCCGAGGGCGGCCATCAGCAGGCCGAAGCCGTGGGCGTCCAGCCCCAGCCCCTCGCGTGCGAACAGCGGCACCATGACGTTGTTGTTGAAGAGGAAGACGCTGACGACCAGCACCAGGCCGAGCACCAGCAGGATACGCGGCGTGTGGAGGGCGTAGGCGATGCCCTCGGCGATCTCGCTGCGGAGCCGCCGGCCGCCCGGCCGCCGGGGGGCGCCGTCGCTCGTCATGGCCAGCAGCGCCGCGATCACGGCCACGAACGAGAGCGCGTTCACGGCGAACGCCGTCGCCGTGCCCCACAGGGCGATGGCGAGGCCGGCCAGCGCCGGGCCCACGATCCGCGCGCTGTTGAATATCGCCGAGTTCAGGGCGATGGCACTGGGCAGGTCGGCCCGGCCGACCATCTCGACGACGAACGACTGCCGGGCGGGGATGTCCAGCACGTGGGCCAGCCCGTAGACCGTCGCCATCACGGCCACGTGCCAGTACTCGACGCGGCCGCTCGCCACCAGGGCGGCCAGGGTCAGCGCCTGGGCCGCCATCACCGACTGGGTGGCGACGAGGAGCCGCCGCTTGGGCAGCCGGTCGGCCAGGGCACCGGCGACGAACGACAGCAGCAGCATCGGCGTGAACTGCAGCGTGCCGACCAGGCCCAGCCGGAAGGGCGAACCGGTGAGCTCGAGCACCAGCCAGGCTTGCGCGACCGACTGCATCCAGGTGCCGACGAGCGACACGAGCTGCCCCGAGCAGAAGAGCCGGAAGTCGCGGTGCGCGAGGGCGCGCAGCGGGGCGGGCAGGCGCGAGGGCGCGGGGTCGGACACCCGGCGAGTCTACGCCCGCCGGCCGTATCGCTCGGTGGCGAGGAACGTGGCGAGCCCCAGCACGACGGCGAGCGCCGAGGCCAGGAAGCCCGCCGGAAACCCGCGCGTCTCCACCAGCAGCGCGATGAGCGGCGAGCCGATGAACACGCCGACGTCCCAGGCGCCCGACAGCGTGCCGATCGCCAGCCCCCGCTCGGCCGGCGGCGTGCGGTCCACCACGAGGGCGACCAGCGTCGGGTAGAGCATCGAGTTGCCGGTGCCGAGCAGGGCGGCGCCGGCCACCAGCGAGGCGATCGTGGGGGGCAGCGCCAGGAAGGCGTTGCCGATTGCGATGGCGACGAGCGCCGGCGCCAGCACGCGGGGCCGCCCGACGCGGTCGGAGACCCGCCGCAGGAGGAACCGGCAGGCGATCGTGCAGCCGGACATGAGCGGAAAGAACCACGCCGCGCTGCCGAGGCCGGCGGCCGCGGCGTGCATCGGCAGGAAGGCGTACACCGTGGAATGGCCGGTCGTGATGACGATCAACGCGACCGAGGCGGCCACGGCGTGCCGGCTCCAGAGGCGGCCGCGGGCGCCCAGCGCCGCCGGGTCGCCCGGTGGCGTGCGCAGCGCCAGCACGAGGGCGCCGGTGACCAGGCTCAGCGCGGTGACGACCGCGAAGTCGAGCGCGATGCCGCCGGCAGCGGCCAGCGCGAACCCGGCCACCGGGCCGGTCGCCACCCCGACCGACGAGGCCACGTAGTAGAGGCTCAGCGCCTCGCCCCGGCGCGCAGGCGGGCTCTCGCCGGCCACCACGACGCTGCCGGTCGTCGAGATGAGCGCGTTGGCGATGCCGAGGCCCGCCATCAGCGCGATCAGAGCGGTCGGCGTGGCGGCGAAGTTCAGCGCGACCATCGTCAGCACGAGGACGGCCGCGCCCGGGAGCATCACCGCGCGGGCGCCGTACCGGTCCGTCCAGCCTCCGACCTGGGGCCGCAGCACCATGGCCACGCCGGTCATCACCGCGAAGAGCCAGCCGATCTGGGCGTGGCTGCCGCCGAGCGCGACGATCTGCAGCGGCAGCTGCGTGTTGAGCACGTAGGTGACGACGTGGACGAGCAGGGTGATGCCCACGCAGAGCAGGAGCGTCCGGGTGAACACCGCCGGCGCAGCCGGCCGCGGGTCCATCGTGCTCCTTCCCTGGGACGGGGGATGACCCGAGCGTCCGGGCGTGGGGGCCCGGTCGGGGCCCCCACTCACATCACTCGCTCAGTATCCGCTGGAGGGTCAGCACGTCCAGCCAGATTCCGTGCTTGCAGGCGACCTGCCGCTCGTGCCCGACCCGGACGAACCCGTGCCGCTCGTGCAGCGCCAGCGAGGCCTCGTTGCCGGCGGTGATGCGCGCGATGACGGAGTGGTGGCCGTGCTCGCGCGCCAGGGCGAGCAGCCGGCCGAGCACCCGGTGCCCCAGGCCCTTGCCGCGCCAGCCGTCCTTGACGTAGACGGAGTCCTCCACCGTCCGCTCGTAGGACGGCTTCGTCCGGTACGGCGACAGCGCGCCGAAGGCGACGACCTCGTCATCCTCCACGGCCACGATCACCGGGTGCCGGGGCCCGTGGGCCGCCAGCCACGCGCGCTGGGCGGCCAGCGTGCGCGGCTCGGTGTCGGTCGTCGCCGCCGTCTCCCGCACCTCGCGGTTCCAGATCGCGGCGATCGCCTCGCTATCCGGGAGCGCGGCCGGCCGGATCATGGCCGGCCGGCCGGGGCGAGCAGGGGGTCGCGGATGTCCATGGGCCCGATGCTGAGGCCCGCCGCGGCATCAGGGAAATCAATTGTTTTGATCCGGACCATCACGTAGATTTTTGGATTCATGGACCTCCAGGTCGCGCACCTGCGCACGCTGCAGGCCATCGCGCGTCACGGCTCGTTCTCGCGCGCGGCCCACGCGCTCAACCTGACCCAGCCGGCCGTCAGCATGCAGGTCCGTCATCTCGAGCGGGCGCTGGGGCTGCCGCTGCTCGAGCGGGTCGGCAAGCGGGCGTTTCCCACGCGGGCCGGCGAGGTGCTGCTGGCCCACGCCGACCGCGCGCTGCGCGAGCTGGAGGCCGGCGTTGAGCGCGTGCAGCAGCTGCGCGGCGTGGTGGCCGGCCGGGTCCGGCTCGGAACGAGCGCGTCGATCAGCATCTACCTGTTGCCCCCGGCGTTGCGGCGGTTCCGCGCGCGCTACCCGGAGACCGAGGTCGTGGTGGTGACCGGCAACGCCGCCGATATCACCCGCGCCATCGTGGCCAACGAGCTGGACATCGGCATCGTCAGCCTGCCCGTGCGCGACCGTGAGCTGCTCGTCTCGCCGTTCTTCGGCGACGAGCTGGTCGCGATCGCGCCGCCGGAGGCGGCCTGGCGGCGGCTGCGGGCGGTCGAGGCGCCCACCCTGGCCGGCCACCCGCTGATCCTCTTCGAGGCCGGCGCCACGCTGCGGCGGGTCATCGATGGCTGGTTCCACCGGGCCGGCGCCATTCCGCGCGCGCCGATGGAGCTGGGCAACACCGAGGCGATCAAGAAGCTGGTCGAGGCCGGGCTCGGCCTGTCGATCACGTCGTGGTTCTCGGTCAAGAGCGAGGTGCGCGCCGGCACGCTGGCAGCCATCCGCCTCACCCCGCCGCTCGAGCGCCAGATCGGCCTGGTGCGCCGGCGCGACAAGCCCCGCACTCCCGCCCTCGACGCCTTCGGCGCCGCACTCGACGATCTGCGCCGGTCGCTGGAGACCCGGCGCCTCCGCCGCGCCTGAGCGCCTATCCGGGGGTCGGCCCTGCCGCCTCGACCCGCAGCGTGAGGCCACGGGCCTCGCGCACGACGATTTCGGCGTCGGCCGGGATCTCGCCTCCGGTCGCTTCCGCCCGCCACAGCTCGCCCTCGACCTTCACGTAGCCCGCCGGCGCCAGCCGCTCGACGGCGTGGCCCCGGGCGCCGACGAGCCGCGGGCGCGGCTCTCTCAGCGTGTCGCGCACGACCGGGTACATCGCCAGGTCCTTCCCGACGAAGGCCGCCAGGCCGGCGGGCACGATCCACCCGGGCAGCCCCGTCAGCCAGTGAAGCGCCGCCAGGGCGGCCGCGACCGCCAGCCAGCCGGGAACCTGCCAGAGGAGATAGCGAGAAAAGAGCCTCACGTCACCCGAGCGTACCCGGATGGTGTTCCGCTTGCATCGCAGATCAGCGATGAGCGATGCCTTCCAGCCGTTCCTGGACTGGCTCGTCCGGAACACGTACGTGGTCGTCCTCGTCGGCGCCGCCATCGACGCCACCGGCATCCCGTTCCCCGGGCGCCTGCTCCTGGTCGCGGGTGGCGCGATCGTCGCCGGGGGCCAGGCCGATCCGGTGCTCGTCGTCGCTCTCGCCACCGCCGGCACGGTCACGGGAGACCACCTCTGGTACTTCGCGGGCGCCCTCGGCTCGGACCGTCTCCTGCGTCTCTACTGCCGGCTGACGTTCAGCTCGCGGCGCTGCCAGCGCCGGACGAAGGACTGGTTCCGCCGCCACGGCCCGTTCACGATCCTCATCGGCCGCTTCGTGGCCGGCGTGCGGCTGCTCGCCTGGCCGCTGGCCCGCGACCACGGGGTCGGCTACGGCACCTTCCTGCTCTTCGACGTCGCCGGCGCCCTGCTGTGGTCGGGTCTCTGGGTCGGTCTCGGCTGGCTACTCGGCGATCAGTGGCG
>DASWJN010000272.1:0-8597 GCA_036397135.1 Candidatus Methylomirabilota bacterium
CCCCCCCTTTTGGGGGATGGGGGGCCGCGCGAGCCGACTCCGGAGCGAGTTACGGCGACAGGCGAGCCAGCGTGGCGCGGCGGGGTCCCCACGCCCGCCCGCTCGGCGCCTGCCGCAGGAGATCCTCGCGCTTGCCGACCAGGACGTCGGTCTCCGTCTCCACCCGGTTGCGGTAGACGGGACCTTCCCCGACGAACAGGCCGGGCATCAGGCCAGCTGCAGCGTCTGGCCGGGGCGGACGACGATGCGCGGCGTCGCCGCCGGCACCCACTCGAGGCCGGGCGGCACCACGACCGATGCCGAGCGGACGAGGAACGACGCCGGGTCCTGGCCCGGGGGCGGCGTGCCGTGGTCGCGGAGGGCGCGGGCGGCGTCCAGCAGGCGGCGGCGGACCTTGATGATCGCGCTGTCGCTGCTGCCCAGGTGCTCGCCGGCGCGGTCCACGATCGCGCCCTGGCTCTCCTGGATGGCCTGGTCCTGCACGCCGAAGCCGGGGATGCCGCAGAACATCGCCGTGCGGTGCAGCTCCCAGTCCATCTCGTAGTCGTTCGAGCGGTTGGCCCTCGTCCGGATGTCGCCGTACGGCTCCGAGGTCGGCGGCAGGTACTCGACCACGTGCGAGCCCTTGCCTTCCACGTGCGGGAGCAGTTCCTCGCGCGTGAGCGGGCGGTCGGGGTGCCAGGTCACCATCCAGTTCACGACGTTGGTGTCGTCCATCGGCACCCAGATGTGCGATTGCACGATCTTCGCCTCGAGGTCGGTCGGCGGCATCGTGTAGAACGGCAGCAGGAACTGCGAGACGCGCCAGTAGTGATGGCCGTCCCCGCGGGTGCGGCGGGCGCCGATGAGCACGCCGTAGTCGGTGTCGATGACGTCGAAGCGGGGGGCCCGGTCCCCCGCCTGCACCGCGGCGCCGACCCCGAAGCTGGCCCGGTCCAGCTCGCGCACGGCGTCGGCGTCCTCGGGATGCAGCGGCGCGTGCAGGAAGCCGATGTGGCTGGAGTCGATGCCGCCCTCCAGCGCCTGGAACCAGTTGCACTCCTGCACGCGCTTGGAGGCGAAGACGTGGTCGAGCGGGAGCAGCGCCCACTCGACGTCGGGCAGCGGCGGCACCGGGCGCTCGGGGCCCATGTACGTCCAGATGACCCCGCCCCGCTCGGCGCAGGGATACGCGTCGGTCCGGACCTTGGCGGCGAACACCGACTCGCGCGGCTCGTTCGGCATGTCCACGCACTGGCCGTCGAGGCCGAACGCCCAGCCATGATAGACACACCGCACGCCGGCCTCTTCGACCCGGCCGAAGTAGAGCGAGGCCCTTCGGTGCGGGCAGAACTCCGCGATGAGTCCCGGCGTGCCGTTCTTCGCCCGGTACGCGACCAGCCGCTCGCCGAGCAGCATCACCCGCTTGACGCGCCCGCCCGCCTCCAGCTCGACCGACTGCAGCACGGGGATCCAGTACCGCCGGAGCAGCGTCCCCATGGCGGTGCGGGGCCCCACCCGGGTCAGCAGCTCGTTGTCCTCACGACTCAGCACGCCCGGGGCCCTCTCGGCGTCACGGGCTCTTCAGGCGCGCGCGGACGTGCGGCAGGATCTCGCGCGCCACCCGGGCGGTGTAGTCGCGCTCGGGATCGGTCGGGAACTTCGGGTCGGGGATCGGGTGCAGGACGACGTGGTCGAACGCGACCGGTGCTCCGCCGAGCACGGCGACGAGCTGCTCGACGATCTCCCCCGGCCCACCCCGCAGGCAGAAGGCGTCGGCGGCCTCCGCCGGCAGGAAGTCCACGACCCGCCCGCTGGCCTCCAGATCCGGCGCGTGATGGAAGTCCGGCCAGACCTTCCGCGCGTGCTTGAGCGTCTCGGGATCCGGCCCCGCCCACGCCAACCCGGGCGCCTCGAACAGGGCCGGCGAGTATTCGTAGTACCCGGCCGCCATCGACTTGCCCATCAGGAGCGCCCGGCCGGGATCGTCCATCAGCACCGTGTGAAAGATGGCCCCCACCCGCACCGTCGACGGATCGCGGCCGGCGTCGGCGGCGCCGGCGCGGATCGCGTCGATCGAGCGCGCGAGGTTCGCGCGGTGGGTGCCGACACGGATGAAGACGCCGTCGGCCACACCGCCGGCCATGCGCAGCGTGCGCGGCCCCCCGGCGGCGATCCAGATCGGCACCGGCCGGTGGTGCGGCAGCCGGGCCGGCCGCGCGGCGCCGACCTCGACACCCTGGCCGTCCAGCAGGGCGCGCATGAGCCGTGTGCTCTCCTCCAGCTCCTTGACGCGCGCCGGGCGCAACCCGGCGAGCCGCACGGCGGTGTCGCCCGCGCCCCAGCCGAGCAGCGTGCGCCCCGGCGCCAGCTCGTCGACCGTGGCGATCGACGAGGCCGTGACGGTCGGATGCCGGTTGACCGGGTTGGCCAGCAGCGGGCCCAGCACGACGCGCCCGGTCGCCTGGGCGGCGGCGGCCAGCAGCACGTAGGTGTCGCGCCGCCGGAGCTGCGAGTCGGGCTGGAGCACGGCGTCCCAGCCCAGCGCTTCGGCGCGCCGGGCGTCGGCCACGAAGGCCGCCACCGAGCGCGAGTCGAACCGGTTCAGGCCGAAGCGCGGGAGGCTCATGGGGCCGCGGCCAGCGCCGTGCGGCCGACCGGCGTGTCGCGGAGATGGAAGAACTCCAGCATGTTGCCGGCCGCGATCCTGAACGCCTCGTCCGCCGGCACGCCGGCGAAGAGCCGCTCGGCGAACGGGCGCGTGTTCGGCCAGTCGCACTCGATGTGCGGGAAATCGGTGGCGAACATGATGCGGTCGACGCCCAGGTGGTGGCGCAGCTCGACCGCCACGCGCTCCACGTGCTGCACGCTGAAAGAGATGTGCTGCCGCACGTAGTCGCTGGGCCGCTGCTTGAGCGGCCTGAAACCCAGCAGGCGCTCGGCCCAGTGGCGGTGCCGCTCGTACCAGTAGTCGGCTTCCTCCATCCAGAACGGCACCCACCCCAGCCGCGTCTCCGCGAAGAACATCCGGAGGTCCGGGAGGCGGTCGAACACTCCGGACAGGGCCAGCTGGGCCAGGCTCAGCGACGGGGGAATGCTCAGGAACGGCAGCGCCACCCACTCCACGAGCTTCCGGGGGCCGAGCCGGTTCAGCACGTCCGGATCGGCGCCGGGATACTCGAAGGTGGGCTGGGCGGCGCGGGGGCCGAGGCGATCGAAGCCGACGTGCACCGTCAGTGGCATGTCCAGGTCGATCGCCGCCGCCCAGAACCGGTCGTCGTCCGGGGTGGGATACGACTTGCCGCTCGGAAACACGCCGAGGTTGACGCCCTTGAGACCGAGCTTCGCGCAGTGGTGGAGCTCGGCCAGCGCGTCGTCGAGGTTGGTCCACGGGATGACGCCGAGGCCAACGAGCCGGTCGCGCGAGACCGGGCAATACTCCTCGCCGAGCCAGTCGTTGTAGGCGCGCACCGTCGCCCGATAGACGTCGTCGTCGGCCAGCGCGCGCCAGAGGCGGGGGCCGACCTGCATGTTGGGGAAGAGCACCTCGGCCAGCAGGCCGTCCTCGTCCTGCTCGCGCAGCCGCTGCTCGGGCGGCCCGTTGCCGGCGGTATCGTCCACCGTCGCGCCGAACGGCTGCCACGTCTCGTTCGTGCGGCCGGCCCGGAGGTCGAGGAACGGGGCGGGATAGGGCGCCTGCCCCTCCACGAGGATCGCATCGCCGCCGTCGGGCAGCGTGATCGTGCGGGGCGCCCGCTCGCGATACTTCGCCGGCATCCGCGGCGTCCAGCGCTCGGGCCTGACCTCGAGGTGCCCATCGCTGGAGATCAGAGGCGGCAGGCCGGGCGCGGTCATCGGGCGCTCTCCTTCTCCGTGAGGGTGGCGCGCGCAGTGTACCACCGGAGCGCGTCAGCGCGGAGGCGAGCGGGCGCCCGATCGGGTCAGGTCGTCGGCTGCTTGCGCGGCGTGAGCTGCAGGGCGGCCAGCAGGTCGCGCGTGTCGGTCACCTCCCGCATCGTCTTGAACGGCAGGTGGAAGACGGGGCGCGAGGCGACCACCAGCATGCCGAAGTTCAGCGCCGCCGCGACGAGCTGGAGCACCGGCAGCGCGAGGTACTCGGTGAGCTGCTCGCCCTTGACGTGCAGCCAGTCCAGGTCGCGCTCGAAGTGGCCGGCGGCCGGACGCCACCACGACGCCGGCGCGGCCGCCGCGCGTGGCGCCGGAGCCTCGGCGTCCGGCCGGCCGGCGAAGAGCGCGAGCATGGGCGCGGTGCCGTAGGAGGCGAACAGGAACCAGGTCAGGGCCCGGGTCACCAGCCAGACGAGCGCGGCCAGCGCCATGGTCCACCAGGCGCCCGGGCGCAGGCCGGCGGCCCCGCTCGTCCCGGACGTGAACGCCTCGACGAGCGGGCGGTAGAGGAACAGCACCTCGAAGCCCATCACGCCGAGCTGCACGATCGCCATCCGGGCGATCACCCGCACCGTGCGCGCGTGCAGCGCGTCGGCCAGCGCCCCCAGACACGCGAAACTGCCCATGACCAGCAGCAGCATGAACGCGTAGAGCACGCCGGCCGTGAATCGCGACTCCTCGGCGCCGCCCGACGCGCCCGTCAGGGCGCGGCTAACCGTCGGGATGGTCGTGTAGGTGAGGACGGCCGCCTCCAGCACGCACCAGACGAGCAGCATGACGAACGCGAGCGACACCGCCCCCTGCGATCCGCGCCCGGCCAGCGCGACCGGCGTCGTGGCGAGCCGCTGGAGCGACTCCACCACCAGCCGCACCGCCAGCGCGAGGAGCCCCAGCGTCCAGCCCACCACGACCGCCGCGACCCGGACGATGCCCACCCAGAAGAGCGTGACCGCGCGCGCGGCGTCCCACCACGCCATCAGGAGCATCGAGACGAATCGCAGCCGGTACCGGCGGAACGGCAGCGTGTAGAGAGAGAGCAGCGTGATCCAGACGGCGGCCACGCCGAGCAGGGCCGGGAACAGGAGGAAGACGTATTTGCCCGCGGCGGCCCACGGCGAGCCCTCGGCCAGGAAGAAGCCCAGCACGACCTCCTGCATCCGGGGGACCCAGGCGATCGGCGCGAGCATCAGCTCGATCAGCTCCTGCCAGCGTTCAGGCACGGACATGGGCGTCTCCTTTCACGGAAGCCACCTCAGGGATTCTCGGCCCGGCGCGGCGGAACGGGCTGCGGCGGCACTGCGTGCATCCCCGGCACTGCGTGCATCGTCGGCACCGCGTGCATCGCCGGCACTGCGTGCATCGCCGGCGCCGGCGGCACCGCCGGCATCACGGGCTCGTGCTCGCCGAGGACGTCACCTCGAGCGCGATACCGCACCACCGCCGGCATCGGTCCCTGGAACGACACCAGTCGGATCCCCATGACGGAGGCCCCACGTCGGCTGCCCGCGCGGGGGCCGTAGATCCGCCGGGCCGCCGCCTGGGCGGCCTCGCGGTCGAAGCGGCGCAACACCCGGATGACGTACTGGCGGGTCTCGCGATAGGGCGGGATGCCCTGGTGCGCCAGCACGGCACGGTCGCCGGCGTTGTAGGCGGCCAGCACGACCGGCAGGTCGTTGCGGTAGCGGTCCATGAGCACGCGCAGGTGGCGCACGCCGCCCTCGATGTTCTCGCGCGCGTCGAACGAGTCCTGCACGTCGACGCTGGCGGCGGTGGCCGGCATGAGCTGCATCAGCCCTTGCGCCCCCCGGCGCGACACCGCGCGCGGGTTGAACTCGGACTCCACGGCCACGATGGCGGCCACCAGGCGCGGCGGCACGCGGTGGCGCGTCGCGACGGTCTCGATCTCGGCCATGATCTCCGCGACGCTCGGCCCGCGCTGCTCCTCCTCGGCCTCGGCCTCCTCCAGCTCGGCGGTCTCGGCGAGCGCGGCGGGAGCGCGGACCTCGAGCTGCGCCACGCCGTAGCCGGCGCCGAGCGTGAGCAGCAGCACGGCGAGGCCGAGCGCCTGCCGCCTGGCGCGGTCGCTGTCGGGAGTGGGGGCGGTGGGGGTTTTGCTCATCGTGTCCATGGGCACGGAGCGTCGAGAGTGTCCGACGTAGCGACCCCTGGACGAGCAACGCGGATGCCACCCCCTCGATCCGGGTCAAGTGCCTGGTTTCTCGGCGGTTGGGGGCACCGGGTGGTCAGAGAGCGGCCAGCCGGAGCGGCACGATCGCTGACACTCGCTGCTCGTGACGTGACACTCGGCCGGGTGGCGTCGACGCGCCGCGTGACGACGACAGCGCTTTCCCGTCAGTGACGCACCATCCAGGTGTGGGCGGCATCGACGGCGAGCGCGACCGGAGCGCCGGGCGCCAGTGCCTGGTCGGGCGGCGCGTCGACGGCGAGCCGATGGCCGCCCGCCTCGACCGTGTAGACGTTGCGGGTGCCGCGGAAGAAGCGCTGGCGCACGACGCCGCGCCAGGCGTGTCACGGCCCGGCGTGTCCGTGCGCGCCACGATCCACGCCAGGAAGAGCGCCAGCACCATCGCGAGCCCCGTCTTGACCAGCGAGAGGCCGACCGTGTTCAGCAGCACCACGGCGTTGGGCATCGACAGCATCGCGCGATAGCCGTCGAGGTTGAAGGTCCCCGGCTCGCCCGGCGGCGTCGTGTGCAGGCTGCCGTACACCAGCATCCCGAGCGGATACGCGGTGAGGAACAGGAGCACCGCCAGCAGGAGCGCCAGCGCCAGCCGGGCCGTCATGGCGCCAAGGTCTATCAGACGCCGACAGTCCGGCGCAAGGGTGATCCGTTGCGGCTATACTCTGGGCGCACGTTCGACCGGAGGGTCCGTCATGACGACCGCCGAGTACGCCCGCCTGGAAGAGCGCATCCTCGCCCGCGACCAGATCGGAGCCAGCCACGCCCTGTACGGCCTGCTGAAGCAGGGCCGGCCCCTCACCGAGATCACGAGCGAGACCGTGAGGATCCACGCCCCCTACACGCACGTGCCCTATCACCAGCGGCTGGACGACGGCATGGTCAAGTTCGTGAACAACGACCACTGCCTGCTGAGCGAGCGGGTGGGGCTGCCGTTGATGGCGATGGTCCGGCCCGAGCTGCGGCTGCTGCCGATGGCCCAGACCGTCTGGTACATGCCGACCGGGCTCGACCCGTGGAACCAGCTGATCGGCAAGGCGCCGGGCCACTACACCCGCTTGTACGACATCACGGTCAATCAGGAGCCGCCGATGCCGGAGGCGCACTGGCCCGATCAGGCGCCCGTGCACATCGAGGGCACGCTCCCCGAGCGCCTCAATCACTGGCTCACGCTCGTGCAACGGGGGCTCGTGCTGGAGTCGTATCGCGTGTTCCTCGGCCTGATGGAGGACGCGCCCAACCGGCGGGCGGCGCTCGCTCACCTCGCCTTCGCCGGCCTCATCGACGTGCAGGACCGGATGCTGCACAACCGCTCCTACACGACGGGGCACAAGTCGTACCGCGCGCGGGCGACGATCGAGCTGGGCGAGGCGCTCGGCTGGGACGCCGCCCACCACGTGCTCTATGCCGGCGTGCCCGACATCGCGGTGGGGCCGCGCTGGCACTCGACCTACGAGATGGGCTGCAACGTCGTCCAGAACCTGCTCGACGGGCGCGACGCGGACCTGCTGCGGCAGGATGCACCGCTGAGCGCCGCCGAGGAGGCGATGCTGGTCCACGCCATCACGCGGGGCCGCGAGCTGGCCGTGATCGAGGCGGTGGTCGCGCTCCTCCGGGCCGGGCGGGCCCCCCGCGGCATCCTGGACGCCATCCAGGTGGCCGCCGCCCAGAACCTCCTGGAGACGGGCGCCCCCAACAACTTCTCGATGTCCCAGCACGGCTACGAGTACTGCAACACGCTCGGCTGGTTCTACGACACCTTCGAGCATCCGCACCGGCTGAAGCTGCTCTTCGTGGCGGCCTCGTTCATCCAGCACGCCGCCGAGCACCAGCGGGACACGGCCGACAACGGGCCCCGGACGATCACGCCGCCGCCGGGCTCCCGGGCCTGGCCGGCCGGCAAGCTCCTGACCGAGCTGGAGCGCGCACTGCTGGCTTTGCGGCCGGACGAGGCCGTCGATCTCACGGCCGCGTATCTCCAGTCCGGCGACGATCGCGCCCCGCTGGTCGAGACGCTGGCGACGGCGGCCTGCAAGCTCGGCAACGACCCCCACAACCAGGAGCTGGGGCTCGGCCTGCTCGAGGACTACCGGCGCAGCACCGCCGCCGACCGCGACCGGCTGCTGCTCGCCAGCGCCCAGCACACGGCCGGCCACCGCAAGTACGGCGACCCGCTCGAGTGCTACCGCCGCTTCGCCGAGGCCTTCGACCTGAGAGAGGACTGAACGAATGCCTTTCGATCTCGTCATCAAGAACGGCGTGCTCGTCGACGGCTCCGGCCTGCCCCGCTACCGCGCCGACGTCGCGGTGCAGCAGGGCCGTGTCGTCTCGATCGGCCGCATCCGCGCGGGCGCCCGCGAGGTCATCGACGCCGACGGGCTGGTCGTCGCCCCCGGCTTCGTCGACGGCCATACCCACATGGACGCCCAGGTCTTCTGGGACCCGCTCGGCACCTGCTCGTGCTGGCACGGCGTGACCTCGGTCGTCATGGGCAACTGCGGTTTCTCGC